>JAJPHJ010000143.1 GCA_021325335.1 Pseudomonadota bacterium | reverse complement strand
TTGCGCTTCTCGGTCCACACGGAATAGCGCGGCAAGCGCTCGAGGTCACCCACTTCGGGAAACCAATCGCGCGTGCGTGGATGCAGGTTGAAGGTATGGAGCAGCGCCGCGATTTCCGGCGCGCCATCGCGCATGCGCAGCAGCAGCTTGTCATCACCGAGAACCTGCCAGCCGCGCCGCACGAAGGCAGCGGTCAGGGTGGTCTTCCCCCCGCCGGTCGGCGCGCAAAAGATCGCGCACAGGCCGTCTTTGACGACTGCCGCGGCGTGCACCGGCGTCCATCCCTCGCGACGCCAGCCGGTTGTGAGCACGAGACTTAAGACGTCTTCGATCTCTTCCAGCTTGCCCGCCTCGACAAGCGCGTCGCTCACCGCGACGTGCCAGCGCTCGCCGGCTTCGGAGAACCATGCCCGCGCGCGCGCGCCGGATGTCGTCGTGGCATGCAGCCCTCGTGCGCTCCGATCGACGAGCATGCGTCCGCAACGAAGGAAATCCCCGCGCGCCCGCACGCCGGGCAGGTCCGATTGGCGAGCGACGATGCTGACCGGCCGATACGGCCCGTCCCATGTCAGATCGTACAGTTCCAGTGTCTCTGCGATCTTGCGAGCCAACCCGTCGCCCTGCGCGCGCACGGTCACCTCTAACGGCCCGCAATAAAAGTGGTTCGCCCCGACGCGAGCGCGCGTCAGCGGCAATCCGCCGTTCATTCCACCAAAGGAACGCTTGGGTCGAAGGCGCTGATGATCACGCGTTGCAAAGGCTCGGACTGCTTCTCGATCGTCGGGGCTGACCAGGGTTGCGTGCGGTCGTCTTGCGATGCAATGACTCCGGCGGAACCGAGGTCCTGCGAGACTTCGATGAGCCGATCCTTCGCGAGCAGGTCGAGCAGCGCCGCGATCGCCGGCTCGTGGCCGGCCGTTGCCCCGCAACGCGAGCAATACGCCTTCACTTCCTCCACCGTCGCGCCGGACTCAAAACACTGCACGACCAACCACCCCGTGCGGTTGAGCCGATAGAAGTACTTGGAATCAAGGTCCAAGAGGACGGCACCCTCGTCGAGCAACGTCGCGACCACGTCAGGCCGAAGCGCGTACCTTACGGTAACCGGGTTCTGAACCAGCAAGAAAGACACTCCCAAACAAACGCCGTCCGTTCGACCGGCGTTTGCGTCAGTATACCAAACGGGACCTTTGACCTGCGTGAATCACGCTGCCCAACCTCGGGTCAACCTTAGTCCCAACGGGCGGCCCTCTCCTAGAGCAGTCCTGGGACGCAGGCCCGCGAAATGCTGAGCGGATGTCAGCTGCGGCACGCTTTCTCAGCTTCGGTCGCTCGGCCTGGATTTGGGTCGGCGCGGCTATGGCATTGGCAGGGGTGCTGGCAAGCGCGTTTCTTCCCACCAAGAGCTTCTGGCTAGACGAGGCTATGAGCGTGCGCTATGCCGGCTTCGAGCGACTACCCTCCGTGGCGTTCACGGACGGTGGGAACTTCGCGCTTTACTATCTGCTGCTGCATGGCTGGTTGCGCCTTGGTTCGAGCGACGGCTTCGTGCGTGCGCTCTCGGTTATCGCAGCGGTCCTCGCGATTCCGTGCGTGTACCTCGTTGGGCGTCGGCTGTTCGACGCGCGCGTGGGCATCTTCGCGGCATTTCTGCTCGCGACGAACGCATTCTTCATCAGTTACGCGCAAGAGGCGCGCGGCTATACGCTGTTCGTCCTGCTAAGCTTGCTGTCAACTTTTTTCTTCCTCGATGTCTTGGAGCGGCGCGCTTGGCAGCCGGCGGTACCGTACGTCGTCGCGAGCACGCTGATGGTCTACGACCACCTCTTCGGAGCCCTCGTGCTGGCCGCGCACATCATGTCCGCCTTGAGCGTCTTTCGGCGCCAGCTGCCTTGGACGAGGCTCTCGTTCTGCTACGCGGCGATCGCGCTCTTGGCGGCGCCGCTTGCACTCGAAGCCTACCGGCACGGCACCGAAGGGATCGCCTGGGTGCCGCCGCTGTCGCTGGCTGCGCTCGGCGGCTTCTTCGTCGCGGTGAGCGGCGGCGTGCTCGCGTTGCTCGCGAATGCGGGCGCCGCAACCTATGCCGTGCTCCCCGCTCGTTTGCCTAGCGCTTGTGCTAGCCGCGCTAGCGCCGTGACGGCCGTCTTGATCTGGATCTTCGTTCCCGTGCTGGCGTGCGCGCTCTTCTCGCTCGCCGTACGCCCGATCTTCGAGGCGCGCTATCTCATCACCGTCGTGCCGATGCTTGCGATCCTCGCCGCGGCAGGTCTCGATCGGCTGTCTTCACGGCCGGCTCTGTACGGCGCGCTTGCGCTGTTCGCTCTCGCGAGCGTGCTTGGGATTGGAAACGCGTACAGCGCGCCGAAGGAAGATTGGCGAGGAGTCGCCGCGCTCATCGCAGCTCGCGCTCGTCCCGGCGATGTGGTCGAGTGCACGCCCGCGTACGCAGCCATCCCGTTGCGGCATGAGCTCGATGCGCTCGCACGACCCGCACCGGTGACGATTTCCACAGCGGCACTGGACGGCGCCGCTGACCGGCTAGCGCGGATCTGGGTCGTCGAACGCGAGTCCACCGGTCTGCGTTCCGGGTTCACGGAAGCCCTCGCAACGCAAGCGCACGCGATGACGACGAAGGCGGCAGAAAGACGTGGCGTCAGGATCGATCGGTCCTTCTTCAGCATCCGCGTTCGCCTGTACGCGCGCTGAAGGCTTCCTTCGGCGGCGCGCCAATCTGCGTAGCGACATGCCGGAGGGGTACTCGACGCGCGAGGCGGTCCACCACGTTGAGCACGCGCATCATTCGTTGCTCGAGACAGGCCATGGCAAGCTACGCTACGTGCCGGTCGCAGC
Source organism: Pseudomonadota bacterium (assembly GCA_021325335.1). Lineage (GTDB taxonomy): Bacteria > Vulcanimicrobiota > Vulcanimicrobiia > Eremiobacterales > Eremiobacteraceae > JAJPHJ01. Next base: position 14,190 of record JAJPHJ010000143.1, on the reverse strand, counting down.
CGCGATCTTAGCAGTCTGTGCGGGACTCTCCGGCATCATCGCCGGACGTCTTGGCGCGCAGGTTCTCGGCCAGCGCAACGAGGCGCTGATGCACGAAGTGACTGCGTCCGATGCGTGGAACGAATACCAAGCCGAGAGCCTCAAGGCGCATCTCTATGAGGTGAGCGCGCAGACCGCGCCGGCCGCTGCGGCCGCTTCGTTCAAAGCGCAGGCAAGCAAGTATCGGTCTGAGCAAAAGCCGCTCATGTCGCAAGCGCGCAGCGAGGAAAAGGCGCGCGATGCCGCGCTCTTCTCGTCGACGGCTTTGGAAGTACGCAAGTCAAACCTTGAGATCTCGCTTGCGTTCTTCGAAGTCGCGATCGTGCTGACGTCGATCGCCGCGATGATCTCGCGCCCAGCGCTGTTTTGGCTCTCGGGCGTCATCGGCGCGGTCGGACTCTTCTTCGTGCTGCGCGGCCTGCTGAGTTCTTGAAGATGCGCCGGCCGGTTACACGATCTTTGATGGTTGGAGTGCTGTGCGCCGTCGTCTGCGCCGCGTGCACGAAGATCGCGACCAATGCCGGCCTGCCCGGCCAGCGGCATCTGTGGACGCAAGCGGGCGTGCTGCGCGTGGCGTTGCCACAAGACGCGAAGACGCTCAATCCGCTGCTCGATTCGACGACAAACGACGGATTCGTCGACCGGCTGATGTTCGAACCGCTCATCACGGCGGACGAGCGCGGCGATCCGGTGCCCATGCTCGCCCGCGAGATCCCCAGCCGGCGCAATGGCGGGGTCAGCCCCGACGGACTCACCATCACCTATCATCTCCGCCGCGACGCACGCTGGACCGACGGCGTCGCAGTGACGAGCAAGGATGTCCGGTTCTCATGGCAAGCGATCGACAACTCCGCAAACGACGTCGTGTCTCACCATGGCTACGATGTGATCCGATCCATCGATACTCCGGATCCGTACACTGCGGTCGTCCATCTCAAAAAGCGCTTCGCACCCTTCGTCAACACCTTTTTCGCCGAGAGCGACCAGCCGTACGATATCGTCCCCGCGCACGTGCTGTCGCGCTACCACGACATCAATCAGGTTCCGTTCAACACCGCGCCGACCATCAGCGATGGGCCGTTTCGATTTGTCGAGTGGGTGCACGGCGATCACATCTTAGTGACGGCGAACGATGGCTTCTTCCTCGGGGCGCCCAAGTTACGCCGGATCCGCATAGAGGTGATTCCGGACGAGACGACGGCCCTCCAACTCCTGCAGACCCATGGCATCGACTACGTCTTCCAGCCGTCGGTGAACACGTACCGGCAGGCGAGCACCATTCCCGACATCCGCATCGTGTGGAACAACATGAACGGATACGAAGGCATCGGATTCAACCTCACGCATCCGCCGCTCGACGACCCTCGCGTCCGTACCGCGATCGCGTCGTCCATAAATAAGGCACAGATCGTCAGCACCCTGACGAGCGGACAGGAGAAGCTCGCCACGGAGGATCTGCCTGACTGGCTTTGGGCGTTCAATCCCGCTGCCGTGCCGCCGCCGTACGATCCGGCGCGAGCTCGACGGCTGCTGGCCCAGGCGGGTTTTGTTGCCGGCAGCGACGGCCTGGTGCGCAAGCAAGGCGTTCCGCTGCGCCTCGAGCTCGTCTCCGATACCAACACCTTGACCCATCGCAAGCTCGTCGTTCTCGTGCAATCGATGCTCAAGAACGTTGGGATCGGAGTCGACGTCAAGCTTTACCCGCTGGACATCCTCTACGCGCCTGCCGGCATGGGCGGCATCATGCATCGCGGTCAATTCGACCTCATCACGCTTCCGTGGTACGCTGGCATCGATCCCGACAACTCATCGCAATTCATGTGTGAGAATTTCCCGCCGAACGGATACAACGACACCCACTACTGCCTGCCCGCGATGCAGGCGGCGCAGGCCCAAGCGCTCTCTTCGTACGACCAAGCGACACGCACGCGGGCCTATCGTGAGATCGAGGCGCTGCTCGCGCGCGACAACCCGATCGTCTTCTTGTGGTGGCAACGCCAGCAAGAGCTCATCAGCGTCGACTTCAAAGGCTTTGCGCCGAATCCGGTGCTGGAGTCGTGGAACGCGTGGCAATGGAGCATTTGAAGGCGGCGGTCGTTACGAGGCGCTCGCTCCCACGTAGTTCTCCATGATCTCGGCCGCGCTCAAGACGCGCGGGTATATGGCCACTTCGTCGAGACCGCCCGCGAAGAAACTCGCCAGGTCGCGCGTGCCCATGCGCAATGTGGCAAGCCCGTGGGTGGGCTCGATGTCGTAGGTCGCGTAACGAGCGCCCGGCGACCTCGCGGGGCTCGCGCGGAGCACGCCGTTCTTATAGATGGAGACGCCTGCGCGCGGATCGCGCGCATCGCCTGGGTCGAAGCACGCGACGACGTGGATCCAGACGCCGCGTTGCAACACGTCTTGGAAGTAGGCGCCTGCCCCTAGGCTCTCCGCGTGCATCGTGTGGCCCGGATTCCAGACATAGGCGGAGATCCGGCTCGGTCGCGTCGGCGAGTCCTGACTGTAAAAGCGAAACCCCCATTCGAACGATCCGTACTGCCCTTTCCCAAGCCAGTGGACATACTTCTCATCGGTCTCGCCTGCGAAGACGAGTTTGTCCGGACGCATCCACGCCTCGACGGTGAGGCCGTTGCCGCTCGTCGGCACGCTGAACGCCGCGCTATCGGGAACCTCGACGAACGCCGTCGATCCGTTCAAGCCGATCGCGCGATCCGGTTCGCTTGCAATCGCCCCGGGTTGCCCGAGCACGACGCTTCCTAGGTAGTCGCCGTCGTGTCCCTGTGGGCTAGAGTCCCGGGCGAGAAAACCATCTCGTTCTTCGAAGCGCCAATAACCCGCTGGGTTCTTTGCGAGCACGCGAGCCGAGTAGGCCCGCGCGGCGTAAGCAGGCGTGGGCTTTCCCAGCAGCGTGCAAGCGCTCGCCGCGCCGATGAGGGCAAGCACGTCACGCCGCGAGTGCTTTGGCATTAAAGCTCCCACAATATTCAGCGGGCCTTCAGGTTCGGGGGGTACGGTGCATTCCTGAAAGGGCGCAGTTCCGCTGGAGGTGATCTATGAGGATATCTCGCTACTTGGCGGCGCTCGTTGGCGTCGCCTTGAGCGCGTCGCTTATGGCCTGTTCCAACCATGCGACCAACGCCGTCCCAGGAAGCGCCGGCAATCCCGCGAGCTCTCTCGCGCAAACGCCGGGCTTGCAATTCGATGCCATGGATGCCGACCTGCACGCAGACGACGACGATTCGGTGCTCAAACACCTCGACGACTTGCGGACCATCGGGTCGACGATCGATCCGATCAACGGCGACGTAAATCCCTACGGCTTAGACATCGCGAAGACGGATGCCGGAAAACTCGAGGCCGGCGATTTGGTCGTATGCAATTTCAACGATTCTGCGAACGTGCAAGGCACGGGCACGACCATCATCGCGTTGCATCCCCATCCGGGCGCAACTCCCCTTCACATCGCGCAAGCGACGGCGTTGACGGGGTGCACGGCGCTCGCGCTCGGATCGAACGACTCGATTTGGGCCGCGGCGTTCGCCACCGACAAAAACCCGATCTTCTCCCCGGACGGAACGCTCCTGACGACGCTTGCGAACGGTCCGTTTCACGGCCCATTCGGGCAGGCGTTCGCTCCGAACCCCGGTCCGTTCGGAGTCGCGGCGTTTTATGAGAGCAACGCGGGCACGGGCAGCATCGTGCGCATCGGCATTCGCTCGGATGGGACCTTTAACTTCACGGTGATCGCCACCGGCTTCCCCGTCAATCACGGAGCGCCGGGCAGCATCCTCGGTCCTTCGGGTCTGCAGTACGACGAGCGACACGACCGGCTCTACATCGTGGATGGCGCGAACAACTCGCTGACGGCGTTCTTACACGTATCATCCATCCCGGCGCACGGCATCGTCGTGACCGGCACGTCGTTTGGCGGACCCTTCGCGGATCACGCACGCTTGATCTTCTCGGGGGCACCGCTCAATGGACCGATCAGCTCGGCGCTCCTCCCGGGTGGCCATCTCGTGCTCGGGAATACCCTCGACCCCAACGGGAAGAACCTGCTCGTGGAAATCGCGCCATGCGGTCACGTGCTCGATGTCAAAAACGTCGACACTGGCGCAGCCGGGGCTCTCTTTGGCATGGTCGCTTCGGGCCACGGGATCGGCGACCTCAAACTCTATTTCAACGACGACAACGCCAACGCAGTCGAAGTCCTCACTCACTAGACGTCGCTAGGGAACGGCCGTAGGTCACGCTTGCCGTGACCTCGGCCGGGGCTGCTTCCACGAGCCCGCGATCCGGTGTGGCTCCGAGCGCGTCGTTGACGGTGCTGAAGGCTAGACGAAACGCGACGAGCAGCGTGGCGTCGAAGATCTCCTGTTCGTCTAACCCGGCGCTTTTGAGCGACTCGACGCTTTTGCGGGTCGTCGCATTTGGATCCGCGAGCATGGCTGCGGCCCAATGCATGAGCGCGGTTTCGCGCCCGCTGAGCGGCGGCTGTTCCTCCGCACGAAGCAGCGAAGCCGCGACTGCCGGGGTTGTAAGCTTCGCAAGTCTGCTGCCCCAGGCAATCGAGCAGTATCCGTCACCCAATCGAGAAGCTGTCGTCGCGTTGAGAACGGCGATCTCGCGCTCGCTGAGCGTGGTCCGCGAGGCAAGCGATGTTCGCATCTCGCGAAAAGCGCAAAAGACGTCGGGCCGCCATCCCCAGACGCGCAAGAAGTTCGTGACATAACCGTCCTCCAAGCGCGATGCTTCGTAGAGCGCGTGAACGGCATCGTTTTCAGGCGGATCGGAGAGAAACATCGGTCACTCCTTAGGTTGGGAAGCGTCAGGACCGCCCGTTGCGATGAAGGTGACCACATCCCACGAGTTGCGGATGCCGAGGAAGATCAAGAGCACGACCCCGCCCGCGAGCACGAACAGCGCTCGCACGGGAGCAATTGGCAAGACGACGGCGCCTGCGAGGATGATGCTGTAGGCTACGAGCGGCACGACCGTGTACCATATCCAGTCTTCCGTGTCGGGTGTATAAGCGGTCAGACGTTTCGTTCTTCGCATCACACCAAGGACGTAGATGACCCCATAAAGCGCGGTGAGTCCGATGATGAGGGCCGGGTCGAGCAACAAGTGCCACGGCGCGTTGAGCACGGCTGAAAAGAATAACGCGGCGCAAAAATGCAGAACGGTGGGCGTGCTGAACGTGGCGATGCCGTCGCTGCTGCGCTGCGATTGCTCCGTCCGGTTCACGAGGGTGATCACGACGAACATCAATCCGGTCAAGGCGGCGGCAGACGAGCCGATCGCGACGTAGAAGTTCGACCAGTTCGCCAGCAGCGCCGATGGGGTACCTTCCATCTAGCTCTCCCTCGCCCCGAGCACGGCCGCCACTTCCATGGCAGCGCGCTCGCCCGTTTGTAACGCGCCGTTGACCGTGCCCCCTTGGCCGTCGGTCGACGTGGCCTCGCCGGCGAAGAAGAGCGTGTTCGCGACGGGCGCTGCTAATTGCATGCGCGCGTGTCCACCGCCGACCGTGACGTAGCTGTATGCGCCACGGGCGAATGGATCGCCGTGCCAGTCATGCATAGCCGTATCTTCGATTTCCCCGCAAACGAGTTTCTGATCGCCGAACAGTGCCCCGAATCCGTTCAAAGCCAGCTCGACCACTTCCGCCTGCGATGCGCCGGCGAGCGCGAGCGCTTTCGGTCCTCCGGCCCAGGCGGTGATGAGCGTGCTGCGGGTCGGGAATTGCGTCCAATACCCGGCAAACGGCTGCGCCCAGCAGCGGAAAAATGCGGCGTCGCGGTAGCGGCCGCGGTTGATCTCTTCCCAAAAGGGCTTCCGAAACCGAAGGACGACCTTCACCGCTTGTCCCATCTCGATGTGCGCGAGCGCGTCGCGTTTGATGCTTGGGAGGTCGGGCTCGAACGAAATAGCGCCCTCATCGCCGTGCTGATGGAGAACGCCGATCGGCACCGTCATGACCGCCGCGCGAGCGACGATCCGCTGCGAGCGTCCTCGTTCTATCGTCTCGAGCTCGACGTCGCCCGGTCGCCACGAGACCTTGCGAACGATCGTCGACATGCGAAGCTCCGCGCCGGCGGCCAAACAGGCGTCGCGCAGATGCTCGAACATGGGCCAATAGCCGCCCAGAGGACGCGCGCTTCTTGCATCCACCCCGGAGCGCAGCTCGTCTGCGATGGACTTCACGCTGGCTCGTGTGGGATCGGCGGCTTCAAAGCCCTCGACAAAAAAGCGGGCCGACCGCGCCGCTCGACCCGTCCGCTCGTCGCTTTCGAGCCGTTGCAAGAAGCGCTCGGCGCTTTCATCGTGCCCGAGCGAGTGCGCCGCCCCCAAAGCGCGCGCAGCCTCATCGAAATCCCGGTCGTCGCGCTGCAACTCGCCGTCTGCCGCACAGATCCAAGCGTCGCCGCCGGTCTCGACGGCAATGCTGCCGCTTTCGCGGAGCAGTGTCACGGTCTCAGCGCCAGGCCCGTGGATGAATTCTGCGCCGAGATCTGCAGGCTCGCGCAACCCGGGGAAGCAGTGCGACAAGACGCGTCCGCCGACGCGATTCCGTGCTTCCACGACGACCACTCGTCGAGACAAGGCCGCCAGTCTCCGCGCTGCGGCGAGACCGGCCGCACCCGCTCCGACCACGACCACGTCCGCCTCCATGAAGATGAGCGACCTCGCCTTTCCGCGATGTGCGACCGCGGCTTGGCCAGATAGGGACGTTTGGCCTCGCGTGCACCGTTCGGTCACCATCGGAAGTCCCAAAGCCTCGCGCGCACACTCTCGCGAAGATGCCGTGCATGGCAACCCCCGTGGCGAAAGCTCGCGCGTTGCTGGGCCGAGTGTATCGTTCGGCCCGTTCACGCGTCGCAGCCGATCGCATGCGGCGGGTGCGCCGCAGCATTGCGAGCGGAGGAGCGCTCGAGGGCAAGGCCGCGCTCATCACTGGTGCAAGCTCGGGCATCGGCTTTGCGATCGCGAAGGCTTTTGCCAAAGCCGGCGCGCGATGCATCCTCATCGCTTTGGACCCGGTCGCCGGCGCGCGAGCCGTCGAGGAACTTTCCTTGGAGGGAAGCCGGGTGGAGCTCTGCCTCGCCGACGTCAGCGATGCCCGCCGAGTGCGCGACCTGTCAGGCGAAATCGCCGGCCGCTACAGTCGCATCGATGTGCTCGTCAACAACGCGGGCGTCTTTTTGGACGAAGACCGCGCCATGCCCGCGAGCCGCGTCGACGATGCGGTGGTGCAGCGCACGCTCGCGGTCAATCTCTTCGGCGCTCTCCATGTCTGCTCGGCCTTCGATCCGCTGCTGTTCGCCGGAAGCCGCATCATCAATATTTCTTCGGTGATGGGCCAGTTGAGCCGCCGCTCGGACGGCTACGCTCCGGCGTACCGCCTCAGCAAGAGCGCGCTGAACAGCTACACGCAATCGCTCGCTGCCGATTTGCGCAATCGTGGCGTCATGGTGGATTCGATGCATCCCGGTTGGGTGAAGACCGCGATCGGCGGACCGCAGGCGGAGATCGATGCAGAAGATGCCATCGAGACCGCGTTCTACCTCGCCACGCGGCCGCCGAGCGATGCGACCGGCCTCTTCTGGTGGGATTGTGAGATAATCAGATGGTGACGGCGATGGAGCGGAGCGTCCGTCCCTCGGTCACGATCGTGGTGACGCCATGGCAGCATTTTAGCCAAACGAAGGCGGCGCTCGAGAGCATCTACGCTTTCACGCCGCCGCCATTTGAGCTTGTCTACGTTGACGGCAACGCTCCGGCGAAGGTCCGGCGCTATCTCCAAGAGCAGGCTCGCGCGCGCGGGTTCACGCTTGTCCGCAGCGACCACTACCTCACGACGGCCGAAGCGCAGAACCTCGCGCTGCCCCACATTACCACCGAATACGTGGCATTTCTCGAGAATTGGGTCATCGTCACCTCGGGATGGCTCGATGCGCTCCTGCGCTGCGCTCGTGAAACGAGTGCATGGGTGGTCGAGCCGCTCTACTGCACCGGAGATCCGCGCAGCCCGACGGTCTACTCCATGGCGCCCGACTTGCAGATCGTCGAAGAAGACGGCAAGCGCCGGCTGCATGAGACGGCACCGCTTGCGGGCAAGCCTCTCGTCGAGGTGCGCGGCGGGTTGCGCCGCAGTCGCTGCGGGTACGCGAAATCCCATTGCATGCTCGTCAGAAAAGACGTGCTCGATCGGATCCAATCGTTTGACGAGAGCTTTACGTCCTTCCAAGGCCACCGCGATTTTTCGCTCGACGTCCAGGCCGCGGGCGGCTCCTTGTTTGCCGAACCCGACGCGGTCGTCGTGCTTTCGGGAGTGCCGCCGCTGGCCTTGTCGGATCTTGGTTTATATTTCTTGCGCTGGAGCGACATTTGGCTGCAGCCAAGCATCCGGCATTTCGCGAAGAAGTGGGGCATCCCCGAAGACGACTACATGCTTCAAGGCGGCGCGCGTTTTCGGGATGGAGAGCGCCGCCGGCCGTTTCGGCTTGCTGCGGCCGTCGCCACGCGCCTCTTCGGCGCACGCGGGCGACGCTTGGTCGACATCATGGTAGACACGGGTTATAAATATCTACTCGAACCCACCGTCGTCGCGCGCCTGGAGCGAGACCGCTTGCGCGCGCGTGGCACTGCCGCCATCGCCGCGAGCATGACGACCAGTTCGGCGAACGCGGATGCCTGAGCCGCTTGCGACCATCGTCGTCACGCCGCGCGAGCAGTTCAGCAAGGCGCGCCGCTCGCTCGAAAGCATCCTCGCCACGACCTCCGCTGAAATTCCGCTCGTCTACGTTGACGGCAACTCACCGCGCTCCCTCGCTCGCTACGTGCAGGACCGCGCCCAGCAGCGGGGCTTCACGCTCATTCGCACGCCGTATCTGCTCGCGGCAAATCAAGCACGCAACCTTGCGCTGCCGCATGTGCACACCAAGTATGTCGTCTTCGTCGACAACGATGTCTACGTCGAGCCCGGATGGTTAGAGCGCCTCGTCGCGTGCGCCGAGGAGACGAAGGCGTGGGCGGTCGGCCCTCTTTACCTCATCGACGATCCGGCCAAACAGATCGTGCACATGGCCGGAGCGGAACTTCGGATCATCGACGAGGATGGCCATAGACGGTTGCACGAGCACCATCGTTTCAGCAACCAGCCGATGGCGAAGGTCCGCTCGTCGCTCGTCCGTGAAAGCGTCGATCTCGTGGAATTCCATTGCATGCTCGTCCGCATGGAAGCGTTCAAACAGCTCGGTCCGCTCGATGAGCAGCTCTTGTCATTCCTCGATCATGTCGATTTCTGCATCGATGTCGCCGGCGCAGGGGGGAGCATCTACCTCGAACCGGCTGCCGTGGTCACGCACCTCGCCCCACCTCCCTATGCGCTCTCCGACCTGCCGTGTTTCTTCCTGCGGTGGAGCGATCGTTGGATGGAACCAAGCATCCGGCGCTTCGCCGAGAAACGTCGCCTCGACGCGACCGACAAGGACTTCGATGCGCACCGACAATTCCGCGACGGTCACCGCTTGCGTCTCTTGGGGCGCGCTCGCGGAGCCGTGAGACGTTTGATAGGATTCCGTGGATTGAACGTTACGGATCGCTTTGTGACGAACGTTGTCTTCAACCGGCTTATCGAGCGCACGATCGTGCGGTCGCTGGAGCGCCGGCGCGCGGGTTCCCGAGACCAAATCACCGCTGAGCCGGCAGCGCGAACGTGAAAATCGCGTCTCCGCCGGAGCGCCGGCCTGGCGCCACATCTGCGGTGACCGCGACAAACTCTCGACCACCCACCTCGTAGCAGATGGGCGGCGCGCTCACATAGGCGCTGGTCGAGGCCGGCCGCCCCAGCAGCGCGCGTTTGATCCTCGCCAAGAAGTCATGGATCTTCTCGCTGAACGTGGCGAGGACGTCGCCGCTATTGGCTCCGATCTCATAGCGCCACAGCAGCGTGCCGTCGCGTGCATCGAGCGCTTCGAGCGCGCCGAAGGGATCGGAGGCGAAGACGAGGTCGCCCAACGACGCGCTGCCTCCCAACATCCAATTATGACCGCCCGTCAGCTGTTGCCGCCATGCGACCTTCCCCGTATCGACATTGACGGCGACGACGAAATTGTCACCTCGCACCGACTGACCCACCTGGCCGCCCTCATAGTCGCCCGCCAGATCGCCGCGCGTGGGATTTATCCACTGCGGCAGATCGGTCGCTTCGATGAAAGCCAGATGGAGATCCGCATCGTAGGAGATGGGTGCGATCGCTCCGCCGAGCGTGCCAGGCCGCACTGTGGCGCCGGTTAACGGTACGTGCACGTAGACATCATCTTGCGGCACAAAATTCTGCGAGACGCGGATGAGGCTGCCGTCACGACGATTGACGATGTACAGCCAGCCCGTCTTGCCGGCTTCGGCGACTGCCGCCATGCGCCCGCCCGGCGACCTTACGTCGAGCAGAACTGGCGGGCTCGCAGCGTCGTGATCCCCCGGATCGTGGGGGGTCTCTTGGTAGTACCAGCGCATCTTTCCGGTGCGGGCGTCGAGCGCGACGATTGAATCCGTGTAGAGGTTGTCTCCGGGGCGAAGGTCAGGGCGATAGTCGGGCGATGGATTGCCCGTCGAGACGTAGAGCGTGGCTGTCCGTTCATCGAGGGCGGGCGTCATCCACACGGGACCGCCGCCGTGCCGCCAGGCATCGCGCCGCGACTTCGCATCCCTTTTCTCCGTTGCGATATCGCGATGCAGCGAGACTCCATGCACGCTCGACACGTAGCGGCCTTCCCAACCCGGCGAGACTGACCACCAGCGCCAAAGCAAGCTGCCGTCTCGGGCCCGATACGCCGACACCGAACCTCGGATGCCGAGCTCGCCGCCGGAGCTCCCGATAAAAACGATCCCGCTCCAGACAAGCGGCGCCATCGTCTCGCTCAAACCGCTGCGCGGATCGTCGATCTGGCGCTGCCATATGACGTGACCCGTTCGCGCGTCAAGCGCGATCAGCCGCGCATCCAATGTCGCGTAGAAAACCTTCGAGCCTTCAACGGCGACGCCGCGGTTGATGTGACCGCAGCAGAGCTCCGTCACTCCCAGCGTTGGAGTGAAGGCCCATTTCAGTGTGCCGTTCGCGGCATCGAGAGCCTCAACGCCGTTATCGGCGCCGCTTGTCACGTACATCGTGTCGCCGGCGACGACTGGTGAAGATTCCATCCGTCCGTGCGTGCTCGTGAGGTACCGCCAAGCGGGGGCGAGCAACCCGACATTGCCACGATTTATCTGCCGCGACGGCGCGTGTCGTGCGTTCGTGAAGTCAAAACCGTACGTGCGCCACTCGTACGAGTGCCCTGCCGTGGCGCCGCTCTTGGCACCCCAAAAGCCGAGCGCTCCGCACGCGAGCGCAAGCGCGATGGTGAACTTCAACCTCGCACCGTTAATAAGGAGAACCTTTGGCGACGAACGTCAAGACGAGTACCCCTCTTCAGCCACAAGCCTCCATCTTCTTCTATGGAAGTGTCGAGCTCGATTCGATCGATGACCCATTCGAAATTATGGACACTCCTCCGTCGAGGTCCGTTCTGTAGATTCGAATTCCATCCGTGGCCAGCGCAGCCAACGTACGCGGGCTGGGATGACCGAAGACGTTGTGGAGCCCACACGAGATGATCGCGATCTTCGGATGAACGGCCGCGAGAAATTCCGGCGTAGACGAATATGCGCTGCCGTGATGGCCGACTTTAAGGATGTCGGCGCGCAGGTCGGTCGCGCCGTGCGAGAGCAGCCGCGCTTCCGCTTCCGACTGGGCGTCGCCGGTCAGCAGCATTGCGACGCGCCCAAACGTCACGCGCAAGACGACGGAGTTGTTGTTGATATCCGAGGAGGTGCCTGTGATGAGCGGGAGCTCCGGAGCGAGGATGCTCACGTGGGTGCTCGGTCCGAGGTCGAAGGCCTCGCCGCGAACCGCGCGACGCCAGGCGACGTGTCGCTCCCGTACGACGCCGAGCATCCGGTGATAGGCCGGCCCCGAATAGAGTTGGGCGGAGTCGTAGAGCGCATCAACGCGCTCGCGCGCGAGGATGACCGGGAGTCCTCCAGCGTGGTCCCCGTGGGGATGCGTGAGGACGACTGCATCCAGGTGCAGCACCCAATGACGCAACAAGAACGGCATGACGGTGCGCGCCGCGATCCTGTCTCCGATGGGCGCAGCCACAACGAAGCCGCTCGCGGTGCGCTCGAGACGGCCCCCTCCATCGACCAGCATTGCATGTCCGCCTGGCGCGCGGATGAGCAGGCAATCTGCCTGACCGACGTCGATCGCGTCGAGGTGCACTCGCCGGTCGAAAGCCTGCGCTATCCCGGGCCCGGTATATATAAGGAAGAGCACCGGTACCGCACCCGCACAAGCGGTCAAGACTCGCCGCGTTGACCAGTCGCGACGAACCGCGAGCAACAGCAAACCCAGCGCCGCCCAGTAGATGACGAGAAACACGTGCGTGGGTGGTGGCACATCGATGTGGCTACCCGGCAGCGTGGCGCAAAAGCGCACCGCGCCGACGATTCCGATCAAGCCCCACCATGCGAGGTGGCTGAGAGGAAGCGCAAGCGCGGGGACGGCGAGCGCGGAGAAGCACAGCCCGGCGCCTGCGGCCATGACGAGCGCCACCAGCGGAACGACGACGGCGTTTGCCAGCACGGCGTAAGGCGTGAACGCGTTGAAGTAAAGCGCTTGGAGAGGCCACAGGGCGATCTGAACCGCAAGGGTGGTCCGCAGCACTTCGACGATGAAGCGCGGAAGGCCGCATCCTTCCCTCAGACCGATCGCACCCAAGACGGGACTGACCACGGCTATGCCGATGACGCATGCGAACGACATGGAGAACGATGGGGAAAGCACGACAAGAGGATGCGGCAGCATCACCGCGCTTGCAGCCGCCGCGAAGACTGCGCTCGCCGTTCGTCCGCGACCCGATTCATGGGCGGCTGTTCCTGCGGTGAGCATCGTCGCCGCGCGGAGGGTCGGGAGATGCATGCCAGCCAGCATCGCATACAACCACGCCGCGGCGAGCGTGAGCGAGACGCGGATCGGACGCGCGAGCGGGAGCAGCGCGAGCAGTCCGGCCACAAACCCGGCCAGGATGCCCAGGTGAAGGCCCGCGGTTGTGAGCACGTGCACGGTGCCGGTATCCGAGAACTCTTGGCGCAGCGTTGCCGGCAGATTCCCGCGATCGCCCCACAGGATGCCTTCGAGCACCGTGGCCTCGAGCGGGGGGAGTCGGGTCTCGATCGCGTTTGCCGCGGAGAGACGGATCCTGGCCCACGACGCTTCCCATCCCGGCGCGTCCCCGATAGTCCTGACATCCGCGACGCGGTGCACGGCGAGGGTAGCGCTGACGCCTTGATCCGCCAAGATGTCGCGCTCCGCGGGTTCGCCTTCGTTGCGCGCTCCGCCGGGCAGATCCAGGCGGCCGCGGACCTGCAGGGTTCGGCCCGCCAGAGCCGGCATTTGCGCCGCCGGGAAGGTGACGAGCACGACCTCGCCAGCAAGCCCGGCGCTCGCGAACCCATGCGGCTCGACGACACGCCGGATCCGCAATCGAAACGATCCTGAATCTACAAAACGAGGCCGCTCGAGGGCGACGCCTTGAACGACCACGTGGTGGCCATCAAGCGCGAGGTAAGGTTTGTGATCCTCGCGCCATACTGCGAGCTGCGCTGCCCCCATTCCCAAACCGAGCGCGACGAGCACGCTCGCTGGGATGGACGTTTGGAACTTTGGCAGCAGTGCGCGCGTTATGAGTGCAAGCGCGACACACCCAATCAGCAAGCTCGGCGAGCTAGTGCGTGCGACGGCGATCACGCCCAACGCATACGATGCTGCGAGCAGCGCAAAACGGTGAGCCTGCCATACGCTTGCGACGCGTGTCGACACGCATCACTCTCACGTCGCTTCCCACGCGTGTCAACAGCTAGCGTTTTGTCATCGCACATGAGGGGAAAAGATCCACATCACCGCGCGAGGAACGCCGCAGGCCGGGATGGAAAGAGTAAGTCCAGCCATCAGGTTTTAGAGAAAGGGGTTGAGTGAAGAGTGGACGCTTTGGTCATCGTGCTTCTCGTGTTGATCCTGCTCGCCGTGACCGGCCATCTCCGTCTCTA
>JAJPHJ010000095.1 GCA_021325335.1 Pseudomonadota bacterium | reverse complement strand
GGCGCGGTCGAGGTGGACGGTCAGAACCTCAACACGCTGCGCGACGGCGAGGTGCCGTATCTGCGGCGCAAGCTCGGCGTCGTCTTTCAAGACTTCAAACTGCTGTACCAGAAGACCGTTTGGGAGAACGTGGCGTACGCGCTGCAAGTGACCGGCGCCAGCTCGCGCGAGGTGCTGCGCCGCGTGCCGCGCATGCTCGAGCTCGTCGGCATCGCGCACAAAGCGAAGATGTTCCCGCAGGAATTGTCGGGCGGAGAGCAGCAGCGCGCCGCCATCGCGCGTTCGCTTGTGAACAACCCGCTCATTTTGCTCTGCGACGAGCCGACGGGCAACTTGGATCCCGAGACGTCGAGCGAGATCATGGCGCTGTTGGCGCGGATCAACGCCAAAGGCACGACGGTCGTCGTCGCCACGCACAACCAAGGCATCGTCGACCGGATGCGCCGGCGCGTCGTGCGCCTGGTCGACGGGCGGATCGCGCGCGACGAGGAGCGCGGACGGTACCATGTTGGACTGGGGTAAGTTCCGCTTCTTTTGGGCCGAAGTCGGACAGAACTTCACGCGCAACTATACGATGGCGTTGACCGCCATCGGCACGATCGCGATCTCGGTGATCATCCTCGGCGTTTTCTTGTTCTTGCGGAGCTCGTTCGACCGGGTGATGCATAACCTCGTAGGGCAGGTGGCGATCGCCGTGTACCTGCGCGATGACGCCGCTGGCGCCTCGGTGGACGCCCTCATGAAGTCGCTCCAGGCGGATCCACGGATCGACGACGTGCGCTACGTGAGCAAGCGCCGAGCCCTCATGAACCTGCGCCAGTCGCTACGCGGGCAGTTCAATTTTAACGTCCTCAACAACAACCCGCTGCCGAATTCGATTGTCGCCCACACGAAGATCCCCGATGACGTGCCGATCATCGCGAACGAGATCAAGAACAATCCGATCGTCGCAAACGTCAACTACGGGAGCAGCGTCACCCAGCGCTTGCTGCGCGCGGAGAAAGTCGCGAGCGTTGCAGGATTCGGCGTCATCGCGCTGCTCATCGTCGCGACGGCGCTCATCATGTACAACACCATCCGGCTAACGGTGTTCGCGCGCCAGCGCGAGATCCGGATCATGCAACTGGTCGGGGCGACCGGGTGGGCTGTCCGCTGGCCGTTCGTCTTCGAGGGGATCCTCTCGGGGTTGGTCGGGGCTGCGCTCGGGCTCGCGGCGCTCAGCTTCGGCTACCGGGCGTTTGCGCCGAAGCTCGTCGTCAACATGCCGTTCATCCCGTTCAATCCCGCGCAAGTACCGCTGCCCCACATCGCGCTCGAGCTGCTCGTCGTCGGCGTGTTGGTGGGAATGCTCTCGAGCATGTGGTCCGTCGGGCGCTACCTCAAGGTCGCTTGACCCGAACCGCACGCACGGCGTTCCCGTCGCTCTTCCGGGTCGCGGCGCTGCTCATCGCGGCAACCGCACTTGCCATGTTCTGCTCGACAGCGCAGGCGCCGGGCGCCACGCCCGTGCCCATCACCCAAAAGATCCAGCAGAAAAAAGCGCTGCTCGAACGGACCCAGCGCAAGCTCCACGAGAGCAGGGTGAAGCTTCACGCCGCGCGCTACAAAGAGATGACGATTTCCCAAGAGCTCGATCAGGTGCAAGAGAGCATCGCCCGCGTGCGGGGCGATTTGGGCGCGCTCGACGGCGCGTTGCGCCAGACCGAACTGCGGCTCTCCATCCGCAAGCGCCAACTCGCAGCGGCGCAGCAGAGCCTTGACCGGCATCGCGACGCGCTGAACCGGCGCGTCATCGACGTGTACGAATACGGCAGCGCGTCTTCGTACCTCGACGTGCTCCTGTCGGCGACCTCGTTCATCGATTTTGTCGAGCGCTGGGATTTCGTCCGCGCCATCTTGCACTCGGACGCGGCGCTCATCGCGGTCGTCAACAATGAAGCGGCGAACGAGCAGCGCCTCGTCGGCGCCTTGGAGAGCGCGCAGGCGCAACTCGAACGAGAGCAGCAAGAGGCGCAAGCGCGGCAGCAGCAGCTCGGCGTCCTCGCGCAAGAGCGTCGCGACCTGCTCGCCGTCGCCGCGGCGCAGCGCTCCGTCATCGCGCAACAGGTCTACGAACTGGAAGGGCTGAGCGCAGCCGAGGAAGCGCGGCTGCAAGCGCTCATCCAAGAGAAACAGCGCGAAGACGAAGCGGTGACGCTGCGCGCTCGCTACGAAGCCTGCCAAGCGCGTCGCATGGCGGCCGAAGCAGCGGGGCTCGCTCCGCCGCCGTGCAGCGCCAGCGGACCCGTCGATTTTCAGTGGCCGGTTCGCGGCCCCATCACCTCGCCATTCGGGATGAGAGTGGATCCGGTTACGGGACGCTACGCGCTGCATTCGGGGATCGACATCGGAGCAGACTACGGCACGCCTATCCAAGCGGCAGCCGACGGGGTGGTCCTGTTCGCGGGCTGGTATGGCGGCTACGGCAATGCCATCATCTTAGACCACGGTTCGGGACTTTCGACGCTCTATGCTCACTGTTCGGCCATGTACGTGGCCCTCAATCAGCACATCCAGAGGGGGCAAGTCATCGGAGCGGTCGGGGCGACGGGGTATGCCACCGGGCCACACCTGCACTTCGAGATCCGTGTCAACGGCGTACCTGTCAACCCGCTCACTCGCTTGTGACGAAACGTCTGCCGATTCGTTAAGGTAAGGAACATCAGAATGCGGGCATGATAACCATGGCCGCAGAAGAAAAAGGCTCCCACTCAACCTGAAAGGACCTGTCCCGCAGTTGGCTCGTAAAACCCTCACGATTTTGGCCGTGCTCGCCCTCGTCGCGGTCGTCGTCCTCGGGCTCTCGCGGCTCTCGCCGATCCGAGAGCGACTCGCCGAGCGGCACGACGTGCTCGCCTGGAATCTGACGAACATCGCGTTCGATGGAGGCGACGGATCCACGGACAGCCAGCAACGCGATCTGGACATCCTCGACATGTCGCTCGACAAAGTGCGCGATGTCTACTACAAACCCATCGACGAAAAGCAATTGCTTGACGGCGAACGCAATGGCTTGCTGCAATATCTGAAGTCCAAACACATCGCGGGCAGCTTGAGAATCCCCGTCGTCACCGCGGCCGCGTCGGGCGGGCAGGTGGACGCCGACGCCAACAGCTTGTTGGCCGCGGCCTTGCAGAGCTACGGCAAACAAGCCGGTGCAGAAGATCTCACCTACAGCGCTATCGAAGGCGCGCTTGATTCGCTGCGCGATCCGTACACGGTCTTTTTGAGCCCGCGAGATAAGACGTCGCTCTCCGAGTTCATCGCCGGCGGCGATTTCGGCGGCATTGGCGTCTATATCGGCAAAGATCAAAAGACGCACCAGATCAACGTCATCGCGCCCATCGACGGCACGCCCGCCGCGCGCGCAGGTCTCGAGCGCGGCGACATCATCATGTCGGTCCAAGGCAAAGCGGTCAAAGGCCTCGATCTCGACTACGTGATGAACCTCATCCGCGGCCGAGCAGGTTCTGTGGTCCACATGACGATCTTGCGCGGCAAGACCGACGTGAAGGACTACGCGATCGAGCGGCAGATCATCGAAGTCCCCTCGATGACCTCGCGCATGATCGGACGCGACATCGGCTACCTGCAGCTCTACGATTTCGGTGAGCACTCCGCCCAGGAAGTCTCAGACGCGCTTGACCACCTGCTCAAGCAAGGGGCAAAAGCGTTCATTTTGGATCTTCGCGACAACGGCGGCGGCTTGCTCGATGCGGCGGTGGACATCTCGTCCAAGTTCATCGCAGACGGGCCGATCGTCTCGCGTATCGATCGCGATGGGCACGTCGAAACCGATGACGCCGATCAAGATGCGATTCCCCCGCATCCGCTCGTGGTCTTGGTGAACCAATACTCGGCGAGCGCATCGGAGATCACGGCGGGCGCTATCCAGGATTCACGGATCGGCATTCTGCTCGGCACGAAGACCTTCGGCAAGGGCGTCGTGCAGACGATCTACGATCTGCCCGGAGGCAGCGCCATCAAGGTGACCACCCAGCGCTACGTCACGCCGGACGGCCGCGATATCAACAAGAAGGGCATCGAGCCCAACATCGTAGTGCCGATGGACTACCGGAATATCAACATCGCCGGCAAAGACACGCAACTCGATGCCGCCCTCCGCTACCTTCGGCGCCAAATAGCTTTAACCAATCCGAGCGTCTAACCCCAACGAAAGAGGAACCAGCATGACCCGACCCTTGTTCTCGTCCGCCACCCGGCTGCTCGCGGCAGCGGCGGCGGTATGCCTGCTCTTCGGTGCGACCGCGAGTCCGACGCGCGCGGCCTCCGACGAGGTCGGACGCTCGATGTTGGATTATTCATTCGAACAGGCGCTTTCGCAGTTCTACAAGCAGACGAACGACCAGGCCCTCCTCGACGGTGCGGTCACCGGACTGCGCGCCTACGTCAAGACGCACGGCGGCAACCCGAGCAAGATCTCAAGCCTGCACGGTTCCGGCAGCGACCAGGCCGACATCTCGGCGCTCAACCACGCGCTCGAACTCGCCGATCAGCACTATGGCTCGTCGCTTGGCAATCGCAACTTGGCATATGCGGCCATCGCGGGAATGATGGACTCGCTGCACGACCGTTGGACCGTCTTCATGTCCCCCAAAGATTTCCGCAGTCTCAACGAAGGTTTGGACGGCGGCAACTTCGCCGGCGTCGGGATCGTGCTCGACGTGGACCCGGCCTCGAAATCACTGCTCGTGGTCCAGACCATCGACGGCGCCCCGGCTGACAAAGCCGGTCTGCAGGCGGGCGACGTCATCACGAATGTGGATGCGAAATCGACCCAGGGTCTGTCGATCGAACAAGACAGCGCGCTGATCCGCGGTAAAGCAGGCACGACCGTGCAGTTGACCGTGCTGCGCAAGGGCGCGCCCAAAGCGATGACCTTCCAGATCACGCGCGAGACCATCCACGCGCCGAGCGTGCGCGAGCGCGTGGTCAACGACGACATCGGCTACGTGCAAGTGCTCGTCTTCGGCTTGACCACGGGTCAAGAGCTGACCGCCGCGATGGAGAAGCTGGAGAAGCAGGGAGTCAAAGGCATCATCCTCGACCTGCGCAACAACGGCGGCGGCTACCTCAACGCAGCCATCGACGTCTCCTCGCTCTTCATCCCGGAAGGCCCGATCGTCTCCATCGATGCGCGTACTAAACCGTTGACGACCTACGATGCCGAGAACACGGCGCTCCCGACCCTCCCGCTCGCCGTCTTGGTGAATGAGTTCACGGCGAGCGCTTCGGAGATCACGTCGGGCGCCATCCAGGACTCCGGCGCGGGCGTCCTCATCGGCACGAAGACCTTCGGCAAGGGTGTCGTGCAGACGATCTACCCGCTGCCTGACGGAAGCGCCATCAAGATCACGACGGCCCGTTACCTCACGCCGAGCGGGCGCGACATCAATGCCATCGGGATTCAGCCGGACATCGCGGTGCAAGACGTCAAACCCGCCGATTTCGGCCGGCCGCAAACCGATGGCCAGCTGCAGCGCGCGATCTCGTACGTCCAGGGCAGGATTGCGGCAGCGACGTCGCCCGAGGGCACGACCCCGCCCAACGCCACGGGCGCCGGCAGCCAAGCAGGTTCGCAGGGAACCACGCCCCAGTAGATAAGCGCGGCGCATGGCGATCGGTCACGAGGCCGGCGCCGCGTTCGCGTGGGAGCCGACCTCCCGGGTCAAGGAAGATGCCAACATCACGCG
>JAJPHJ010000138.1 GCA_021325335.1 Pseudomonadota bacterium | reverse complement strand
GAGACAGCGTTGTCGGATAAAGAGAAGGATAAGGCCCTCGAGACCGCTCTCGCTCAGATCGAGCGCCAATTCGGCAAGGGCTCGATCATGAAGCTCGGCGAGGCCGCCGCGAACGTGCAGATCGAAGTCATCCCAACCGGCTCCATTTCGCTCGACGTCGCCCTGGGCGTGGGCGGCCTGCCGCGTGGGCGCGTGGTCGAGATCTACGGGCCCGAGTCATCCGGCAAAACCACGTTGACCCTGCACGTGATCGCCGAAGCGCAAAAAGCCGGCGGCGTGGCGGCCTTCATAGATGTCGAGCAC
Source organism: Pseudomonadota bacterium (assembly GCA_021325335.1). Classification (GTDB taxonomy): domain Bacteria; phylum Vulcanimicrobiota; class Vulcanimicrobiia; order Eremiobacterales; family Eremiobacteraceae; genus JAJPHJ01. The sequence continues at coordinate 25,314 of JAJPHJ010000138.1, read as the reverse complement.
GCGCTTGACCCGGCCTATGCCCGCAACTTGGGGGTCGATCTCGATAACCTGCTCATCTCGCAGCCGGACACGGGCGAGCAGGCGCTGGACATCGCCGAAATGCTCGTCCGGTCCAATGCCGTAGACGTCGTCGTCATCGATTCGGTCGCGGCGCTCGTCCCCAAGGCCGAGATCGAAGGCGACATGGGCGATGCCCACGTGGGCCTGCAGGCCCGTCTCATGTCGCAGGCCTTGCGCAAGCTCACGGCCGCCATCAGCAAATCGCGCACGACCATGATCTTCATCAACCAGATCCGCGAAAAGGTCGGCGTCATGTTCGGCAACCCAGAAACGACCAGCGGGGGAAGAGCGCTCAAGTTCTACGCCTCAGTGCGCATGGATATCCGCAAGCTCGAGCAGATCAAGAGCGGCACGGACCCTGTGGGCTCGCGGACCCGGGTCAAGGTCGTGAAGAACAAAGTGGCGCCGCCTTTCCAGGTCGCCGAGTTCGATATCATGTACGGCAAAGGCATCAGCCGCACAGGTGACCTGATCGATCTCGGTCTCAAGCACGAGATCGTCGGCAAAAGCGGCTCGTGGTACACCTACGGGGACACGCGGATCGGCCAAGGGCGCGAAAACGCGAAGGTCTATTTGGAAGAGCACCCCGATGCCGCGGACGCAATCGAAGAGAAGATCCGCGCCACCTTCGCGCGCCAAGGCGGTCCGGCGGAGAACGGATCGCCCCGATACGCGATCGCCGCCGAGTAGGCGCCGCGCGTGCCCGCACCCGAGGCCGATCGCCCCGGCCCTGCCAAACCGGTGTTTCTCACCGCTCTCCGCATGCTCGCCGCGAAACGGCTCACGCGCGCGCAACTCCGCAAGAAGCTGCGCGACCGAGGTTTTGCCGACGAAGCCATCCGCGACGCCGTAGAAGAGTGCGAGCGCAGGCAGTATTTGGACGACCGCACCTTTGCGCAGCTCTTCGTCGCCAACGCCATCGAGCGCAAGCCGGTAGGCCAGATGCGTCTCGTCCGCGAGCTCATCAAGCAAGGCGTAGATGGCGACCTCGCGCGCGAGATGGCGGCTCAAGCGGAGTCAGGGGAAGACGAACGGCTCGAACGCGCTATCCAAAAGTTTGAAGCGTCGCGGCCGGGCGAGCGGTTCGACCGGCTCGCGCGCAGGCTGTACGCGCTCGGGTATACGCCGCCTGCAGTTTCGCGCGCGCTACGCCGGCGCGCGGCTGAACGCGCGCAGATCGGCGAGCTCGAAGACCTGAAATGAGGATGCCGGTGCCCGGCGACGCAGCCACATCCGATTTGGGCGGCGGCTTTGTCTTGACGCATCTCGCGCAGGGCGAGAGCGCGGTGCAGGCCACGCCGCTTGCGGCTGCTGGAGTGACCGCGGTGATGAGCACGCAAGGTCTCAACGCGCGGAATACGGATGAGACGCTTGCCTGGATCCGCAACGCGGGCCTCGCGGCGAATGCTGTGACCGCCGCGGCGCAAGTGCACGGTGCCGATATTGTCCGCGCCCGCCCGGGAGCCTCCAGCGGAACCGGGGATGGGCTGTTGACGGACGACGCCGGTCTCGTCCTGTCGGTGAAGATCGCCGACTGCGCTCCAGTCTGGATTGCGGACCGCGCGAGCAAGCGTTTCGCGCTCCTGCATGCAGGTTGGCGGGGCGTCAGCTCCCACATAGCCACAAACGCGGTGACAGCCCTGCGCGCTGCCGGCAGCGAGCCGGCGAATCTCGTGGCGGCCGTCGGGCCACATCTGCAATCGTGCTGTTTTGAAGTCGGACCTGAGGTCGCCGAACGGTTTTCCCGTTGGCCGCGATCGGTGAAACCGGCCGACGAGCTGCGCGCGCCGCGCGTTCGCGACGATTCCTTTGCGATCGACCTCGGCATCGCCATCGCGGCCCAGCTGCGCGAGGCGGGGATGCCCGAGGATGCGGTGTTCGTGGCGAGTGCGTGCACGCGATGCAGCCCGGTCGGGTTTCACTCTTATCGCCGTAACGGAGCGGGTGGTCCCCTCATGATCGCCGTAGGGGTGCGCCGGCTGTGAAGGCCACGACCGTCGGCGCGCGAGGTTGCGCGCTCGTCGTGGACGACGAACCGCACGTCGCCGAGCTCTTGGGCGAGGCGCTCTCCGCAGAGGGCTTCAGGGTCGTCACAGCGGCGGACGGCTTGGCGGCGTTACGGCGGGCGCGCGAATCCGGGCCGGACTTGATCGTGCTCGATATCGGGCTGCCAGGTCTGGATGGTTTCGAGGTTTGCCGAGCTTTGCGCAAAGAGACGAGTGCGCCTATCATCGTGGTTTCCGCGCGCGGCGACGAGGTCGACAAGATCGTGGGCCTGGAGATCGGGGCTGACGATTACCTTTCAAAACCGTTCTCCCCGCGCGAATTCATCGCTCGCATGCGGGCCGTGCTTCGTCGCAGTCGCGTCGAGCCGCCGTCACTGGCCAAAGTTCGTCAGATCGGCGAAGTGAATGTGAACGCGGATCGACGCGAAGTGTTCGTCGCCGGACGTGCCGTGCGTCTCAAGCCGCGAGAGTTCGATCTTCTCTGGCTGTTCGCGCGCCACGAGGGTCACGTCTTCACTCGCGACCAGCTCATCGAGGCGGTCTGGGGCTTCGACTTCGAAGGAGACCCGCGCACGGTCGACGTCCACGTGCGCCGCATCCGCCGGGCGCTTGGAGATCCCGCGGCGCATCCGCGGTACTTGCACACCGTTTTTGGACTCGGCTACAAATTCACCGCGCCCGATTGAGAAACCGGCGCGATATCGCCTCGCGCCTTCCGGATCTCGCTGACATCGCAAAGCGGCTTGAATCGCTGCAGCGCTCGCGGCCTGCGATCCCCGTTCTCTATGTCGAATTCGCCCATGCCAAGAAAGCTGCGCGCGCTTCGCGCGAACGCGACGAAGCAGAACACAAGCGCGCGATCGCGGTCGCCGTCCGGTCGTCGCTGGGCGCGGTCTTGCGCAAGGGAGATATCGCCGCCGCCGGCCCGGGAGCGCAATGGTTCATCGTGCTGCTTGTCGCGCGGGCGCGCCGCACGAAGGCGGAGATCTCCGACGCCGACCTTGGCGTTGCCGCGGAGCGTTTGCGCCGTGCGGTGCAATGGGCCATGGCCGGCCGCGCGGAGTCGAAGGCGACTGCGGACGGGGCGCTGCGCTGCGGCTGGACCGTCCTGGAACTCGATGGCACGTCATCGCTTGCAGCGCTCCGGCAGGCCGTGCGCGGTGCCGCGGTGGTCGCACGCATCGAAGAGCGTCGCGCGCTCACCCTTGCGGCTGTGACGCACGAGCTGCGTACGCCGCTCACGGCGATCGTGGGCTTTGCAGAGCGCCTTCGCGACCATCGCACGAAGGGCGCGGCGCGTGCTCGGGCGGCGGAGGTCATTGCGGATGAAGCCCAGCGCCTCGTGCGTCTGACCGAAGGACTCATCGACATCGGCGCGTGGACCGCCGGACACTTGTCGCTGCGGCTGCAAGCTTGCGACGTGGCGGCAGTCGCCAAGGCAGCGGTGGAGAGCGTCGCAGAACGCGCGCGGCAGAAGAAGGTGCGGATGAGGGTTTTCGGGCGCGCCCGCATCATTGCCGATCGCGACCGCTGCTTCCAAGTGATCCTCAACCTGCTGGATAACGCGGTTCGCCATTCGCCGGAGCGCTCCAGCGTTGAGGTCGCGATCGATAGACACGAACGCCGTTGCACCATCCGGGTCAGCGACGGCGGCCCAGGGTTTGCGCCGGCCGTAAGGACCGCGCTCGGGCGCCCTTTCACCCGAGGCGTGGATGGTCGCGTCGGGCTCGGGCTCGCGATCTCGAAGGTGCTGATCGAAGCCCATGGCGGCTCGCTCGAGGCGCCGACCGGCGGCCGTAGCGAGGTCGTCGTCACACTTCCCCAGCATCCCGCTGGGCGCCGCAAGAACAATCCCGCAGGACCGAACAAGCGTTTGTGAGTAACAACCAGGCGTCTGCCGACCTCTTTCTTATAGGAAGAAAGAGGTCAGAGCGCACGCGTGACGATCGAGGCAAGGCACACGTTGATGAAGCGGCTCGCCGCGATTTTTTTTGTGCTCGCGGTGTGTTCTTCGTTTCGCGCCGACGCCTCGCAAGCCGCCGAGATCGACGCACTTTCCAAAGCCGCAAGCGAGTACAAAGGCGCGCCTGACGCGAGTCAGATCTATTCCGAGTGCCTGCTCTCGACCGTGCGCTATGACGTGAGCTTCACGCCGGACAAGACCACGTACGTCATCACAGGCGACATCGGCGCGATGTGGCTGCGCGACGCGAGTGCGCAGATGCGACCCTACCTGTTCTTCGCGCAGGACCCCGGCGTCCGCGACATGGTGCGCGGCGTCATCGAACGCGAGGCCAAGGACATCCTCGTCGACCCATACGCGAACGCTTTCAACCGCGACTACCGCGTCACCGAGGAGAAGTTCGAGCTCGACTCGCTCGCCTATCCGATCGTGCTCGCCTGGAATTATTGGAAGGAGACAGGCGACCAGGCGGCGCTCAACGCGGACACCAAATCTGCGTACGAGCGCGCCGTCTTTTTGATGGAGCTCGAGCGCGATCATTCGCTTTCGCAATATCGTCACAGGTCGCTGCCGAATGGGGGCGTCGGCTCTCCGGTCGGCTACACCGGCATGGTGTGGACCGGTTTCCGGCCGAGCGACGATGCGGCATTGTACGGCTACAACATCCCCGACAACATGTTTGCCGTCGTCGCACTGACGGAACTCGCCGATCTGGAGACGACCGTGTGGCACGACGGTAAGATGGCGGCCGAGGTGACCGCATTGCGCGACGGCATCGTCGACGGCATCGACAACTATGGAATCGTCTACACTCCAAAGTACGGATACATCTACGCGTACGAAGTGGACGGCTTGGGCCACAACAACCTCATGGATGATGCAAACGTGCCGAGCTTGCTCTCGATCCCGTATCTGCAGTATCCGGCAGACGCCGGGATCTATGAGAACACGCGCCGCTTTGTGCTCTCGCCCGACAACCCGTACTACTTCAGTGGAAAAGGAGCGAGCGGTATCGGCAGTCCGCACACGCCCAAAGGATACATCTGGCCGCTCGCGCTCGCCGTGCAGGGTCTGACCGCGCAAGACCCCAAAGAGGTCGCTCTCGTGCTATCGGAGTTACGGGCGTCCGATACCGGGGATCACCTCATGCACGAATCGTTCGATCCCAACGATCCGACGAAATTCACACGCTCGAACTTTGGCTGGGCATGTTCGTTGTACGCGGAGCTCGTTCTCAATCGCCTCATGGGCTATGCTTCGCCTTTGCCGCCGAACCGCGGCGGGATGCCTCTGCGCGCCGCCTCGGCATCGATCTTCGCGGCGCGTCCCTAGGACGACTATGGCCGTAACCCTTGTCATCGGCGCCCAGTGGGGTGATGAAGGCAAAGGGCGCGTGGTCGACTTCCTCTCCCGCGGTGCGAGCGTCGTCGCTCGCTTTGGAGGCGGTTCGAACGCCGGCCACACCGTGCGAGTGGGTGACAAGACCTACAAGCTTCGCATCGTGCCGTCCGGAGTCGTCGCCGGCGTCGAACATTGCATCATCGGACCGGGTACGGTCGTCTCCCCGGCCGCGCTCGTGGCTGAGTTGGACACGCTCGAGTTCAACGGCGTAGACACCTCACGGGTATGGGTCTCTGATTTGGCGCATCTGATCTTGCCGTACCATATCGAGATGGACAAAGCCGCCGAGCGCGAGCGCGGCGAAGATGCGCTGGGCACGACCGGCAATGGCATCGGGCCGGCCTATGTGGACCGCGTGGCGCGGACCGGCCTGCGGGCTGGGGATCTTCTCGACTTGCGCCGCTTGCGGCACGCGCTCTTCGCACGGACTCACGAACTGCGGGCGCGCGGCATCGCCTTGGACCTGGACGCGACGGTGGCGGATCTCGCGCGGCAAGCGGAGCGCATCGTGCCCCACGTGCGCGACACAATCGCGCTGCTGCACGAACAACTGCGTGCCGGAAGAAACGTCCTCGCCGAGGGCGCGCAAGGTTCGCTGCTCGACGTCACCTTCGGCACGTATCCCTATGTCACGTCATCGGTGACCGTGGCCGGCGGAGCCTGTGCGGGCTTGGGTTTTGGACCGAAAGAAGTCGATGCGGTGGTCGGCGTCGTCAAGGCATATCAGACGCGTGTCGGCGGAGGGCCCTTTCCGACCGAGCTGCAGGACCACGACGGAGCAGAGCTGCGCAAGCGCGGCGCTGAGTTCGGTGTCGTCACCGGCCGGCCGCGCCGTTGCGGTTGGCTCGACCTGGTGGCGCTGCGCTATGCCGTCCAAATCAATGGCATCACCCACATCGCGCTCACGAAACTCGACGTGCTCGACACCTTCTATCAGCTTTCCGTCTGCACGTCTTATGAGGACGCCGGCGATGCGTCGCTGCCCTTCGCCATCGCCCGCGGTGCCCGGCCGGTGTACGAAAGCGTGCCGGGCTGGTTGAAGACGACGGTGAGCGCGCATGCGTTTGAAGATCTTCCTTACAATGCACGCGAATATATCTCGTTCATCGAGCGTCACGTCGGGGTCCCGGTGTCATACGTGTCCATTGGCCCCGAGCGCTCGCAGATGATCGTGCGTCCGGGCGCACCGGTCGCGGTCGCCGCAAGCGCCCGATGAGGCGGACTGCCCTCGCCGCTGCGAGCCTGCTCGAACGCGCTGCAGCCGCGCGCTTGCGTGCGACGCACGCCGAGCTTATAGCCCTGCAGTCGCGGCGGATCCTCCTGCTGGAGCGGTCGAGCGATTCGCGGCGCCGCCTGCGCGCCGGTCAGACGTGCAGCGCCTTCGTTTGCACCGTGGTCGCCAATCATCTGGCCAAGTGCGCGACGTTGTCGGCGGACAATCTCGCGCGCCAGCGATCGCTTCTCGCGCGAGGCGAGGGATATGCGCGCCTCAAGCTGCGCTGGGCGGCTGCGCGGGTAGGGCTCACGCGTCGTCTAAGCCGGTCGAGAAACGCTCCTCGATGGCCAGACTGAGCGACGGCCAAATCGCACAACTCGTCCATCGCTTGAACCAGGAAGCGCAGGCTCCGCCCGGCGCGCGCGACGGGGGCGACGAACTCATCCGCGCCAAACTCGCCGCCCTCGCGGGGAGGGGGGATCTGGGTCCGTTGCTCGCGCAAAGGCTCGCATCGTATCTCCATCGACCTGTCCGCGCTACGAGTGCGGGTGCCGTGCCGGTGCTGGTCGATCCCATCACGTATGCGGCGCGCTGCGAGTCCACAGTTTGGGTCGCCATCGATAATGTGCTCGTCGCCTCGTTCGCCGATGCGATGATCGGCGGCGACGGAGACCCGGCGAAGATCGGCCTCGGTCGCAAAGCCGCGCGCGTCGCGACCGGCGCCGCTGCGCAGATGATCGCCGCGCTCTCCACCGCTGCGGGTCTCGCCGAGCCGTCAAATATCGACGACGAGGCTGCCGCCCCAACGCTCGGAGCGCCATTGGGAGGGGGCTCCCTCTCGCTTGACGGAGGAGAACACGCGTGGCTTTTCGGCAAGCGCGTGTCTTCTGGAAGCTCGTTGTCGCAGACGCGAGTCTCTCCGGACCGCGCCTCGCTTGCAGGAGCGCTCGAGGCGGCCAGAGCCTCTCTCGCGCGCGGGTTGCGAGCGCATGTGGCCTTTGGTCCAGCGCAGCGCCAGCGCCAGCTTCGGCCGAGCATCCCACCCGGATGGATCCGCATGGGTCTGCCGGCGGCCGCAGGCATCGCCGTAGTCGCGATCGACGAGCAAACCGCATCTGCTATGCTCTCCGCGATCGCAGGCGGCGGCGCACCGCTCGAGCTCGGTGCGCTTGCACGGAGCGGAGCGGAGACGGTCGCGAAGGACGCCCTCCACGCATTTCTTGGAGCGCTTGAAGGGACCGCAGAGCAAACTCGCCATGCGGTTCGCCTGACCGATGCCGCCATCTTGGCAGCGACCCCGCACGAGGCGATCGAGCACGAGATCGACGTCGGCGGCCGCTCCGGCCGGTTCCGCTGGCTCGCGCCTAGCGATCTCGTGACGAGCGGCACATGATGCGCGAAGCGTTGCTCCGGATCCGCGATCTGTGGGCGCGACGGCCTGCGCGGCTCATGCGGGTCCGGTGCGTGCAGCCTCTGAGTTCCGGTGTCACGCTGTACGCGATCGACATCGACGGCAGGCGCCTCTTGATCGGCGCATCTGCGCGGTCTATCTGCGTCCTCGACCGCTACCCCGTGCCTGCCTGTCAGCAAACAGCGCAGCGGGAGCCGGTGCTTGCAGCGCCTAACCTATAAGTAGCATGAACGTGAGACAGTTGTATCCGGTGTTGTGGACGGCCGCCTTCCTGCTTTCGGCCTACGGCACGTATCTGCTCGTGCGCTCGCTCTTGGAAGTCGAACAGGCCAATCCCACCCGCGATCGCATCCGCGCACTCATCGGCGAAGCCGACCAGCTGCTCAAGACGCTCGATGAGCAGCGGCGCGGCTAGGCCCGCGGCGCCAAGACTCTCCCAAGACACGCTTTCGACCGACGATCTCCTCGCGAACGGGCAAGGCGTCGCCCGCGACGGCGGCCTCGTCGTCTTCGTCACGGGCGCACTGCCGGGAGAGCGCGTCCGCGTCGCAGTCGACGCGATGCGCCCGACCTATGCAAGCGCGCACGCGGTCGAAATTCTTGAACCTTCGCCCGACCGCGTGTCATCCGTGTGTCCTGTGTTCCCCGAGTGCGGCGGCTGCCAGACGCTCCACCTGCGTTACGCTGCGCAGCTGCAATGGAAACGGCGTCTCGTCGTGGACGCGCTCGATCGCATCGGCAAACTGCCTGACGCGCGGGTAGAGGATACCGTCGCCAGCCCGCTCATCGAAGAAACCCGCTATCGGAATAAAGTGAGCCTGGTCGGTCACGTCGACCGCACCCGCGCGCAAATCGGCTTTTACGCGGCCCGCTCGCATCGTCTCGTGCCGATCGCCCGCTGCCCGGTCTTACTACCCGTGTTGGACGGCGCAGTGCGCGCGCTCCATGCGATGATCCGCAAGTCGCCGACGCTCCTCAAGGACGTACGTCACGTGGTCATGCGTACTGGCATGACGGGCGAGACCCTTGTCATCGCTCTATCGACGCGCACGCAGCAACCGGATCTCGCAGCGTCCGTGAGACTTTTTACCGAGTCGATACCCGGCCTGACCGGCCTTGTCGCGAGTTGGGATCCAAGAAACGAGAACGCCATACTCGGCCGGCGCACCGCGACATTGTGGGGATCGCCTGACACGGCCGAACGGGTCGGCGGCGCGACCTTCCGGTTCGGCGTCGCATCCTTCTTCCAGATCAACACGCCGATCTTGGAGTGCATCGCAGAGCGTCTCACGGAGCGGCTCCGAGGCGCACACAGGATCGTCGATCTCTATTGCGGCGTCGGGACGTTCGCTGTCCTCGCAGGCCTTCAGGGGATCGCGGTGACCGGCGTGGAGTCGCGCGCTGCGGCCGTGGACGAAGCTGCGAGCAACGCGGCGCGCAACGGGGTCACGTCTGCCGCGTTCGAGCGTGCGACGGTGCTCGAGGCCGTGACGGGCGAACGCGGAAAGACGCTCCTAAGGGGCGCCGCGGCGGTGATCCTCGATCCCCCGCGACGCGGCTGCGAGGCGGAGACCCTCGCTGCTCTTGGAGAGAACGGAGTCGCGCGCGTCTTGTACCTGTCGTGCAACCCGGCCACGCTTGCCCGCGACGCGCGGCATCTCGTCGACTGCGGATACGCGCTGCGGCGCGTCGAGCCGTTCGATATGTTCCCCTTCACGGGCCATGTGGAGGTGCTCGCCGAATTTGGGCGCTAAGGACCTTTTGCTATGCGCGGCCAATACATGCGCATGGCAGAAGTCCCGATCGACATCGACCACGTCGCGAAACTCGCCCGTATCGAGCTCACGGAAGAAGAAGCCGCCCGCTTCTCTTCCCAGTTCTCACGGCTTTTCGAATTCATAGACGAACTCGCGCAACTTGACGTGAGCGCGATCCCGGCGACCGCGCAGGTCATCCCCAGGATCAATGTGTTGCGAGCGGACGAAGTGCGGCCCTCCATCGGCACGGATGCAGCGCTTGAAAATGCGCCCGATCGCGAGGGGCCCTACTTCAAGACCCCTCGGATCCTCGAGTAGACCTCCGATGCGCACGGGACACGAAATCCGCGAGGCCATCGCGCGCAAGCAGACGAGCGCGCTCGAAGTCGTCGAGCAAGCGCTCGAAAGCGCCGGGCGGCTCGAGACGGAGCTGCACGCGTATATCCGGCTGCTGCCGGAGCGCGCGCGGATCAAGGCACGGGAGATCGACGCCGCGGTGACTCGGGGCGATAAGCTCGGGCCGCTGGCGGGCGTGCCCATCGCGGTCAAGGACATCTTCACGGTCGCAGGCGAGATCGCGACGGCCGGATCGAAGATACTCGAGAATTTTCGCTCGCCCTATTCGGCGACGGTGGTCGAGAAGCTCGAGCGCGCGGGCGCCGTCATCATCGGCAAGACCAACATGGATGAGTTCGCGATGGGCTCGTCTTGCGAGAATTCCGCATTTTTTCCCACGCGCAACCCCTGGGACGTCACGCGCGTTCCCGGCGGTTCATCGGGCGGCAGTGCGGCGACCGTAGGAGCGGGAACGGTTCCGATCGGCCTCGGTACCGACACAGGCGGCTCCATACGAGAACCGGCGTCGTTTTGCAACATCGTCGGCGTCAAGCCGACCTACGGTCGCGTGTCGCGCTTCGGCATGATCGCGTTCGCTTCGTCGCTCGATCAGGCAGGCCCGATGACGGCGGACGTTCGCGATGCCGCGCAGACCCTCGAAGTGATCGCCGGCTTTGACGAGTTCGACTCTACGAGCGTGGACGTGCCCGTGTCGGACTACACGGCGGCGTTGCGTGACGACCTCTCGGGTGTTCGCGTCGGCATCGTCGCAGAATTCGAAGCGGAGATCGGTGCGAGCGATCCCGCGCTCGCCGCGCTGTACAAAGCTGCCTACGCCGATCTCGAGCGGCTCGGTGCCACGCTCGTGGAGGTGCATCTGCCGCACGCGCGCTATGGGCTTGCCACCTACTACCTCATCGCCCCCGCCGAATGCTCCTCGAACTTGGCGCGCTACGACGGCGCGCGTTACGGGCGCCGGGTCCAAAACGGCGGCGACGTGTTCGAGATGTTCGAGCGCACGCGCGCCGCGGGCTTTGGTGACGAGGTCAAGCGCCGCATCATCCTCGGCACCTACGCCCTCTCCGCCGGCTATTATGACGCCTACTATGTCCGCGCGCAGAAGATCCGCACGCTCATCAAACGCGATTTCGACACGTCCTTCGCGGCCTGCGACGTCATCGCGTGCCCGGCCGTTTCGTGCGCGCCGTTCGAGCTCGGCCAAAAGATGCAGGATCCCGTGTCGATGTATCTCATGGATTATTTCACGATCCCGATGAGCCTTGCCGGCATCCCCGCCTTATCGGTGCCGGCCGGGTACGTGACGGGCTTGCCGGTCGGTTTGCAGATCGTCGCGCCCGCATTCGAAGAGGCGCGCATGCTTGGGATCGCGCACGCGTACGAAGCGGCCACCGGGCATGCACGCAGGCGGGAACCGCCGCTCGCCGGAGCTGCACGATGAGCACGAAGGTCGCGAACGCAGCCGCGACGGATTACGAACCCGTGATCGGACTCGAAGTGCACGTCGAGCTCAAGACGAACTCGAAGATGTTCTGCGGCTGCCGCAATGAGTTCGGCGCCGAGCCCAATTCGCTTGTCTGCCCGATCTGCCTGGGCTTTCCGGGAACGTTGCCCGTTATCAATCGAAAAGCAGTTGAATACCTGTGCAAGACCGGCCTCGCGCTCGGCTGTTCCATTGCGGCTCACTCGAAGTTCGACCGCAAGAACTATTTCTATCCGGACATGCCGAAGAACTATCAGATCTCGCAGTACGACATGCCGCTCACCACGGGCGGGAGCGTGACCCTGCCATCGGGCAAGCGCGTGCGTCTCAACCGCATCCACCTCGAAGAGGATACCGGCAAGAACGTGCATGCGGGCGGCCGCATGGCGGGTGCCGAGTATACGCTCATCGACTACAACCGCGCCGGCGTGCCGCTCATGGAGATCGTGACCGAACCGGACCTCTCGTCACCCGATGAAGCTGAAGCGTATCTCGTCCAGCTCAAGGCGGTGCTCTCGGCGCTCGGCGTATCCGACGTGAAGATGCACGAAGGCTCGCTACGCTGCGATGCCAACGTCTCGATCAGACCGGCCGGTTCTTCCGCGCTCGGCACAAAAGCGGAAGTGAAGAACATGAACTCGTTCCGGTCGGTCGTGAGCGCGCTCGAGTATGAGATCGCCCGGCAGAAAGCTTCGCTCGCGGCGGGAGAGCGCATCGTCCAGGAGACGCGCAATTGGGACGAGGCTCGCAAACTCACGTATTCGACGCGTTCGAAAGAACAGGCCCACGACTACCGATACTTTCCCGACCCAGACCTCGTGCCGCTCTCGTTGGAGCCAGCGACGCTGGAGCGCTGGCGCGCGGAGCTGCCGGAATTGCCACTCGCGAAACGTGGACGCTTCATGGAGAGCTACGGGCTGAGCGATTACGACGCGACGATTCTCAGCGCCGACATCCCGACCGCCGTATTTTTCGAAGCGGTGGTCGCGGCGTCGGGCGAACCAAAAGCGGCGGCGAATTGGATGCTCAACGACGTGCCTCGAGCGCTCGAAAAACATGGCCTCACGATCGAAAGCACGCGGATGAAGCCGGGTCAACTCGCCGAGCTGATCAAACTCGTCAAGTCCGGCACCATCTCCGGCAAGGCGGCCAAGGAGATCTGCGAGGCGATGGTCGCAGATGGTGAAGATCCGCAAGCGGTCATCGCGCAGCGCGGCCTCGCGCAGGTGTCGGACGAGGCAGCCATCGCCAAGCTCGTCGACGAAGCGCTTGCGGCCAACCCCGATTCGATCGCGTCGTACAAGGCAGGCAAGACGAAGGCGCTCGAGTTTGTGGTCGGCCAAGTGATGAAGGCCAGCCGCGGGAAGGCGAACGTCGAAATCGTCCGTGCGGCGTTGATCAAGCGGCTGGAGTGAGATGACGTCCGGCGGCGTCGACTCCGCCAGCTTGCACGCGCTTGAGTTCCCCGCCGTCATCGCAGAGATAGCCGGCCTGTCCACCTGCGGCGTGGGTCACAGGGCGGTGGTCGGGCTTGCCCCGCGGCTCGGCGACCTCCAGTGGGCCCGTGCGCAGCACGCGTTGGTCGAGGATACGGCCGGCTATTTTCTCGCGGGCGGCGAGCTCGACTTCGGCGGCGCCATCGACGCGGCGCCTCTTGCGGAGCAAGCGAAGAAAGGGTCGTCGTTGCCGGCGCTCGCCTTGCGCGAGCTGGCCGACACAGAGCGCAAGATCCGAACCGCTGCCAAAGCGGTGACGGCCGTGCGCCAGTCCGCCGGGCCGCTCCACACGCTTGCGCGATCGCGACGGAACACCGATGGACTGGTCGCGGCGATCGAGCGCGCCCTAGACGGCGAAGGCCGCGTGCTCGACAGCGCCTCGGCGAAACTCGCAAGCATCCGCAGGCAGCACCACGAGTTGAGCGAGCGTGTGCGCGACCGCTGCCGTGCGATCGTCGCCGATGCGGCGCTCGGCAAGTTGTTGTCAGAACCCATCGTCACCGTGCGCTCGGGACGTTACGTCGTGCCGGTGCGCACCGAACACGCCGCACACTTTCCAGGCGTCGTCCTCGATCAATCCGCGTCGGGGGCCACGGTCTTCATGGAGCCGCTCGCCTCAGTCGAGTCCAACAACCGGCTGCGGACCTTGGAAGCCGATGAAGCCCGCGAGATCGCACGCATCCTGGCAGAGTTGACGGCGCTCGTCGTCCGCGAGGAGGACGGCGTGCTCGCTAATGCGCTGTTGCTTGCCGCGCTTGACTGCGCCGCAAGCCGGGCCCGGTATGGCATCGCGAAGAGCGCGACGGCGCCGGCGCTCGTCGCCGAGCCGGTCATCCGCATCGTGCGCGGCCGGCATCCGCTTCTGCGAAAGGAGGCCGTACCGCTTGATTTTGAGGTCGGCGAATCGTTCGACGCCGTGGTCGTCTCTGGTCCGAACATGGGCGGCAAGACGGTGGTGCTCAAGACGGTCGGGCTATTCGTGCTGCTCGCGTTCGCCGGAATCCCGCTTCCCGCAAGCGCGACCACGACCATCGGAGCGTTCACTCGGGTCGCGTGTGTCATCGGTGACGAACAGTCCATCGCCCAAGATCTGTCCTCGTTCTCCGCGCACTTGCGAGGGCTGAAATCAGCTGCCGCCGGCGCGGACGCGCGAACGCTCGTGCTCGTCGACGAGATCGGGGCGGGGACGGAGCCGGGTGCCGGAGCCGCGCTGGCACAAGCCGTCGTCGAATCGCTCATCCTGGCGGGCGCCAAAATGGTCGTCACCACGCACTTCACCCAGCTGAAGACATTCGCCGCGACGCACGACCGGGTCCGCAACGCCTCGATGCTCTTCGACTCAAAAACGAACGACCCGACCTACGTCTTCGCTCTCGGCGTGCCGGGTCAGTCACTCGCATTTTCGTTGGCGCGTGCGCTGGCCCTCGACCCGAAACTCATCGCGCGCGCGGAAATCCTCGTGGGCATCGATGCGAAAAATCTCGAGCACGCCTTCGAGCGATTGGCGCAAGAACGGGAACGCCTCAAAGCGCTGCAAGCGGAGCTCGAGCGCCAGCAGCAGCAGGCACAGCGCGCGGAGCAGGCGCTACGCCAACGCATCGCGGCTGCAGAACAGGAGAAGGAGGCGTTCGAACGCCGGGCCAGCGCCGAACTTGCCAAGGCGGCCGAGCAGGTGCGATCGGTCCTCACAGAACAGAGCAACGCGCGCGCCGCAAGCGCGTCGCGTCAAGCGCGCAAGCCGCAGCCGGCCGAGGAGCGGATGCTGGCGCAGACCCTTCAGGACATGAGGCGGAGCTTGGGCCTCGAAGCGCCTCCCGAAAGCGGCGGCCAGATTCCCCGCTTCGCGCCTGGCGACGCGGTGTACGTGAAGGGTTTCGACGCACAAGGCGTCGTCAGCGAGGTCTACGAGCGCGACGTGCTCGTGACGGTCGGCAATGTGAAGACGCTTGTGTCCGCACGAGACGTCATCAAGGGTTCCAAAACGGATCAAAATGTAAGAGGCGACGCGGGCGTCGCCCGAGCTCGCGTCACACCGACAACGGACGCGCCGCAGCCGGGGACGACGTCGCTCGACGTGCGCGGCATGAGCGTCGACGAGGCATGGCCTTTGATCGACAAGGCGCTCGACGAAGCGAGCCTGACCGGGATTCAGGAGCTGCGCATCGTCCACGGCAAGGGCACGGGGCGGCTCGCTCGCGGAATCCGCGCGTTCCTAGACGAACACCCGCAGGTGGAATCAGCTGCACACCCGGTCGAGCGCGAAGGCGGCACGGGCGTCACGATCGTCCGGCTCGTTTGATGGACGTTGACCGATCTTTAGAGCGTCTCGTGGAGCGCTGCGTCGACGTCATCTCGCCCGACGAACTTGCGGATCGTTTGCGCCTTGGCAGACCCCTGCGGGTCAAGCTTGGGATCGACCCATCCGGGCCGATGCTCCATCTAGGCCATGCGGTCGTCTTGCGCAAGCTGCGCGATTTCCAGGATGCCGGGCATCAAGCCATCCTTATCGTCGGTGATTTCACGGCACGGATCGGCGACCCGACCGGCCTGTCCAACGCGCGCAAGCCCAGGAGCGCGGAGGAGATTCGAGCCGACATGCAGTCGTATGCCGAGCAGGCCGGCCTCATCTTGGATATGCGGCGCGCGATCGTCCGCTACAACAGCGAGTGGCTCGCCCCTCTATCCTTTGCAGATGTGATAAACCTTGCGGGGAAGATCACGGTCGCGCGCATGTTGGAACGCGACGACTTCACAAAGCGTTTTGCGAGCGGATCGCCGATCGGCCTTCACGAGTTTCTCTATCCATTGAGCCAAGCGTACGACTCCGTGGCGATCGAAGCCGATGTTGAGCTCGGGGGCACCGAACAGCTCTTCAACCTCATGGTTGGTCGCCGGCTGCAAGAGGAGTCACGGCAGCCTGCGCAGATCTGCATGACGCTCCCCATCCTCGAGGGGACCGACGGCGTGCAGCGCATGGGCAAAAGCCTGAACAACTACATCGCGCTGCGAGATGTTCCGGAGCAGATGTTCGGCAAGGTGATGTCCGTGCCGGACACGCTCATCATGCGCTATTATCGCCTCGCCACGACGCTTGTCGCGGCCGAGTGCGATCGGCTTGAGGCGCAGTTGCAGGCGGGCGATGTGTCGCCGCGCGATGCGAAAGTTCGTCTCGCTCAGGAAATCGTTGCGACCTATCACGGGCCCGAAGCAGCGCGCGAGGCACGCGGCCATTTCGAGAAGACCGTCGTGCGAAAGGAGCTGCCGGACGAGATCGCCGAGCACCGCCTTGCCTCCGATGCAGAAGGGGTGAGTTTGACCAAGCTCTTGGTACAGATCGGATGGGCGAAATCGAACCGCGAGGCTCAGCGTCTGATCGAGCAGGGCGCCATTAAGGTGGATGGCGAGCGCGTCATGCCCGCGCGCGAATCGGATTCGTGGAACGGCAAGGTGTTGCAAAAGGGCAACCACCAGTTCATCCGCATCGTGAAGCGATAAGAACGTCGCGACTGAATTCGCGACCGCTACATGGATTCGCGTTCTTGCGAAGCCTGGAGCAGCTCTGCGATCTCTGCCGGGGCGAAGCAATAGCGCTGGCCGCACCAGTCGCAGGTCACTTCGGTCTCTTGTTCTGCGTTAGCCAGCTGGCGCAGCTCCGCGGGGCCAAGACCGATGAGCACGCGCGTGACGCGCTCGCGGCTGCACGTGCATGCGAATTGGACGGGAGCCACGTGGGTGACCCGCGGTGCAAGGTTGTCGCCCACCCGGGCGATGATCTCTTCGGGCGACATGCCTCCCTTGATCATAGATGAAGGGTGCGGTAGTCGAGCGACGGTCGCCTCGAGCAAAGCAATCGTATCCTCTCGGGCGCCCGGCAGCAGATGTGCCAAGAATCCGCCCGCCGCGATGACCCCCGCGGGCCCGGCGAGCACACCGACGCCGACCACCGTTGGTATCTGTTCGGAATGGGCGAAGTAGTGCGTGAGATCGTCGCCGATCTCACCGCTGGCCAGCGGCACCGCGCTCGTGTACGGCAGGCCGCTGTCGAAGGTGCGCGTGACGTGGAGAGAGCCGCGCCCGACGAGTCCAGCCACGTCGAACTTACCCCTGGGGTTGAGGGGCACGTCCGCTCGCGGGCGCAGAGGGTAGCCACGGACCCTCCCACCCGGCACAACATTGGCCAAGAGCCCCCGTACCGGACCGTCGCCCCAGACCTGCAGCGTGATCCGCTCTCGGCCCTTGAGGAAGGTCCCCATGAGCGCGGCTCCGGTCAAGAGCCGCCCCAGCGCCGCTGTCACGGTCGGCGAGCAATCGTGCCTCTGTTGCGCCTGGACCACAAGATTGGTGCTGCGGACCGCGACGATTCGGACGCTGTCGCCGGCGGCGAGCGCTGACGCGGTATAGTCGGTGGACATGTGAGGAGGGATTTCGAAAGATGAAGGGAGAGGTCCGCTGGCACCGCTGAAGCGAAGGCCGCCGCCACAAAGCCAACACATGAAGAGGAAGCGCAAAGCGGTCGTGGTGCTCCACGGCCCCAATCTCAACATGCTTGGGCGGCGAGAGCCTGATCTTTACGGCGAGACGACGCTGGCCCAGGTCGATTCCAGCCTTCGAAAGCTTGCTGGCGAGCTTGGTTGCGACATTTCTCTCTCGCAGCATTCAGCCGAGGGAGCGCTCATCGACGCGATCCATGCGGCCGGATCGCGCGGATCCGCCATCATCATCAATCCCGGGGCATACGCGCACTACTCGTATGCGTTGCGCGACGCGCTCGCCGCAGTGAACGTTCCGAAAATTGAAATCCACCTCACGAACATCTATGCGCGCGAAGCATTCCGCCGGCGCTCGGTGATCGCTCCGGTGGTCGACGGCGGTGTGTTTGGTTTTGGCGTCGAGTCGTATCGCCTCGCGCTCCGCGCTGCGGTCGCAATGCTTGATGAGACAAGGGATTGAGGCACAGAACCGGGAGGAATCACGGTCCGGCCCGCTAACAGGTTGAGCCGGAGCAGCCATTCGTCGCGCGAACGCTCCCCTTGTGAGCGCGAAGTTTCGCGCATTACCTTGCAAAACGTCAGAGAGGTGACCGATGACCAAGGCCGAGCTGATCGAAGAGATAACAACAAAGACGGAGCTACCGCGCCGCGACGTGACAGACATCGTCGACAATTTCCTCGAGAGCGTGAAGAGCGCGCTCGCAAAGGGCGAGAAGGTGCAGTTGATCCCGTTCGGCAGCTTTGAAGTCCGCAAGCGCAAAGCCAGGGAAGGACGCAATCCCAAGACGGGCGAGAAGCTCATGATTGCCGCGCGCAACGTGCCGGCTTTTCATCCCGGAAAAGACCTGCGCGAATCCGTTCAAAAAGGCGGGAAAAAGAAGTAGCTCAAGGGCTCTCACGCCGTTTTGCAAGCCTCCTCGACACGCCCGGACCTCGGGCATGAGTCGAGGGGGCTATTATTTTGAGCGAGCAGCCGCCGTCGAGCCGCGCAGCCCCCGCTTCGCTCAGCGTCGGGCCCATCGTCCCCCAGGAGATAGATGCCGTCGTGGGCATCTTTCTGGAGGCTTTCCACGACAACGTTCGCCTCGTGTACGGCGATCGCCCGCGACCGGACGCGATGCGCGACGTCTGGACCTTTGTTCGCGCGACGGACCCGAGCGGATTTCTCGCCGCCCGCATTGCGAACGATGTCGTCGGATATGCGATTTTCGTGCGCTCGGTCTCGGCCCTACGACGGCGTGCGATTGCCAGCGGCATCATCTTCGTCTGGGCGTGGCGCGCAATCACCGGACGCTATGGGATCCATTGGGTCGCGCTCTTCCGCTTGCTCTGGAACAAGACGCTCTTCGTCGGGGGATCGCGCCGCTTCCGCACCTCGGGCGATGCGCAGCTGCTGAACATCGCGGTCGCGCGCGCCGCGCAAGGCAAAGGGGTCGCCAAGGCGCTCGTGCGCGCGGGCCTCGCATACCTCGCGCGCTGCCAAGTGGGGGAGGTGCGGCTTGAAGTGCGACCCGACAATCTTCCGGCACTTGCTGCCTATCGCGAAAACGGGTTCGTCGAGCGCGGCCGGACCCGAGATGCAGGCGGAGAGTGGATCGTCATGACGGCGCAACCATGATGGAACCGGGCGACGGTCCGTTCGGATTCAGCCGGCGCGAGTGGCGCATGCTCCAGCGGCTGCGCACACCGAAGTCCATCCAGCGGTTGCTCGACTCGCTTTCGTATCACGAAGCCGACACCGCCTGGTCACCGCGGCGCGTTCTGCGCGAACGCACCGGGCATTGCCTAGAAGGCGCATTGCTCGCGGCCGCAGCGCTTCGCGCCATCGGCCGGCCACCGCTCATCTTCGACCTCGAGGCGGAACGCGACACGGATCACGTCGTCGCGCTTTACCGGCAAGGGCCCTATTGGGGCGCCATCGCGAAGTCACACTTCACGGGTTTGCGCGACCGCGCGCCGATCTACCGCAACCTGCGCGAACTCGCAATGTCGTATTTCGACGACTATTTCAACGCGCTCGGCGAACGGACGCTGCGCGGATATTCGCGGCCCATCGACCTGTGCAAGTTCGATCGCCGCAACTGGATGACGTCGGATAAGCCCGTGTGGTTCATACCAGAATACCTGATCGAGATGCCCCATGAAAAGCTCGTGTCGCGCGCCCAGGTCAAGCGGCTCTATCGCGTTGACATGCTGGGTGTGGATGCGGGCCTGCTGGGCCACCGCCGTCCCAAGTCCTTGTCGGCAAGGGGCCCGCGGCGCAAATCCTGAACTGCCCGGCACTTCGAACCATGTCGACCTACGAAGGAGGCATTGCATGAGCGTTCGATGGTTCACTATTCTTGGCGGGTTGGCGCTCGCTATCGTCGCTTCAGGCGCGATCGCCTTTGCCGCGGCGACACCGACGATCGAGAAAACTCCAGTACCCAAGGCTCCGAAGCCGAATTTTTCTTCCATGAATTTCCTGATGGGCGCGTGGACCTGCAGCACGAAGAGCGCGCGGCGTCCAGCCGCCTACATCACGACGAGCGTCACCACAATGGATCCGACAGGATATTGGATGGTGACAAAATCTATCCAAAAAGCGACGCCCTGGTTTCCTTACCAGACGGCGGGCACCGATATGGTGACCTACGACAGCGCAACTGGTAGATGGGTTGACGTCTTCACAGGGGACCAGGGAAGTTACGGAGTCACCACGTCACCGGGCTGGAGCGGCGCCACGATCGTGTGGACGGACGCTTTGTTCAAACCCGGAACGGACGTCATCGGCGAAACCCCCACAACCCTGACCAAGGCGAGCGACACGAAGACGACGGCACACTCCGCCTTCCGAGAGAAATCAAGCGGCAGATGGATCGCGGTCGACACCGTCTGCACGAAGAGCAGCTGACCCCGACTCTGCACGGGCGAGGTCGCAACGCTACGCTGCGGCCTCGCGGCTACAAGGACTCGTTTCCGCCCTCGGGCAAGGCGCGTTCATGCGGTTGAAATGGCTTGCGCCCGCCGCCTTGCTTGCGGGAACGCTCGCCGCCGCCCCCGGGCCGCCCCAAGACAGCGCGATACCTCGTTACGACCACATCTTCCTCATCATCGAAGAAAATCAAGGCGGTTCGCTCTTGGCCGGCCCGAACGCACCGGCGCTGACGAAATTTGCAAACACGTACGGTCGCGCTACCAAGTACTACGCCGTCACCCATCCGAGCGAACCGAATTACGTGGCCCTCGTCGGTGGCGCGACGTATCGTATTTTCGACGACGACGCATACTACTGCAAGCAAGGCGACAAGCGGCCATATTGCAATCTCGCTTGGCTGCCGTTTTTTCCCAATCACACGATCGACGCGCCGAACATCGGCACCCAGCTTGAGGCGGCTGGCCTAAGCTGGAAGGAGTATCTCGAGTCGCTCCCTGAGCCTGGTTCGCTCGTGGTGACCGCGGCAGATCCGAAAGATCCGCGCGGTCCCCCCGTCTATGCGTCGAAACACTCCGGATTCTTGAACTTCACCGACGTGCAGCAAAGCGCCCAGCGAGACCAAAAGATCGTCGATTTCGACCAGCTGAATGCTGACCTGCGCGCGGCGAAGCTGCCCAATCTCGCCGTCATCATCCCTAACCTATGCAACGATATGCATGGCGTGCAAGGCAATGCGCCGAGCGACTGCCTCGACAGCAACACGGCAGTTCTCATCCGTCGCGGCGACGCACACGCCAAAGTGCTCGTCGACGCGATCATGTTGACGAAGACGTGGATCTCTCACGATCGCGACGCGATCGTCATCACCTTTGACGAGGACGAAGACGGCGGCAAGGAAGGCTGCTGCGGTATCAGCGATCTCGATCCGACAAATTCAGGCGGCGGCCGCGTACCGCTCATCGTCATCACGAACCATGGGCCGCGGGGCGTCGTGGATTCCACTCCTTACAGCCACTATTCGCTCTTGCGCACGATCGAAGACGCGTTCGGCATCAGCAGCTACTTGCGCCACGCGGGCGCCCGCGGGGTGGTTCCGATGGCGGGACTCTTCAAGGACGGGCCGTGAACGCCCACGATTCGGCGTACGGAGAGCTGCTGCAGCTCAGCGGTGTCGTTTCGGTGCTGTTCCAGATCGTCGCGACGGCGCTCGTCGCGGTGTTATCCTACATCATCGCGCGAGCGGTGCAGCGAAGGCTCATGCTGTATTGGAGCGCCGGCTGGTCGGCCTACTGCCTCGCGGTTATCGCAATTCTGCTCGCGAACACCATATCCCGGGGATTGTACCTCCCGCTGTATTTTGCGTACTTCTTCCTCGAGTACGGGGCGGTGCTGTGCATCTTCCATGCGTGTTATTACCTCGGCCGCGGCCGTGCTCTCGGGCGTCGTTCCTGGTGGTGGCTAGCGCCTGCAGCGCTCGTGGCATTCGTGCTCGCCGCGGCGCACCAAACGCTTTCCGTGTCGTTCGCGGTGCACAGCGCCATCGTCGGCGTGGGCTGGGCCGTCTGTCTTGGCGCCTTATGGCCTGCTTTGGGCCGGCCGGGAACTGGCCCCGGCGTTCGTCTCGTTGCCATCGGGCTTGCGTTGCTCGCGGTGGATTACGCGCAGCACCTGCCGACCGCACTCATCACCATGGGTTCGGGCGCATCGGTCAACCCATTTTATTACACTCTAACGTCGTTCGTGGACGGCATGCTCGACATCGTGCTCGGCTTCGGGACGGTCGTCGTGATCATCGACGTGGTCCGCGCGGATCTCGTCAGCGCCAACGCGCGCCTCATGATCGCGCATCAGCGCAACGAGGAAGCCCTTCATCGAGATCCGTTGACGGGGACCCTCAACCGCTATTCGTTCCTGGGCGCGTTCGGCGAGAAGAGCGAGATCTCTCGGATCAGCGGTGCGGTCGTGGTCGCTGATCTCAACGACCTCAAGGCGATCAACGACACTCATGGCCACGCTGCGGGCGACGAGGCTATCCGCATCGTGGCACGCGCCCTGCTCTCGCTCGTCCGGGCGGACGATCCGGTGTATCGCTTCGGGGGGGACGAGTTCGTCATCGTCATGATCGGCGCGACGCAGGAACTGGCTGAACAGCGCATGGCGCGCTTGCCGCAAGCGATCGCCCAGGCTGGGGCGGGGTTGGCCACGAGGATCGGAGAGCTCACAGCAAGTTTTGGCGTCGCCACCTTTGATCCCCAAACGACCGTGTTGGCTGCCGTCGAGCACGCAGACGCAGCGATGTACGCCGCGAAACGCAGGTAAGCCCACGCCTTGGCCCACGCAATAAGAAACGGCCCGATCGCCGATCGAGCCGCTCTGAGGTCTGTTATCGTTCGAAGAGCCTAGGACTTCGTGCAGACCCCGGTGCCGGTAACCACCACCGGCTCGCCCTTCTTGTTGTTGCCCCAGGTCTTGTAGCTGTACTTCGTATCGCTTGCCTTCGTGACGACCTGGCGGAAGGTCGTGCCGTCCGGATTGGTCCCCGTCCACGTCGCGTCCGAGCCCACCCAGCCCGGCGACGTCGCGAGTCCGTACGCTCCGAAATTGTCGACGGTCTGGCTCACCCAAAGCTTGATGGTCGGGTCCCACGTCGTCCACGTGTCGCCGACATCATCTCTCGTGCGATACTTGTCAAACGGAGGCGATACTTGATGGTCCTGCATCTGCCAACCGTCATAGGCCATCGTGTAGGTGTCTGTCTCCAGCCGCGTGTTGGGGCGTCCGGCGACCGTCTGCTGGCAATGCCAGGTGCCGAGCAAGAAGTTCATCGATGAGAAATCCGGTGTGGTATTAGGGACTGGTGTCGGCTGCGCCGCAAGGGCGATGCCTGTGCCGAGCAGCGCGAGCACCATTGCACAAACGCCAAGCGTTCGAATCATTGAGTCACCTTTCTGTAACGCAGTGAGGCTTCCGAGCCAAACACACGGCGAAACCGCCGGCGGCCGAAAGCGTATGGTCTGAGGGCGCGAGCAAGCTTCCGCGGTTGCGCGGACGAACCCTTGCCTGCTAAACGCGGGGAATCCGTCTTCTGTGTTCTGAAGCGAACTCTTGTACAAGGAGGGGACCGCATGTTCGCACTCATCATCCTAGCCGCACTCGGCGCATCCTGTGCTAACCCAAGCATTCTTTCCGCAAAAGTGCAATCGATGAACGCTAACGGCGGCCTGCAGCATATCACGATCGGGATCACCGTGGAGAACCTGGGCGACCTCAAGCAGCCGAGCAATCTGCTTCAATCGCTTGACGTGCTGCAGGACGGCGACAAGGTGGGCAAGATCGGGTTGCAGCCACTCGCTCCGAAGCAGTCGCAAAACGTCAGCTACGCGTTTGATCGCTCCGTGGACGCGGGTGCAGGCACCACAAACCTCACCTTCATGCTCGACTTCAACGGTCGCTCCGGGAGTGGCGTCACGTGTCATGCAGGCCGAGAGACCCTCAAGTTCACCGTATGAAGACGATCGACGGGTATTTGAAAACGGTCGAGCCGCGCAAGCGCAAAGAACTGGTACGGATCCGAAAACTCGCGAAAGGAATCGTTCCTAAAGCCGAAGAGACGATCTGCTACGGCATGCCGACCCTTAAGTACGAGGGCAAACCGTTTCTCGGCTTCGATGCGCACCGCGACCACATCGGACTCTATCCCTACGGCGCGGGGCCGATCGCCATGCTCAAAGGGGAACTGAAAAAGTACAAGAGCTCGTCGGGCGCCATCCGAGTGCCGGTCGACGAGCCGATCTCAAAGAGCCTGCTCGCAAAGCTCATCCGGTGCAAACTCCAGATCATCAAAGACGAGACGAAAAAGTAGTTGGTGAGCCGCCTAAGTCAGCGGCACCGCAGCTCTACACGATCGGTCACGGCAAGCGAACCCTCGAGGAATTGCTCGGCGCCCTGCAGGCTTCAGGCGTGCGCGCGGTAGCAGACGTGCGGCGCTACCCGAGATCGCGCGCGAATCCACAGTTCAACGGCGAAGCTCTCGGGACGGTGCTTCCCGCGGCGGGTATCGGGTATGCTCAACACGAGCGTCTCGGCGGCAGGCGCAGCGCGACGCGGGCGGACAGCCCCAATGCGGCGTGGACGCATCCGGCCTTTCGGGCGTATGCGGACTACATGATGGAAGACGAGTTTTGGGAAGCGCTCGACGCCATGCTACGCGACGCGCGGCAGGACCCCACCGCCGTCATGTGCAGCGAAACCCTTTGGTGGCGCTGCCACAGGCGTCTGATCGCAGATGCAGCAACGGCGCGTGGCTTTCGCGTGTTCCATATCATGCGACCCGGCATTGTCGCTGCGCACGTCCTGAGCGCGCACAGCCATGTGGTCGGCGATAGAGTCAGCTATACCGCCACCAGCAGTTGAAACCCGCTTATGTCGCGGTTAGGGCTTCGATGGATTCGCGCACGTCAAGCAGCCGGTCCAATTCGACGAGCTTGAAGATCTTGGTGCACTTGCTGTTCTTGGGGACAACGACGCAAAGGTGTACGCCCTGCTCGGAAGATTTCTTGGACTCCTCGACCAACGCGTTGATCGTGGTGGAGTCCACGTAGTCCGTGTTCTCAAAGGAGGTCACAACCATGGGCTTTCCGCTCCGCCTGGCCTCTTCGAGGGCGTCGCGAAACTCCTGGACGTTCGAAAGATCGACCTCGCCCTTGACATCGACGATGGTTGCACTGCCATTAGGGACGATCAGAAAAGAAGCATTCACG
>JAJPHJ010000043.1 GCA_021325335.1 Pseudomonadota bacterium | reverse complement strand
GCATCGACAGCACACTTGTCACGAATTTCACACACCAGATTGTCAACCCACTAAATGGTGTCGTCGGTACGCTTGACAACCTGATAGACGGCACTACTAGCGAGGAGCGACGACCGCAACGTCTTCGCGCGGCCCGCGCTCAGTTGTCTGGTGCTATTGAATTAGTTCGCAATCTCGCGTATCTCTCGCAGTTGTCGACGGAAGCAGGCGTCCAGAGCCTCAAGGAGAAGACTCGTGATTGCATCGTGCCTGAACTCGTAATCGAAGCTGCCCTTTTCTTTCAGGAGATTGCGGAGCATAAGAAACTGACGATTCATCTTGCTGATCGCGAGACCCGAGTTTGACGAGAAAGCACGGTTCGGGGCACTCGGGCGAGCCTGATTGTGGATCGTTCCGCGAGGTTGCGCGCCGAGTAGACGCCAAAAACGTAGGCACACGACCGATCCCGGTACTGTTGACATCGCATGCCTACGGCGCCTATCGGTAGGCATGTACCTTCGGACCACCAAGCGCCGCAACGCGGATGGCACCGAGGTCAGCTACTACCAGCTTGCAGAGAACCACAGGGACCCCGAGCGGGGGTGTGCCGTCGCGAAGGTGATCTACAACTTCGGTCGCGCCGACGAAGTCGACGTCGATCAGCTGCGGCGCCTTGCCGCGAGCATCCTGCGGGTGGTGCCAGCCGAGCCGAGCGCGGGCGCGATCGCTGCGGGCGGCGGAGATGTCCGGATCCGTGACAGCTGGCCGTACGGTGGCGTGTACGTGCTCGAGCAGCTGTGGAAGGAACTCGACATCGCGGCGGTGCTCAAGGGTTGCGCGAAGGCCGCCGGCACCAAGCAGCCGTTCGAGCAGGCGCTGTTCGCGATGGTCGCCAACCGTGCGCTGTCGCCGTACTCGAAGCTCTACTGCTGGGAGCAGTGGCTGCGCGAGGAGGTCTTCCTGCCGAGCGGCCGCGAACTCGAGCTCCACCACCTCTACCGCGCGATGGACTTCCTCGAAGCGAACAAGGCCGAGGTCGAGAGCGCGGTGTACTTCAAGGCGGCCGATCTGATGAACGCCGACGTCGACCTGATCTTCTACGACACCACGTCGCTGCACTTCGAGGTCGACGACGAAGACGATCATCCGCAGACCAAGGAGGGTCGCGAGTACCCACCGCTGCGCAAGCGCGGCTACTCGAAGAACGGGCGCGAGGACGCTCCGCAGATCGTCGTCGGCTTGGCTGTGACCCGCGACGGACTGCCGGTACGGTCCTGGGTCTTCGCTGGCAACACCAGCGATGTGTCGACGGTCGAGAAGGTCAAGGAGGATCTGCGCGGCTGGAAGCTCGGACGGTGCGTGTTCGTTGGCGACGCCGGCATGACCTCCGAGCACAACCGACGTCAACTCGCGCTCGGCAACGGCAAGTACATCCTCGGCGCGAAGATGCGCGCCGGCGATGAAGTCACCACGGAAGTGCTTGCGCGTCAGGGGCGCTACCACGAGGTGCGCGACAACCTGCGCGTGAAGGAGGTCTTCGTCGGTGATGGCGAACGCCGCCGACGCTACGTCGTGTGCCACAACCCGAGCGAGGCAGAACGCCAGCAAGAACACCGACGCCAACTCGTCACGCAACTCGAGGCCGAGATCGCGACGATGACGGCGGACGCCGATCGCGGGCACTCCAAGCGGATGTGCGCGTTGCTCACCAGTAGCCGGTACGGGCGCTACCTGCGCGAGACCTCCACGGGCAAGCTTCGCATCGACCGCGCTGCCGTCACCGAGTCGGAGCGCTACGACGGCAAGTGGGTGATCACGTCCAACGACGACACGCTCACGGTGGAGGACTTGGCGCTCGGCTACAAGCAGCTTCTACGCGTCGAGCAGTGCTGGCGCCAGCTCAAGTCAGGGCTGCGGATGCGCCCGGTCCACCACTTCCGCCCGTGGCGGATCCAAGCGCACGTCACGATCTCGGTCCTGTCGTTGCTCCTGGAGCGCATGGCCGAGATCCGTGCCGGCGACACGTGGCGCAACGTCGTCGCGCAACTGGACACGATCAAGGTCGTCGAGTACGACCGCGGCGAGACGCGGATCCAGCAGACCAGCGAACTCCGTCCTGGAGTCGAATCGCTACTTGTCAAGCTCGGAGTGCCACAGCCACCGCGGCTCCACGCGATTGAACAGATCCCCAACGAGCCAATCGCGTAGTAACACGACCCGATCTTCTTGATTTCGCCTATTCCAGCGAAATTTCTAAGGATCATGTGCCTCCACGGTAAGGACCCTCGTCAAACTCGGGCACTGGCTGAAGCTGCGATGAATCCTGCGATCGTCGTCGCGGACTCTACGCTGCGCCCTCTCATCCAGCGCGCATACGTTGCTCGCGCCGTGAGCCTGTTCAGGCTGGACCGCAAGGATGAAGCCAAGGAAGCGATCGCCGACCTGGTTCGCATGACGCCTCAGCCATCGATCCTCGACACCTGGGGAACCATTCCCGACAAAGTCTTTCAGCTGTCACGCCAGGATCTCCAGGCCCGCGGTACCGGATCGCTGTCTATCCAGATCAACGATCCGAACGCTGTGTTTTATCTCAATGCCGCGGGACAACCTCACCGGAGTGCGTTCGCGGCTGACATGCTCCCTGGCGTTTACCAGGTATTCGTGACGGATACCGCGAAGCGAAGTCGCCGCTATCGCGTCGAAGTGGTTCCGCGCGAACATACCGTCTTGACCATCGACTGGCATCGCGATAGCACGCTGGAAGTGTCCGTGCCGAGATTCACGTCGACCGGGAAACCGCTACCGGCGCAGCGACCACGCATCGGCTTCACCTTCCCATCGTTCGCAGAGCGCCGCTTCGAGAGCGCGTTTGCAGGCAGCATTGCCGAGCAAGTGCCTGGTTCCCTCGTCTTG
>JAJPHJ010000028.1 GCA_021325335.1 Pseudomonadota bacterium | reverse complement strand
GACGGCGCGCCCTTGACCTCGGCGGATGTGGCATTCACGTACCAGACCTATATCAACCCCAAAGTGAACAGTTTCTATACGGCGACCTATCAGCGCATCGCGTCGCTTACCACGCCCGATCCATACACCGTGGTCTTGCATCTGCGCGCGCCCTTTGCGCCGGCGCTGCTTCAGTTCTTCGAGCGCGCGACCGGCGGCTACGTCATCCCGAAGCACCTGCTCGGACGATCGGCGGACATCAATACGGACGACTTCAACAAGCACCCGGTGGGGAGCGGACCGTGGCGGCTCGCGCGCTGGGACCATGGCTCGCTGATCGTGTTACGCGCCAACGCGGATTATTTCGCGGGCGCACCGCGAGTGGGCGAAGTCGACGTGCGGATCGTCACCAACCCCAATACGCAGCTCGAGATGGTCGGAAGCCACGAGCTTGACATCGCGCAACAGCTCGTCCCCTCACAATTTGCTCAGATCAAAGCGATGGCCGGCGTCCGCGCGGTTCTCGCACCCTCGTATCTGAACCGTTTTCTAACCTTCAACACGCGTCGGCCGCCTTTCGATGATGTGCGGGTGCGGCGCGCGCTGGCATTTGCGCTTGACCGCCCGCGCATCATCGACACCGCGTATGCCGGCACGTCGACACTCGCGCAGACGCTGATCCCGCCATGGAGCTGGGCCTACGATCCAAGCGGAGCGCCAGTGTATGATACCGCGCTTGCCTCATCGTTGCTCGACCAAGCCGGCTGGAAGCGTGGAGCGAACGGCATGCGCAGCCGCAACGGACAGAGCCTTTCGTTCAGCTTGCTCGACCAGACCGAGATCAATCCGTTGAGCACGATGGCCCAGGAGATCCAACGCGCCTGGCGCGA
The DNA here is from genome assembly GCA_021325335.1 of Pseudomonadota bacterium. Classification (GTDB taxonomy): domain Bacteria; phylum Vulcanimicrobiota; class Vulcanimicrobiia; order Eremiobacterales; family Eremiobacteraceae; genus JAJPHJ01. The sequence continues at coordinate 7,958 of JAJPHJ010000028.1, read as the reverse complement.
CCTCGGCGTCGACGTCGACATCCGAGCAGTGCCGCGCAACGTCATCTACGGAAATCCCGGGCTGGCGACCGATGGGAAATTCGACGCGCTCATCGACGACTGGGGCGCGGACACGGATCCCGATCGCTCTTTCATCGTCGAGACCAAAGCGTTCTCGCCGAAGGCTTACAACGATGCGTTCTACTCCGACTCCGACGTGGATCGCTGGTCGGAGCAGGCCATCGCGACCTACGATCAAGCGCAGCGCAAGGCGCTGTATTCGCTGATCCAGCGGCGCTTGAACCGCGACCTGCCCTACGTGCCGCTCACCTGGGAAGGCCGCATCTTCGCCATCAACAGCGACCTGAAGAACTTCGCGCCGGAGCTCGTCTCCTCAGATTTTTGGAATTCGCAGGACTGGCAGATCTAGCGACGTTGCGACGATGGTCAGGGCTGGGCGCCGACCTTCGCGGAAATGGGCAGCGTCAGGTTGCTTGAGTGCACCGGCTGCACTTTGTTCGCCGGATTGATGTAGACCATGGCTTGGTTCACCGCGATGGCCGCTTCGGACGTGCCGCAGGCGATGAGCTTGAGCTTGCCGGCATGCGCGATGACATCCCCTGCCGCGTAGATCCCCTTCACATTCGTCTCCATCGTGATCGGGTCGATGACGACTCCGTGCCCGGAGGTTTCGATCCCCCAGCGGGCGAGCTCTCCGAGATCCGATACGAAGCCGAGCGCGCAGAGCACCGCGTCCACCTCGAGCCGTGTCTCTTCTTTCGTCTTGCTTTGGACGAGCGTCACCGCCTCGACCTTGCCGTCGCCGTGGACCTCCTTGACCTCGAAATCGGGCTGGCGGATCTCCACCTTCGACCGGCGCAGCAGATCCACGCTGTGCGGATGGGCGCGAAATTGCGAGCGGTGGACGATGGTGACGGCCTTGGCGCGCGGCTCGAGCGCGAGCGCGTAATCCACGGCCGAGTCGCCGCCGCCGACCACGACGACGCGCAAGCCTGAGAACGCATCGAAATTCCGGGCATAATAATGCACGCCTCTGTCTTCGAAAGACGCTGCGCTCGGGGCCGGTAGCTTGCGCGGCTTGATCGCCCCGATCCCCGAACAGATGATGATGGTCTTCGTCAGGTGCTGGGCTTTGTCGGTCGTCAAGGCGAAACTGCCGTCGTCACGCCGTTCGATGCCGGTCACCCGCTCTTCGAGGCAGACGGCGTGCGGCCATTGCATGGCTTGCTCGATACAACCTTTGACAAGATCTGCGGCGATGATCGCCGGGAAGCCCGGCATGTCGTACACGTATTTCTCAGGATAGAGCGCGTACAGCTGACCGCCGAGTTCGGGCAGCGCGTCGATCACTTTAGCTTTGGCGCCGCGCATGCCCGCATAGAAAAGCGCGAAGAGGCCGGTAGGCCCGCCGCCGATCACCGTGATATCGAATGTCTCCACGCCGGCTTGGTTTCGTGCGGTCTTCCACGCGCGCCTTTGAGAGGTGGCGCAAAGCGCACCGCGCAACTCTTCGGGTCATCCCACTCACGAGAAAAGGAAATTTCGAACATGCTCCCGGCAGCGCAAAAATACGCGACGTGGCTCGCGGTCGTGCGGATCTTCACCGGCGCTTTTTGGCTCTCGCACGGCATTCCAAAACTCATGAACCCGCAGTTCTTCGGCCCTGACGGCATGGCGGGCATGGTCTCGCAAAACGTCGCCCAAGGCGCGGGGCCCTACAACGCATTCCTGCAAAACGTCGTGCTGCAAAACCCGGGCCTCTTCAGCCACCTCGTCGCTTGGGGCGAAACGCTCACCGGTGTGTCCTTGCTCTTGGGCCTTTTGACGCGCGTGGGCGGAATCGTCGGCATGTTCTTGGCGCTCAATTACTTCCTCATGAAGGGCTCGTATGCGCACATCACGAGTATCGGCGGCCTCGACGCGGCGGCGTTCGCCCTCTCCTTCATCAGCGCGGTATTGCCGACCGGTCTCGTCTGCGGCCTGGACCAGCTACTGAGGTCGCGGCGCGTCACGAATTCCGCGGGTGATTCCTAGCGCTTCAACGTATTCTCTCACCCTGCAGGGGGCGATTGGAAAATCGCCCTGTAGGGGGAGATTGGAAAATCGCCCCACCGAAGGAGCCTTCCATGCTGACGAAAACACCGCGGCCGACGCTTGACGACCTGGATCTGGCACCGGGTAAGCGCGCGCGCTTGCACCGCTTGCTCTACAAATATGGACCAGCCAACGGCACGCTCTTGTTGTTGCCCATCGATCAAGGTCTCGAGCACGGGCCGGTCGATTTCTTCGACAATCCTGACAGCATCGATCCGGAGTTCGAGTACAAGCTTGCGTTGGAGGGCAACTATTCCGGCATCGCGCTGCACTACGGCCTTGCGAGCAAATATTTCGCCAAGTACGCGGGCCAGGTGCCGCTGGTGCTCAAGATCAACGGCAAGACGAACATCCCGAGCGACGACGACGCCTTTTCGCCGATGACCGCCTCGGTCGAAGACGCCGTGCGGATGGGCGCCGATGCCGTGGGCTACACGCTCTACGTCGGCAGTCCAGCGCAATCGGCCGACATGGCGCAGCTCACGCGGGTACGCGAAGACTGCGACCGCTACGGCATGCCGCTCATCGTCTGGGCGTATCCCCGCGGCAAGGCGGTGAAAGAAAAGGGCGGCCAGGATTCGCTGTACGCGGTCGACTATGCGGCACGCGTCGCGTGTGAAATGGGGGCCGACATCGTCAAGCTCAACGTGCCCAAGGTCTCCGACAGCGACAAGCAGCCCAAGCCCTATCCGACCGAGCGGTTATCGGAAGAGGACGCGATTCAAAAAGTCGTGCGCTCGGCAGGCCGCACGCTCGTGCTCATCTCGGGCGGGAGCAAGATCAGCGATGAAGACTTGATCCATAAAGCGCGTATGGCGATGGATGCCGGCGTCACCGGGCTCATTTTCGGCCGCAACGTGTGGCAACGGCGCTTCGACCAGGCCATGGCCATAACGCAACGCATTCAAGAGATGCTGAAGGCCTACGGCGCGTGAAACGAGCGGATCGAGCCGCTTAGAGCTTGGGCCAGCAGCGCAGCTCGAGCCGGAGACCGGCCGCGGTGTAGGGGTCGTCGCGGATGAACTGCGCTGCCGCGGCGTCATTCGCTGCTTCGATCACGTACATGCCGCCGCGCCCGTCGGCGAACGGACCCGAATCGAGCACCACTCCCTGTTCGCGGCCGCGCGCCAGGTGGGCGCGATGGGCAGGCAGCGCGCGTTCGCGGGCGGCTAGGTCGGTGTAGTCGATCAAGACGATATATCGCATGGCCGTCCTTCTAACGTAGCGCTGCCAGCAGCGAGTGCACGATGCGCGCGGTCGCTCCCCATACGTGGTTCCCGTCGAACGTGTACGCGTAGCGTTCTCGTCTTGCCCCTCCGCGTTCGGAGACAGCGATAGACTCGACTCCCGGTTCGAGCAGGCGCGCGAGAGGGACCCGGATGATGCGCGCGACTTCGATGCGATCGGCCACGAGCTGCGGGCTACCGGTCACGTGGCCCACGACGGGCGTGATGACGTAGTTCGAAACCGTCGTCGGGACGTCATCGAGATAGCCGAGCACGTCGACGAGCTCCCGGGGGAGCGCAAGCTCCTCGTGCGCCTCGCGCAAAGCGGTGTCGGCTGCGCCACGATCGTGTGCTTCTGCGGATCCGCCCGGAAAGCAGATCTCGCCTTTGTGCTCGAGCACCACGGCGCTGCGCTCGAAGAACACGAGATCGAGCCGGTCCCCGTCGCCCAGCAAGGGCACGAGCACGGCTGCCGGCCGCGCCTGCGGGTCGGCGGCCTCAGAGCGCGTGCGCTCGCGCAGATGCGTCCGCAACGCGCACAGAACGTCGTTTGCGATCATCCCCGTGTTAGTTGCGCGAGAAGCGCGCCGAAAACGACGCCGGCGTTTCTTGCGCCTGCGGGGCTCGCCGGGACCGCCACATGCGAACCCGCTTCGTCTCTTCCTCGAGCAGCGCGAGCTCGGCGCGGAGCCGGTTCGACGGGGTGGCGACTTCGAGCAACGCTTGTTTGACCTTCATGCCCACTTGGAGCGCGTCTGCGATCAGGTAGGACGACGCGCACGCGTCTGCCGGCAGTTCGAGCGCATCGAGCTCCTGGCCGCAGCCCGAGAGCAGCGCGTGGAGATACTCGCGGAAGCGCTCCAGGGCGAGGTCGCGCAGCACGGGAGACTCGCGATTGTCGTCCGCCTCGGAGGGGTACGAAACTGCCGCCTGCCAGAACGGTGACTTCGCGAGCAAGCGCTCCACGCGGAAGCGCCGCACGCCGACGGCAATGACGTAGAGGCGCCCCGCGCCGAGCTTCGTCACCTGGCGGATCTCCGCGGTCGTGCCCACATCGACCGGATCGAGCCCTTCGCCCACCTCGAGGCCGTTGCGATCGAGCAGCACGCCAAAAGGGGCATGACGCTCTTGGCAATGAGCGATCAGCGCCTTGTAGCGATCCTCGAAGACGTGCAAGCGGAGAACCGCGCCGGGCATGAGGACCGAGTTGAGGACGAAGAGACCGAGCGATGAGTCCATGGATGAGGTGCGGTGACCGCTACGCCTGGTGGGCGAGCTCCTCGCTCCACGCCTGCGCGATGTGTTCGAGGGTCTGCTCGTCGACTTTTTCCGGATCGTCTTCAAAATCGTCGAGTTCGGTCACCAGGCGAAGCAGCTCGGGCATGGGCATGTGCGCCGGATCCTCATCCGGGTAGCTCTGTGCCAGCTCGAACGCGATGTCCTCGACATCCTGCCAGGTCAGTCCCACAGCCCTCACCTCCTTGCGCGCCTGTAGCGGCGGTCCCAACGCTTCGCGTTCGGCACTATCGGCCCTGCCGGTACTGTCGGTCAGACGATGCCCAAAATGTTGTAGCCTGCGTCGACGTAGAGCACCTGCCCGGTGATTGCAGATGAGAGATCGCTTGCCAGAAACACCGCGACGTTGGCGACGTCCTCGGCAGTCGCATTCCGGCGCAAGGGAGATTTCGCAGCGACCTCGCTCAAGATCTTCGTGAAGTCACCCACCGCTCGCGCCGACGCGGTCTTGATAGGCCCCGCCGAAATCGCATTGACCCGCACGCCTCCCATTTGGCCAAAATCCTCTGCGAGGTAGCGCACGGAAGATTCGAGCGCGGCCTTAGCGACGCCCATCACGTTGTAGTTGCGGACTGCACGAACCGAACCGAGGTAGGTCATCGCCATGACCGAGGCCCGTTCGCCGAGCATCGGGGCGAGGCGTTGGCAGAGCGCGACGAGCGAGTACGCGCTGATGTCGAGCGCCGTGCCAAACCCCGCGCGCGAGGTCGAGAAGAACTTGCCCGAGAGCTCCTCTTTGCGAGCGAACGCCAGGCTGTGCATGAGGATATCGAGCTTGCCCACCGCTGTGCCTAGGAAGGATGCGAGCGCGTCGAGGCTCTCGTCGGAGGCGACATCCGCTGCGGTCGTCGGCGCTCCGCCGAGCTCGGCGGCGAGCTTCTCGACGTCTTCGCGCGTCCGTTCGCCCTCGTACGTGAGCACGAGCGACGCTCCGTGCGCGTGCAGCGCTCGAGCGATGGCGGTCGCGATGCTCCACCGATTCGCGACGCCCAAGACGCACGCGGACTTGCCCGTCAGCAGCGCCATGCTCGTCCTACTTGGAAGCCGCGGCGAATCGCTTGCCGACCGCTTCCCAATCGACGACGTTCCACCACGCGTTCAAATAGTCGGCCCGTTTGTTCTGGTATTTCAAATAATAGGCGTGTTCCCAGACGTCGTTGCCCATGATCGGTTCGAGTCCGTTCGACATGGGGTTGTCTTGGTTGGCAGTACTCGTCACCGAGAGCTTGCCATCGCGCGAGCGGACGAGCCAGACCCAACCGCTGCCGAACTGCTTGACCCCGGCGTCAGCGAACTGTTTCTTGAACGCTTCGAGGTCCCCGAAGCCCGCGGCAAGCGCGTCCGCAAGCGGGCCGGAAGGCTGCTTCGCGCCGCCGGGCGCCATGATGGTCCAAAACATCGAATGATTGACGTGACCTCCGCCGTTGTTGCGGACCGCGGTGCGGATGTCTTCGGGGACCGAGCCGAGATCGCGAAGCAGCGCTTCGGCGGTCTTGCCCGCAAGCTCTGGGTGCTTCTCGATGGCCGCATTGAGGTTTTGCACGTACGCGGCGTGATGCTTGTCGTGGTGCAGCGTCATTGTCTGCGCGTCGATCGTGGGCTCCAACGCGTCGTACGCATAGGGGAGCGGCGGGACTTCAAATGCCATGGTCTGATCCTCCGGAAAGTTGCGCTGTCGCGTCGAGGAGATACCCCGTTTGTGCGCGCGCGACCCATCTCCTCGGAAGCGAGCCTCCCGACAAGGTCAGGCGGCGTATGCGCGTGGTAGATGACCGCGATATGCAGGTGCGCGTGCGGTTTTTCGCCGCCCATCGCGAAGCGACAGGACAAAGCGCGTACGAGGCAGACGTGCCGGCGGGCGCGCGGGCGCGCGATGTTTGGCGAGTGCTCGTCGAGCGCTTTCCCACGCTTGACGGGCATGCCTCGGGGACCGCGTATGCGGTGAATCAAACGGTCGTTCCAGCCGACACGGTGCTCTCCGAAGGCGATGAGTTGGCGCTATTGCCGCCGATGGCGGGAGGTTGATGAAGCTCTTCGCGCTGTCTTCGACACCACTCGACGAAAAGGGGGTCAGTGCGCTCGTGAGCGGGTCCGGCAGCGGCGGCGTGGTGACGTTCGTCGGGCGCGTCCGCGACCACGCGCGCGGCCGATCCGTCTCCGCGCTCGAGTACGAAGCGTATCCCGAAATGGTCGAGGCCGTTTTCGGCGCAATCGCGGCCGAAGCAAGGCAACGATTCGACGTGAGCGCGATCGCCATCCATCATCGATTAGGCCGGTTAGAGGTCGGCGAGGCTAGCGTCGTGATCGCCGTGGCGGCCGCGCATCGAAGCCCCGCCTTCGAGGCCTGCCGCTATGCGATCGACGAGCTCAAGCGTCGCGCACCTATATGGAAGAAAGAATTCGGCCCGGACGGGGCCTTCTGGGTGGAAGAGCGTCCCTAAGGACGCGCCTACGGGCGCAAATAAATTTGCGCGAGCCCCATCAAGCGCCTGAGACCTTGAAGAGCAAGCCGACCGCGTAGAGCACTCCGCCGACGATCGCGCCCGCCACCGTCATCTCCAGGCCGGACGACCACCAGCTGCGCAGCGTCACGAGCGATTTCGCGGCGCCCACGAGGAAATGCGCCAGCAGCGAGACGACCGCGGCCGTGACGATCGCGGGCGTGCCCTGCATGAAGAAAAACGGCAGAACGGGAATGATCGCTCCCAGACCCGTGCTCACGCCGGCTGCGACTGCCGCCTGCACGGGGTTACCGCCGGATCTCGAGCCTCCGAATTCTTCGACGGCCAAGACATTGAGCATGGCTTCGGGAGTCTTCGACAACCGCTCAGCAAGCTCGTCGGCGTCGACCTTGGCCATGCCCTTGAGCTGATAGAGAAGCGAGAGCTCTTCTTTTTCCTCTTCGGGGTGCTCTGCGATCTCTTGACGCTCTCGCGCGAGATTTGCGGCAGATACTTCGGCCTGCGAGCGTTCGGCCAAGAAAGCTCCGGTCGCCATGGAGACTGCCGACGCGATCGCGCCCGACAGACCCGCGGTGAGGACGAAGTGGGAGCCGCCGGTGGCCGCCGACACGCCGGCGATGATGCCGAACACCGCGGCCAGCCCGTCGTTCGCTCCGTAGATCGCGCCGGCGATCCAACTCGATCCGCCTTGATGCCACTTCTCGCGCGCAAGGATGCGGTCGAGCCTTTTCTGTTCGGGCGAGGGCGGCGCCGGCGCGCTCGGCGGCGATGCGGTTTCCTGTTGCAGGTCGCGTAACGATCGCGAATGCGCTTCTTCTTCGTGGCGGATAGCCTCGAGCAGGTCGTCGGTCCTCGCGTCGCCCGTCGGCTTCGAGTAGCG
>JAJPHJ010000020.1 GCA_021325335.1 Pseudomonadota bacterium | reverse complement strand
GGTGGAAGACGGCGGGAGAAGATAGGAATCGAACCTACCAGTCCCCGAGGATTCGAAGACCAACTGGTTTTGAAGACCAGCAGGGGCACCAGCCCCAAACTTCTCCCGTGCTCGGTGGAAGAAGCGACGGTTAACTCGCAGCTGCTCGTTAGCCTGCGTGGTCTTTGCTGCGCTTGCGGGTCGCGATCTGCCAGTCGTTCCCACACGGACCCTTAATCATGGCGTGGCGGCTGCCATAGGGCAACTTCAATAAGTCTCGCTAGCTAAGGAACTAACTTGCCGATCTTGCTTGTTTGTAGCTCCGTAAACCAGATATTCCCGTCCGGACCAGCGGTGATGCCTTCCGGTGCGCTTCCTGCCGTCGGTATCGGGAACTCGCTGACCGATCCCGTAGGGGTAATTCTACCGATATTGTTTGCTCCTGGCTCCGTGAACCACAGGTTGCCGTCAGGACCAGCCGTGATGGCGAAAGGTTGACTGTTTGCCGTCGGTATAGGAAATTCAGTAATCGTACCAGAGGGGGTGATTCTGCCGATCTTATTAACGGAGAGTTCGGCAAACCAAAGATTCCCATCAGAACCGAGAGCGATTCCTCGCGGAATGCTATCAGCTGTAGGAGTACTAAATTCGGTAATCGATCCAGAGGTCGTGGCCCTAGCGATTTTGGAGCTTAGATCCTCAGTAAACCAAAGGTTGCCATCAGGTCCGGCAACGATTCCCTGGGGACCGGCACCCCTGGTTGGAATGGTAAACTCGGTGATTGACCCATCCGTCGAGATACGTGCGAGTTTGTTGCCGTTGAATTCAACAAACCAAAGATTACCGTCCGGCCCCGCAGTGATCCCGTCAGGAAAGCTATTTGGTGTCGGAATCCTAAATTCGCATACAACTCCGAGTGATGTTATTCTGGCAATCTTGTTTGCGCCGGATTCCGTGAACCATAGATTATGATCAGGTCCTGTAACGATACTGGAGAGACCGGCAGAACCTAAACCCGAGTGTGTGGGTATCAAAAATTCCGTAATCGTTCCGGTTGTTGAAATCTGCCCAACGTTGCCGTTGCCTGAGAATTCGACGAACCACAAATTGCCATCTGGACCTGGAGTTATGCCCTTGGGCTCGGTACCAGTTGTCGGGATCGAAAACTCTGCGACCACAGTAGGTACTGCTCTTGAATTCCGGGGTAGGCCGTTGTCCAAAGGCTGGTTATGCAATGACGTACCTTGCGAGCAGCTCGCCATGAGCACGGTGCACGCAATCGCTGCGAGCTGTAAGCGTGTGACTTCAGCTTGGCTGATACTCCCCATCTCCGGTCCCCCTTAGCGGCCCGCCGAGAGACAGATCACTAGCTCTCCCGACACACCGGACGCAAATTATATCACAGCACTCTTGTATTTGTTAGCGTCCACGGCGCCGCTTGTATGGTCGCTCGGAGAGCAATTGAGCTAGGTTGAGATCCAAGGGACTACTACCGTCAGCGTACCGAAGCGGTCAGTCGGGGTTGGTGATGCTCCGCTTACATACCGGGAGACGCCGAGGGCGACGGCGAGCCCACTGATAAGGGTGATGCCGTGTGTGAAGGCGACACCACGGCCGAGGGCGATACGAGAGGCGAGGGCGACGCCGACACCAGAGCAGAGACTGATGGCAGCGGGAGCGGTGACGGTGGCGGTGTGAAGCACGGCACCGCAATCGCATTCACCTTGATATTGTGCTTCGGGTCTGCCGTCGGCGCAGGGGCAGGCGTCATCGCCGCGGCGGCCGCGCTATCGCAGGGCAGCGGCTGGGCATAATAATTGATCGTCATTCCCTTGGCGAGGTCGGCCTTGGCTTGCTTGCCAAAGAACGTGTGCGGGAACTTCTGGCTGAGCGAGACCAAATAGCGCGTGGCACGCTGCTGAAAGTCGACAAGCCAGATCTTGCTGTCGACCAAGAACGCAAGGTAGTAGGTGCGCGCGAGCTGAGGGTCCTTGGCGTATTTCTGTTCCCACGCGTGCAGCGCGTCTTCGGCCCAGCCAACGGGTCCCGTCACGGTCGGGTTGATCGTGTGATCGCCGGCGCGGATAGCCTGGTCGCGAAGGGTGTTGTTGATGCCCAAGAAGCTGAGCTTCATGCGCCCGAAGTATTCATCTGCGGGCGCCGATGCTTTCATCTCGGCGAGCTTCGCTTGCTGCGCCTTCGTGAGCGCTGCCGGTTTGTGCGTCGGCTTCGCACTGGGGGCGGGGCTCGGGGTGGTGGCCGACACGGCGTTGCTGGCGCAAAGCGCCATCAAGGAAAAGGCGAGAATCAAAGCAGTGCTCGTGCGCATGGGGCAAAAGGTTCCAGAACGCGCGTTCGAGCCCTCTCAACAAGGCCTGGCAACGGGCGTGTTCTGACGCACAGCTGGCGGACGAGCTACTTCGCGAGCTGAGGGAACTGCTGGCGCAGGTGCGCGAGCTTGGGAAGATCCTCGTAGACCACGTACGGGTTGTCGGGATTGCGCGCGACGTAATGCTGGTGGTAGTCCTCGGCGGGATAGAAAGCGGTAAGCGGCTCCACTTGGGTGACGATCGGGGCGTTGAAGGTCTTACGATCCGTCAGGGACTTGATATATTCTTGCGCCGCTCGCTGCTGCGCGTCATTTTCATACCAGATCACGGAGCGGTACTGCGAGCCGACGTCGGGTCCTTGGCGATCGAGCTGGGTCGGATCGTGCGCGACGAGGAAATACACGGAGAAGAGCTGTTGCAACGAGAGTTTGTTCGGATCGAACGTGATCTGGACGGATTCTGCGTGCCCGGTGAGTCCCGTGCTCACGAGCTCGTAGTGCGCGGTTGACTTCTTGCCGCCTGCGTATCCCGAGACGACATTCGTCACGCCTTTGACCGCGTCGAACACCGCCTCCATCCCCCAAAAGCAGCCGCCCGAAAGGACGATCTGTTCGGACGAAGGAGCAGGCGCTGAAGCGGAGGCGGCAGCAAGTTGCGCGGCCGCGATGAGAGCGAAGATTGCGTGCATGACACTCTTTCTACGTAAAGCGTGCCGAAATGGATGCGTTTGCGCCTCACCGTCTTGTGTCCCGGTTACGGGAGCAAACCTTTCGTCATCCGAGGCTGATCGCGGGCTTCGTCTGGCCCGACCACGAGAAGCGGTAGGTTTCCCCTTTTCTCACGTTGGCGACGCCCGCCGGCCGGAAGCACACGATGCTCGTGCCGCGGGCGAAGCGCACACTGGGATAGACGATGCCGAGGGCGCCGCCGCGCAACAGACGCGCGCCAAGCTTTTGCGATTCCACGTAGCTGTCGGGATCCAGGCACTTCGCGAAGGACCGCGCGCCGATACGCAAATCGTAATAGTCCCCGAGCAGGTCCGACAGGTAATCGTCGTAGGTGACGCTGTCGTGGAAATAATTGATCTCACTCAGCTGCACGGTCTTGTGGAAAGCCACTTCGGCCTGAGCGGTCGCGATATCGAAACCGGCGTACCACGCACCACGCGCCGGTCCGCTGAACCGCGCGCCCAGCGGGTGTGCGTGCGTGAAGGCCGCGTTGATGATGTCGCTGTGCGCCATGCCGCTGACGAGCTCACTTCGCTCGATGCCGGGGAGCAGTCCGCGCGCCGCGAGCAGCCGGTCGTTGGTAGCGTTGTCCAAATCCCACACAGCTTTAAGATCCGCCTCGCTCGCGATCTCTCCGAGAACGGTTGCGTCGCCATACTTCGAGGGGATCATGCGATGAGTGTCTAGCTGCCGGAGTTTGGAGATGCGAGGGATGTGGACGGCTATTTCCCTCCGCCGCGCCTGGCGTCGAGCAAACGCCGCACGGTCTGCATGGCGGGCAGCCCGCCTCGCAGCATGTACTCGAGCGGCGTCTTGCCGTCGAAAATCGGATTGGCGTTCTCGAGGCTAATCCAGCGGTTGGCAAGTTCGCGGCCGTGGAGGATGTGCAGCGCCTTGAAGATCCCGATGAGGTACGAGATGCGCTGCAACTTGTCGATATCGAGGGTTCTGCCTTTCGGATGCTTCTTCAACTCGTAGTACGGACCGTTAGAAATGCCCCCGAGCAGCTCGCGCGCGTGTTCGGCCTTGATGCTGAAGGAGGCCATGATCTTGAAGAAGGCGCGCAGGGCAGGTCCGGAGAGCCGAGCGCGCTCGCGTTCGGAGCGCAGGTCGACGGCGGCTTCCGGCTTGTAGAGGGTTTCGGGATAGGCAATCATTTTTCGTGTGTCCTGTATGGGACATTATACTCTCCGAGAACGGAGATTGCAAGCATGGTATCAATGCCACTGGGTCAGCGGGAGACGAGCGAAAAGCCCGGCCGTAGCGAAGGCATGCGGTCGAAGATGACGCTGAACGTCACTTGATCGCGTTCGGTCGCCGTCGCTGCTGCGAGCGTCCAGGTGCCCGCTCGCAGCGGCCACCAGGCGGCGGATCCATCGGTGGGGAGCGAAGTGCCGTTTAGCCAGAGGCGGATGCGTTGTCCGGGTCGTGCGCTGACGTGGAATTGCAGCGCCTGGGCGGCCGAAGCAAACGCCGGCTCATGCTCGCGCAAGACGAAGACGTCGCCCTGGTGCGGGAACAGGATCCGCAACCGCTGCGAGGGGACCGCGCCTTGGGTCGCGATCCAGGGATCGTAGATCGGTGCCAGTGGGGCGTTGCGAGCCGCCTGGCTCGACATGGCGAGATCCTGCGGATACAGATATTCAAAGACCGCCGTCTTGCACGCGCGAGTCGGTCGAGCGCCTGTGGTCGCGCAGATCGGCTCCAGTCGGAGGCCGGCCGGCGGCGCGAACGCCTCGGGATCGCGCTGCTCGTGGAGGTGCAGCAAGATCCGATTCCACAGCGGCGCCGCGCCGGTGACGCCGGAGACGTGCTGCATGGGATCGCCGTTGAAGTTGCCGACCCACACGCCGACCGTGTAATCGGTCGTGAAGCCGACCGTCCAGGTGTCGCGGAAGTCCGATGAAGTACCGGTCTTCACCGCAGCGGCGAACGGCATGTCAAGCACCGAATTCACGCCGAAGGCTTTGGCGCGCGCGTGGGCATCCGCGAGCATGTCGGTCACGAGCTCCCAGGCGCTGGCATCGCCGATTCGGCTCGCAAGGGGCGCCGCGCTCGCCGCGCCGTTTGCGTCGAGCACCGTCACAAAATCCTCTGGCGTTCCTTGATGCGCCAACGCCACGTAGGCGCGCGTGAGCTCCCATAGACTCACCTCACCCCCCCCAAGCGTCAGTCCCAAACCATAATAGTCCGGCGATCGCGTCAGATGGCTGAAGCCAAGCTCGTGCAGCCGGTCTAGGAACCGGGGCACGCCGATATCTGAGAGCACGCGCACAGCGGGGATGTTCAGGGAATCTGCCAACGCGATCCGCACGCGCACCGGTCCTTGATAGGATCCGTTGTAATCGACAGGGCTGTACAGGAGCTCGCCCGGGATCGCATAATGCGCGGGCACATCTGCGAGGATCGTGTTCGGTTCGATGGCGTGCGTCTCGAGCGCGAGCTCGTACAGGAAGGGCTTGAGGGCAGAGCCGGGCTGCCGCAGCGCCTGCACACCGTCGTTGCGGCCCATCTGCAGCTCTGAGAAATAATCGGGCGAGCCGACGTACGCCAAGACCTCACGCGTGTGGTTGTCGACGACGAGCACGGCCGCGTGATGGACGTTGCGCGACGCGAGGTCCCCGATCACCTGGCGCACTTGGGTCTCGACGAAGCGTTGTAGATCGCGATCGATCGTGGTGCGCACGTGTGATGAGCCGTCGGGGAGTTGCGCGGCAAGCCAGAAGAGGAAATGGGGCGCTGCGACGATGCCCTCCCCCCGAGGTTGGAGCGAGACCTGTTCTGCTCCGGCGCGCACGGCCTGGGCCTGGCTGACGTAGCCGTCTTTCACCATCCGCGCAAGCACGTAGCGCTGGCGTTCTTTAAGCGCGCGCCAGTGTTCGTAGGGATAGAGCGCCGGCGGATCGTTGGGAATCGCCGCGAGCAGGCTCGCCTGCGCAAGGTCGAGCTGCGAAGCGGGTAACCCCAGGTACGTGCTGGCTGCCGCTTCCACGCCATAGATGTTGCTGCCCATCGGTACGCGGTTGACGTAGGCCGAGAGGATCTGCTCGCGGCTCATGCCTGCGGCGAGGCGCCAGGCGTTCCAGACTTGCACCATCTTCCCAGGGATGGTGGCCGGCGACGGCCGCACCATGCGCGCGAGTTGCATGGTGATGGTCGAGGCACCGCTGAGCGCATAGCGGTGGCGAAGATCTTGGACGAGGGCGCGGGCCATGGCGAGGTAGTCCACCGGTCCGTGGCGCTGGAAGCGGCTGTCTTCCGCGGCGACGATCGCGTGGATAAAGTCCGGGGCGACGTCCGAGAGCGGCACGGCCACCGTATGTTCCTGGTCGCGCGTCAGGACGGTTCCGAGCGGCAGGCCGTTGCGGTCGGTGAATTCTACCGCCTGCTGGTGCTGAGCGATGTCTGATTCTCGGATCGGCGCGAGGTAGGGCGCAAGCCGCACGAGCGCCGCGAGGCACGCGACGATCGCTCCGATCTTCCAGAGGAGAGCCGAGCGCTTCACGGGGGTAAGGTTCGCGACTGTGACGTACCCTCATGCATGTGCCACGTTTCATGGCGCAAATAAATTTGCGCCGGCTACATCTGACGGCGCGAATGAACTCGAGGTCGCAAATAAATTTGCGACCCCTACATGTGCTGATGGTCGTGGTGTTGGCGGGATGCGCGACCGTGAGGGGCGGGGCGCTCACGAAAGCCCTGCCGGCCGTCTCGCCCGTGCCCGCACCGACTTTACCCGCTTGGATCGAGCAGATAAGCCCGAAAGGCGAGGTGAAACCGCTCGCCCAGATCCGGGTCATCTTCGCGCAGCCGCTCATCCCCCTTCAAGCGATCGAAGATCCCTCGCAACAAGACAAGCTTGCGCAGTTCACGATTGACCCACCGATCCCCGGACGCTTCCGATTCCTGACGCCGCGCATGGTCGGGTTCCAACACGACCAGGCATTGCCGCTCTCCTCGCGCTTTCGCGTCACCCTTCACACCGGCCTTAGCGATCTTTCAGGTCACGCCCTGAACGCCGACCTTTCGTGGACGTTCACCACCGCGGGGCTTGCGATCACGGGCTTGCCCACGCTGTCCGGGCAGGACGATCAGAGCGACGAGAGCTCGCAGCCTCAAGTCGTGGGGCTCACGCCGACGATCCGTTTCAAGTCGAACGTGGAGCTCGATCCCGCCTCGCTCGGCGATCACGTCTCGCTCGTCAACGCAAAAACGAAAGCCTCCGTGCCCGTCACGGTGGCGCCGGACACGACGAACACGCCGGCGCCCAACGATGAAGACCAGCCGCAGATGAACTTCGACGCGTCGGCACGTGACTGGCCATATCTCATCATGCCGAAGCAACCGCTCGACAAAGACACGGTCTACGATGTGGTGGTCGCGCCTGGCCTCGCACCGGCGCGCGGCAACCTGCCGAGCACGAAGACCTTCAGCGGCCAGATCAAGACGTTCGGTCAACTGGCGTTCAGCGGCTTGGTCCATAACACGCAAACCGTCGACCGCTTCTTGGGCGGCACGCCACAACTGCAGTTCAACAATCCGCTCGTGGCGGACTCCGTGCAGAAGAACCTCTCCATTCATCCCGTGCCGCAAAGCACCGCAGGCTTGTGGCAAGTCTCGGACGGGGACAACGCGGTTTCGGTGAACACGGCATGGCTCGTGCCGCGGACCAGTTATACGATCACCGTCGGCCCAGGCGTCGCAGACAGTTTCGGGCAGACGCTTGGCGCGACGAAGCAAACGACGCTGAACACGGGCGACCTCACGGCAAACTTCTGGATGCCCGATGGCGTCAACATCTTCCCGGCCGATGACAACCTGCAGCTGAACATCTCCACCGTGAATCTGCCCAAAGGCGAATACTTCGCGGTCTTCAAGGTGATGCAGCCGCGCGACATCGTGGCCTTCGACAATCCGTATCCAGATTCGAGCGGTCCGACGCTCTTGCCCGACCCGTCGCAATGGCCAGCGGTGCGAGTCAACGCCGCGCGTAATCAGGTCACGAACGTCCCCGTGCCCCTTCGTCAAAGACTTGGCGGCAAGACGGGCATGCTCGCGTACGGCGCGGAGGCGACGACCCAGCAAGATCCACCTGACGTGAAGTTCTACGGGTTCATCGGCCTGACGAACCTCGGCGTCTTCGCGCAGTGGTTCCCCACGCAAGGGCTCGTGCGCGTGGCGCACCTTTCGGATGGAACGAACGTGGCCGGCGCGCAGGTCGCGGTCTACAGCTCGCCCAGCGGACCGTGCGCGACAGGGACCACCGATGCGAACGGTTCCTTCAGCCTCGCGGCCGATGCGATGCAGCGCTGCATCGCGCAAGGCCTGGGCACGTACGGCGGACCCGTGCTCGTGGCGATCGCTCGCGAGGGCAGTGATTGGGCGTATGCGCGCACCGACCCGTATAGCGGCTCGTACGGGTACGGCATCGACACCCAGTGGGATCGCGGAGACGCCCAATCGCGCGGCACCATCTTCTCCGATCGATCGCTCTATCAACCCGGGGAGAAAGCAGAGTTCACGGGCGCTGCTTATTACCTGCAAAACGGCGCGCTGCGCCAGGATCGTCGCGCGCCCTACCACGTGACGCTGCTTGCTCCCGATGGCGGCAAGAGCGACTTGGGCGTGCGCACGACCGACGGGTACGGCATGTTCTCCCTCGCGTTGCCGCTGCGGGCAAATCAACCATTAGGATACTACACGCTGTCGGCCAAAGGCCCGAGCGGAGTGACGGTCACCGGCGATTTCCGCGTCGCTGAATTCAAGCCGCCGAACTTCAAGGTCGACCTCACGCTCGACAAGACCATCGCCTACGCAGGCAACTCGGTCGTCGCGAAAGCGACGAGCACCTATCTCTTCGGCTCTCCGGTCACGGCCGGCCAGGCAAGCTACTACGTGACGCGGCAGCAGACATCGTTCACCCCTAAGGGGTTAGACGATTACACCTTCGGCCGGCAGTGGTTGTGGCCCGAGCAGCCGCCCTCCATCACGAGCGACGTGCTGCAGAGCAAGCCCGCGCTGTCGGACACAGGCCAGTTCGAACAGCAGATCGACGTCGACGCGAGCGTTCCGTATCCGCTCGCCTATCAGGTCGATGCGCAGGTCGTCGACGTGTCGAACCTCTCGGTCGCCGATTCAAAGACCTTCACCGTCTTGCCGGGCGAAGCGCTCATCGGCTTGAAAAGCGACTGGGTAGGCACGGCCGGCAAGCCGCTGACGGTCACTTTCGTCGTCTCCGATGCCAGCGGCGCGCTCGAACGAGGCCGAGACGTCACCTTCGCGTTACAGCAGATGATCTACGGCAATGCCGCGCAGATCGTGGAAGGCGGCGAGAGCGACGTCAATTCGGTGCAGTACAAGACCGTCGCCACAGCGCGAGCCACGTCGGGCGAGGGACCGCAGGCGGTCTCGCTGACGCCGACCACCGCCGGACCGTACCGCATTCGCGCGAATCTCTCCGACGCGAAAGACGACACGACCGCGACCGACACCCAGGTCTGGGTGACGGGGCCGGGTGAGGTCGATTGGGGCGCCTTCGACCAAAACGTGCTGCAAGTGAAGCTCGACAAAAAGACGTATCGAGTCGGCGACACCGCGACCGCGCTCATCCAATCACCCTATCCGAGCGGTCAACTCTACTTCGCCGTCGTGCGCGACAAGATCCTCACGAGCTCGGTGCAAACCGTCAGCGGCAGCGCTCCCGAAGTGCACTTCCGGGTCACCGCCGATATGCTGCCCAATGCGGCGGTCGAAGCGGTGCTCGTGCGTCGAGGCAAGCCGCTGGCGACGCTTGCGCCGGGGTCCATCGACAGCTTGGCGCGCACGGGATTCGCCCCGTTCGCGATCGACCTCGCGGACAAGTATCTCAAGCTGACGCTCGCGCTTGCCCATACGAGCTTGCAACCGGGCGCGCAGCAAAGCGTCAGCCTGTCGGTGCGGGATTCTCGAGGACAACCCAAGCGGAGTGAACTCGCGGTGATGGTCGTCAACGAGACGATCTTGCAGCTCACGGGTTACCGGCCGCCCGATCTCGTCCAGACGGTGTATGCACCCCAGTTCATCGCGACGACGTTCGCGGACAACCGGCCTAACGTCGTGCTCGCGCAGATCGCATCACCGCTGCAGAAAGGGTGGGGGTACGGCGGAGGCTTCCTCGCCGGTGCGGCGAGTACTAGGGTGCGCACGAACTTCCAGCCGCTCGCATACTACAACGGCGCCGTCCAGACCGATGCAAGCGGGAGGGCGCAGGTCACTTTCAAGCTGCCTGACGATCTTACGACCTGGCGCGTGATGGCGGTCGCCGTCTCCTCCGGTGCGGAAAGTGCAACCGACTTCCGCTTCGGCAACGCGGACACCACGTTCGTCACCTCCAAACCGCTCGTTACGAATCCGCTGCTGCCACAGTTCGTGCGGCCCGGCGACAGCTTCAATGCCGGCGTGAGCGTCACAAACGTCTCCGCGGGCTCGGGCACTCTCGACATCATGGGCTCGCTGTCGGGACCGCTCGTCTTCAAGCCTTCCAAAAGTGAGAGCAATTCGACGAGTCTCTCGACAGCGGCTCCCGTGGCGACCTCGGCGTACCGGTTCCAGATGTTCGCGAGCGGTGTAGGCGTAGCACAGGTGAAGTTCGCGAGCAGCGTCAGCTCGGCCGCAGACGCGTTCTCGGTGCCGCTGACCGTCAGCCAGCCGCTATCGCTGATGGAGTCTGTCGTAGAGTCGGGCGTGACAAAAACCAGCGCGACGGTGCCTGTCAACGTGAATCCCAACGTGGCGGGCGACAGCGGTGGTCTGGAAATCGATCTTGCCAGCACGCTGCTTCCGGAGATCACGGCGCCTGCGAAGCAGGAGCTCGCAAGCGACGCTTTGCCGCTGCTCGAACCCGCAGCGAGCCGGCTCTGGATGGCGGCAGACCTCAAAGTGCTCTCCAAGCGTTATGGTGGCTCGCTCGGATCGTTCAATCCGGATGCAAGCGCGGCGCAGTCGCTCGCGCAACTCGCGAAATTGCAGCGCAGCGACGGCGGCTTTGCGTGGTGCCCATGTTTCACCGAGTCGAGCGTTTTTGTGACGCCGTATGTGGGGCGCAGTCTCGCGGCTGCGCAGGCGGCAGGCTTGACCGTCAATGCGCAGATGATCGCGCACGTGAAGGCATACCTCGAACGCAAACTCGCAGATCCCAGCGTGTGTTCGGGCATCCCCAACTGTTTGGCGCGGGTGCGGCTCGATATCTTGATCGCGCTCGGCGAACTGGGCGAGCCGCGGACAGACTTTCTCTCGGACATCTACGATGCGCGCGACAACCTCGATCTGCTCGGTCAGGTGCAGCTGGCGCGCTACCTGCTCGGCGTTCCGGGCTGGCAGTCGCAGGGCGCCGCGATGGCCGATAAGCTGCAAGAGATCGTGTACGTCACCGGGCGGTATGCGACGATCAACTATCCGGAGGAGTGGGGCTGGCTGTCGTCTCCCGCGGTGATGCGCGCCGAGGCGTTGCGTCTGTACGTGGCGCGCCAAAGCGACCCGGCATTCTTGGACAAGCTTCTGGCGAGCCTGCTCGCCTTGCGGCGCAATGGCAGCTGGCAAGATTCGTATGAAACTGCGCAGGCGCTCGCCGCGCTTGTCGCCTACGGGGCGCTCGAACCCCGACCGCCCAACTTCACCGCTTTGTCCACCTTCGCGGGCAAGACGCTGCAATCGGTGAGCTTCTCGGGCTATAAGGTCACGACCGATCGCAGCAGCGTGCCCATGGCGCAATTGCCCCGTGGTTCGCACGATCTCGTGCTCGCGAAGTCCGGCAACGGCCAGTTGCACTATCTCGTGTCGTACACATATCGCCTGGCCGGAAACCAGCCAGGCCAGCTGGCGGGATTGCGCATCACGCGCCAAGTCCGCCCGGCGAATAAGGATGAGGTGCTCGCGAAGATGGGTCTGAACGCGCCCAACGATCCGTTGACGCTTGCACCCGGCGAGATCTTCGATGTGGGCCTTGAGATCATCACGGATCATCCCGTGGATCATGCGATCATCACGGACGAGCTGCCCGCTGGATTGGAAGCGGTCGACACGACGTTCAAGACGGCGACGCCGTACTACGAAGCCGCGGGCGACAGCTGGGAGATCGATTATCAGACGATCTACAAGGACCGCATCGTCGCGTATGCGGCGAGGCTCGAGGCGGGGGTGTACACGTTGCACTATCTCGTCCGCTCGGTGACGCCCGGTACGTACCTCTGGCCCGGTGCAAACGTGCACCTGCAGTTCGCGCCGGAAGAATTCGGCCGCACGAGCACCTCGACTCTCATCGTTTCCGACTAGACGCGCGCTTCTCAGGTTCTTCACAGGGGTGCTGGATACAATGAGAGCGCCCTTTCTCGCATTGTCGCTGCAGGTCGCAGTAACGTCTCCACGCAAGCAATTGTAGAAACCATCAAACGTTTCGCACGATGAACACCACCCTTCGCCGCTGCCTCGTCGCGCTCGCCGTCACGCTGACGTTGGGCCAGTCGCCGATCGCGCCCGCCGCCGCTATGTCCACGGCGCAAGAAGTCGCACAAGGCAAAGCCCAGAGCGCGCAGGTCGACGCGCACAGCATCAAGGTCACCGACCCCTTCCTCGTGTCGTGGGTCAATTCGGTCGGCGGCCAGCTCGCGTTGCATCGCCAGCGCCGCGATATCAACTTCAGCTTTACGATTTTGAACGAGCCGGACATCAACGCGTTCGCGATGAAGGGCGGTTTTATCCACGTGGACATGGGTTTGCTCAACTTCGTGTCCTCCGACGACGAGCTCGCCGCGACCATGGGCCACGAAATGGGCCACGTCGAGTTGCGCCACGTGGTGAAGTCGGACGCCCAAGACAACGCGATCGGCATCCTCGCGGCCATCGCGTCGATCCTCTCACCTATCGCCGGGGTGCTCGGCAACATTGGCGGCGAGCTTGCAGCAGAGAAGTTCTCGCGGACCGATGAGCTCCAAGCCGACCACTACGGCGAGCGGCTCGCGGCGCAAAGCGGATACGACCCGCAAGCGGCGGTCGACGTCATGGCCAAACTCGGCGCCATGGATCCCGGACCGGGCAGCAAGGCGGACAAGGCGTTCATCGACCACCCGGTGCCGCAGGATCGCATCTCGCACTTGCTCGGATACCCCGAACTCAACCACCCCACCGACTCCGTGATCATCGCCGAGGCGATCCACGATCAAGCCGAAGGTCGCTACAGTTATGCGCAGGCGAAGCTCAAGAAGGTGGCCGATCCAAGCCAACGCGCGCTCGTAGCCGAGCATCAAAGCCAGCTAGACTACGCCATGCGCGAGTCGGGCGCACTTGCGGCGCCGGACGGCCGCGTCGCGCTCGCGTCGATCGAGCCGAACGACCCGCGGCGCCAAGAAGCCGTCGCTGCGCTCAAGGCGGCCGTGCTCAACGCGCAATCCGCCCAGACTCAGGCAAAAACAGACGACCGGCTCGGCGCGGGCGAGCTGCAGAACCTTGAGGATCAGCTCAACCGCGTGTCGAGCGCCATGCAAAACCAGTCGCAGGGCCAAGCGCCGGCCGGCCCGACACCAAGCTCAGGTCCCGGCAGCGTGGTCGCGAGCGCGTTGGCGCACCTCGACGCCGACATCTCCGGCACGGTCGCCATCGCCGGCGACGTGCTGCAAACCGCGCCGGGTTTGTTCGGCCCCAATCAAGATACGATGCGGGAGATGAGCGAACCGCTTGACGATGCGGCGCCGCTCACGCCCAAGTATCAAGCGCTGTTCGCATTCTACCCGTCCATGACCGCCGGCATCAACAAATCGAATAACCAGATCCTCGACAGCATCGCGCAGGCGCGCGCGGCGATCGACCAGGGAATCACGGCCACCCGAATGCTCGGCGACATGGTCAACGCGACGCCGCCGCCCACGCCGTCGGGCAAATCTGGAACGCCCCCAGTTCCGAGGCTGCCGAGCAACTTTTCCGCGGTGTTGAGCGCCTGGGATGCGGCGCTTGCCAAAGCCCAGCACGCTTCAGATGAGGTTTACGCAGCCCAAGCGATCGATCTGTCCGCCGAGATCACGCTGCTCGACGTGCAATCGTCACCGGAGCGGTACGCCGCGTTCGCCCATGCCCTGCAGCAGCGATTCCCCGGTGAGATGCCCCCAACGTATACACAAGCCACTCGGCTCGGGATCCCACCCGGTGAGATCGCCTGCGGGCTCTGGTACGCGTATGACACACACGAACAAGCGCAAAGCGTGCTGAACAACTTCAAAAATAGCAGTCAATCGTGCGAAGACGCGGCACTGGCGCGCCATCTCATGGGCGAGTCGCTCGAAATCGCCGAAGGTCTCGTCTACGAAGACTACACGGACGCGCCCCAAGCCGTTCACTAATCGCGAATAAATTCGCGATCGCTACATCGTAGCTCGCGCAAATTTATTTTGCGGCGTTGTAGCTCGCGCAAATTTATTTGCGCGCGATCTTAGGTGTGGCAGGTCGGAGCGATGCCCTGTTTTTCGAAATACCGTTGATGGTAATCTTCCGCAGGATAGAACGTTGACGCTGGGACCACTTGCGTCGCGATCGGCTTGCGATACTTGCCCGAATCCGTCAGCGCGGCGATCGCCTTCTGCGCAGCTGCTTGTTGCTCCGGTGAATGATAGAAAACGACCGTGCGATACTGGGTGCCGAAATCGGGCCCCTGGCGATCGCGCTGGGTGGGATCGTGCAGATCGAAGAACGCGTCGAGGAGCGTCTCGTAGCTGACTTTGGCGGGATCGTACGTCACCTGCACCACTTCCGCGTGGCCGGTGCGATCGGTGCAGACATCCTTGTAGGTGGGGTTGGGCATGCTGCCGCCTTCGTAACCGACCATGGTGTCGACGACGCCGGGGATCTGCCGGAACGCGTGCTCCACGCCCCAAAAGCAGCCCGCTCCAAATGTTGCATTTTCCATCTCTGTTCTCCGATCAGAGCCCGAGGTCTGCAGCGTTCGCGCCGAGCGCCTCGATGAGAAATGCGATGTGATCGTCGAGGGCCACGCCGAACTCCTGGGCGGCCTCGTGGATCTCGTCGCGGTTGACGTTTGCCGCAAAGCGTTTGTCTTTCAATTTCTTCTTCACCGATTCGACGCCGACGTCTTTGATGCTCTTCGAGGGCCGGACGTAGGCGACCGCCGTCAGAAACCCGCACAGTTCGTCGCAGGCGAAGAGCGCCTTCGCCATGGACGTGTCGCGGGGGACGTGCAGGTACGAAGCGTGTCCGCGGATGGCTCGCACCATGTCCGCCGGATACCCGAGCTCTTCAAGCATGCGGCAGCCGAGCTCCGGATGTTCCTCGGCGGTGGGGTGAATTTCCCAATCAAAATCGTGAAGCAGCCCCACGATCCCCCAGCGTTCCTCGTCGGCACCGAGCCTGCGGGCGTAGGCCCGCATCGCGGTTTCCACCGCGAGCATGTGACGGCGCAGGGCGGGGTTGGCCACGTTTTCAGTGACGAGCTGCCACGCTTGCTCCCGGGTCGGTTCGAGCGCATTCACCGCCATCAGAAGTACGAGGCGGGTTGCGGGGGAAACGCGATCAATTTCGACTTGTCGAAGTGCGGGCGCGGGTGCGAAAGGATGTACGCGGCGACGTCGGTCGCTTGTTGATCGGTGAGCGTTCCTGGCGCATTGTGCGGCATCGCGGCCCGCACGAAGGGGGCCATGCGGTCGAGGCGACTCATGCCAGCTTTGTCGTTGAACGAATTCGGCCCCCATAGCGGTGGATCGCCAACCATACCCGACCCGTTGCCACTGACGCCGTGGCACTCGACACAACGCGCGGCGTAGAGGGCGGCGCCGTTATGCACGTTCGGCGGCCCGGCGGACAGCTTCACCGGCTCCTGTCCTTCAAAGCCTTCTCCAACTTTAGCGCCGCGCGAGAGGAACGCGATGTAGGCGGTGATCGCGATCATCTGCTTGCTGTTGTAGGCCGGTGGACGACCGTTCATGCTGTACAGGAAGCATTCGGCGATCCGGTCTTGCAGCGCGATGAAACGTTTGGCGCGCTTGTTCCACTGCGGAAACATTGCGTAGGTTCCGAGAAACGAGCCTTGATGCGGCACGCGCCCAGCGTCGGGATGGCAGGCGGCGCAGGACATCTTCGCCGTGATATTCCCGCCCATCACGGCGGGCGTGTTCTCGATAATGTCGTGCCCGTATGCGATGAGCGCGCCTTGCGGGCCGGCGGGAAACGCCGCCACCGCAGCGGCGGCTGCTGGATGGCTGGTTTGTTGCTGGCTCGACTGTGTCGAACCTGAACGCATGTGCTCGCCGCATGCGACTGCGATGCAGCAAGCGGCCACGATGAGGCAGAGCGTGGACGCGCGCATCATTTGACGACCGGCAGCCCCTCGAGCTGCCACGCGATGATGCCGCCGAGCTGGTTGTGCACGTCGGTGTAGCCGTGCTCCTCGATGAGATAGTCCTTCACGTGGCCGCTGCGGTTGCCGGAGCGGCAGGTGAAGATGAGCTTGCGATCGCGCGGCAATTCCTCAAGGCGATTGGGGATATCGCCCATTGGGATGTGAACGGCTCCTGGAAGGCGGCTGACGTCCCACTCATGCTGCTCGCGCACATCGATGAGCAGAGCGCCACCGGCGACTTCGCGTTGTGTCTCCTTTGGATCGTAGTCCTCGATCTCCGGATGCAGCAGCCCGCCGCGCTCGCTCATGGATGCCTCCGAGATTGGCGCGAATAAATTCGCGCCGGCTACATTATTATTTCACGCGCAGGGGGATGGCTCCCGTAGCGCTCAGCATGACGAACGCCGCCACAACGAATAAGAACACGGCGAACACCTGCTTCAGGGTCCGTTGGTCGAGACGTCCAGCCAGCGCGCCCCCGATGAGCGCGCCGACGAGGCCTCCCGCGACGAAAGGGACCGCCACATGCCATTCGATCCGGCCGAGCGACGCTTCTCCTTTGCCGATCAGCAATGGCCCGAGCAGACTCGAGGCGCAGTTGATCGCGATGACGAGCAACGAGGTAGGAATGGCGGCGCTCATCCCTAGGCCCAGCAACAGCACGAGCCCCGGCACGATCAAAAAACCGCCCCCGACGCCCAAGAAGCCGGTGAGAAAGCCGATGCCTATGCCGACCGCCGACACGAGCAGCCAATGAGGTCGCTGCTGCGACCGCGGGGCGTACGTCTTGGAGCGGAACATGAAGATCGCCGCGACCAGCATGATGAGGGAGAAGAGCAGCAAGAGCATCCGGCCCGAGAAGGCTTCCGCCGCAAGCCGTCCGGGCACCGCACCGAACAATCCCGCAAGCCCGACCATGCAACCATCGAACGACTGGGCTTGGGAGAGTCGCCGCAGGTAGCCGCCGAGCGCCGTCGCTCCGACGACGAACAGCGACGTTGGAATCGCGACGTGAACGGGCTCCCCGATGCAATAGACAAGGAGAGGGACCGTGATGATCGATCCCCCTCCACCTGTGAGCCCGAGCGATATTCCGACTGCTAACCCATAGAGCAGAAGCGGAATCAGCGAAGCCATCTAGATGATCGGAAACAATTTCCAACCATTCGATTGCGCCGCTTGCACGGCTGCCACGCCTGCGGGCACCATGAGGAAGCCCGGCAGCATGTTCGCTTCGAAATCCGAAAGCGCGGCTTTCGGCTCGACGCCCACTTTTTGACCGAGCATCCCCGCGAACGCCGTCGTGGCGTTGTGGCAGACCATGAACGATGCCCCGCGCTTGAGGAGCGCCTGGGCGCTCCAGTCCTGGTAGATGCCGTTCGGGTCATCTGGGCTTGCGGAGAGATCGAGATTGGAGTCCGCCGGATAGTAGGTATTCGTCGCGTCGGCTTTGAGCATGGCTCCGATCTTGTATTTCTTCCACATCTTGTCGTTAAGCGCCAAGGCGATGGACGGTCCGATGAGGACGGCGAGCACCGCGAGCCCGTTCGCACCCATGCCGTACGAGAACTGGTAGGCGTTGAGCGAGTTCTGCATGTGGACGTACAGGCTGGCAACCCCGGGCGCGATGGTCACGAGCCCGACCGACTGGAAGACTTGCTTGTTCGAATTGTCCATCATCATGATCTTGTTCATCGCGGCGCTGTCGAACTCGCCGGGCTTGAGCACGTGGAAATGCAACGGCGCGCGGTCGGCCATCGCGGCCTGTGCGGCATCCGAGCTCGACAGTGCTGCGACGGAAACGCCGAGCGCAGTCGTGGAGATGAACTGCTTGCGAGAAACCATGGACGACCCCCCTTCAGGCGGCTGCACGGAACGAGCGCTCATTCGGCTTGAGCGGATGCGGCCCTGGTGCTCATCTAGAGCGTTCCGCTGGAAAGCCGCGGTCGCGCCATTCCCCGAAACCGCCATCCATGTTCGCGACATCGGAGAATCCTGCGGCGCGCAGCGCGCTCGCGGCGCTCACTGACCGGTCCCCGCCGGCGCAGAAGACGACGATCGGCCGACCCTTGGGGATGGCGGCAAGGCTCGCCGCCAATCGGCCGGCGCTCACGTTCGTCGTGTCGGGGATGTGCGCGTCCGCGAACTCCGAGCGCTGACGGACATCGAGGAAAACGGCAGCATGCGCCGACCAGCGCCGCTGCGCTTCATCTGCGCTAACCTGATCGAGGGTCTCGAGCGCCAACCCAGTCGCAGCGACGGTGGGAACGTAGCCGGCGATGCGATCCAACCCGACGCGCACGAGACGGCGCACGAGCTCTGCAAGCCGCTCGGGTTTGGCGAGCAAGATGATGGGCGTGTCCGGCGTCAAGAACCACGCGGCGCGCGTCGAGAAATTCAAACGATCCGGCAACGACAACGCGCCGAGGGGGTGGGACGCGCAGAACTCCTCCCGCGGACGCGTGTCGACAAGCACGGCGCCAGACCGGATCGCGGTGCGAAGCGCAGCGGGTTCGAGGAGCGGCGGATCCGGGAGCGAGCCTAAGATCGGGGTGAAACCGCGGTTGTCGTGCTTCATGCGCGCAAAATAACTGGGAGCGTCAGGTTGGCCTTCGCGCAGCGCGCGCACGAAGCCGGGTTCGTCGTCGCGTCCCACAAACGAGCTCCACCATGAAAACCGCCGTTCGTAGCCGAGTGTCGTCGCCGGTACTGCGCCGAGCGCCTTGCCGCAGGCAGAGCCTGCGCCGTGGGCAGGCCAGACGGAGACAAAATCGGGCAACGCGCCGAGGACCTTGCGCAGGCTTGCGAACATCGCCCGCGCACCCGAGTCTGCGGCTCCGCTCTTGCCAAGGGCCGCCTCGAGCAGATCCGGGCGCCCGAGATCGCCGACGAAGATGAAATCGCCGCTCAAAAGCATCATGGGTTCCTTGGCCTGCGGCGTTTCATGAATCGCGAAGCACAGGTGTTCCGGGGTATGCCCGGGTGTGTGCAGGGCGCGGGCTCGCACCGCACCGATCTTGATCTCCTCACCGTCGCGCAACGGTTTGACGCGCACGGGAGGCTGGTCAAGGAGATATCGCTCGCCCTCGTCGCCATACGCGGACACGTAGAGGGCCGCCCCGCTGGCGGCCGCAAGTTCGCGCCCGCCCGACAGATAGTCGGCGTGGATGTGGGTCTCGGCGACCGCGGTGACGCGCAGTTGGTGCTCGCTCGTGAGAGCCTTATAGATGTCCACGTCACGGCGGGGATCGACGACGAGCGCTTCGCCCGTTTGATCGCAGCCGATCACGTACGAAGCGTGGGCGAGACCTTCGTCATAGATCTGTCGGAAAAACATGCAGTCGTCGAAAAATTAAGGTTCCCGGGCCGCTTACCTCTAGGACACCCCGAGGAAGGGCTTACCGGGCGCGACGAACAGACCCGCCCCCTCTGTAGCATTCCCAAGGAGTTGACACATGGCAAAGGCCTATGCCCACCCTGAGGTCCTGGTCACGACCGACTGGGCGCAGCAACATCTCAACGATCCGAACCTGCGGTTCATCGAAGTGGACGTCGATACGACCGCGTACGACCAGGGGCACCTGCCTGGAGCAGTCGGGTTCAACTGGCAGACGCAGCTCAACGATCCGGTCCGCCGCGACATCCCGACGACCGAAGAGATCGAAGAGCTGCTCTCCGCGAGCGGCGTCGGCAATAACACGACCATCGTTCTCTACGGCGACAACAACAATTGGTTCGCCGCATTCGCTTTTTGGATCCTCAAGTACTACGGGCACGACAAGGTGATGCTCATCGACGGCGGCCGTAAGAAATGGTTGGCGGAAAATCGTCCGCTCTCGACGGACAAGCCGTCATATCCGCGCGCCGACTACCGCGTGAGCGCCGTGAACCCCGAACTGCGCGCCAAGCGTGACCTCGTGCTCGAAGCGGTGTCCGACCAGTCGTACTACCTCGTCGACGTGCGTTCAGCGCCGGAGTTCAACGGCGAGATCATCGCTCCCCCGGGCATGACGGAGACCGCGCAGCGCGCCGGCCACATCCCCGGCGCCGTGAACGTCCCGTGGGCGCAAGCGGTCAACGACGACGGCACGTTCAAGAGCGCGGACGATCTCGCGGCGCTCTACGGCGGCAAAGGCATCGACACGAAGAAAGACGTCATCGCGTACTGTCGCATCGGCGAGCGCTCCTCACATACGTGGTTCGTCCTCAGGTACTTACTCGGCTATGATAGCGCGCGCAACTACGACGGCTCGTGGACCGAATATGGCAATCTCATCGACGTGCCGATCGTGAAGGAAGCGAAGGCAGCAGCTCCCGCGTAAGACGAACAACACTCGGATGCGAGGGAACGAGTCGGATTCATGCCCTCTCTTCTTTTTCCGGCTGGTATTTCACACGGTTAACCGTGTGGATAAGCTCGCGGATCGACGATGTGATGAGTAGGGCGCTCGGGTCAAGGTCATACTCATGCACGCTGGAAACATCAATCACGTTGGTGTTGACGCCGGGGCGAGGTCGCTGAACCCATTTCTTAAACGCCTCATGCTGCTCGATAGCGCGCCTGTTCGCGGCGAGAATAGCCTCGTTTTCTGCATCGCTGAGAACCGCGTCGAGTTTGGCGCAAGCGGCGCGAAAATCAGGCGGCCTCGCGCCAGCCAACTGCGCTATCACCTGGGACAAGAGATTTCGGTGTTCGAGGCTTAAGGCGCTCAGCATCTGCTGGTGAGCTTCGAATTCAACCTGGACTGGGGTCGGCCCGTCCCATGAGTCACCCTGCATCAACGTCACCTCACCTTGGAGCTATTGAGGTTGAAGACCAGTTCATCGACGGTAAAATCGAGCAGCGCCAACGCGGGTTCCTCGAAGGTCAATCTCGCGCCGGATCGCTGGCCAATAGTCACTTTCTCGCCGGACGCGAGCAAGCGCGAGATGAGGTCGTCGTTCGCCTCCTGAAAGCCTTGTGCGTAGCCAAGCGCGGCCTTTGCGATCTTGTCCTTCTCCGTCGCGGTCAGGTGCGCGTCGAGTTCCTGGGCGGCAACTCTCAAATCCGGTGCGCTGGCGACGGCCCATCGCCCGATAAGCGCGAATAAAAATCTTCGATGATCATCGGAAAGGCACGCGAGCATTTCCGCGTAGGCTCGTGCGCGAAGTCCGACGAGCTTATCGATGATCCCAAAACCTTCGAACCAAGCACCCATCGGTCGTGCCGTTATTTTTCGTCGAGGATCGCGCAGGCTGTCGTGCCGTGTGCGTACAGCTTGCCGGCGGCGTCCGTGATCCTCGCCTCTGCGGTTGCAAGGGTTTTGCCGAGGTGGAGAACGGCTGCTTCGCAGCGTAAGGCTCCCGTCGCGACGGTGATCGGTCGGACGAAGCGCACGTGCAGATCGGTGGTCGTGCAGCTCTTTCCCGCGGGCAAAAGCGAGGTCACGGCGCAGCCGAGCGCGGAGTCGAGCATGGTGCACGCGTATCCCCCATGCGCGACACCGCCGAGATTGTAATGGAATTCGGCTGCCTTGCCTTCGAATACGACCAAGCCGGGTTCTACCGAGACAAGCGAGATATCGACGAGTTCGGCCATGGGAGGTCGCGGCGCGTCCCCTCGCAGCAAGGCGCGGAGCCGCTCCAAACCGCTCGTGGTCTTCGCCGCATCCACATTCACCGACGGATCTTGCCAGCGCACGGCGCGAGTTCGTTCGGATGGGCTCATGCAGCCATCAATGCCCCGTGCCGATGAGGCCGATCGCCACGAGCGCGAAGGCGACCCCGCTTAGCTGTACAGTGTTGAGCCGCTCGCGCAAGAACACGCGGGCGAGTATGACGGTACTCGCCGGATAGAGCGACGCGAGCACTGCGACGATGGCAAGCGGGCCGTGACGCGTGGCGAGCAGGTAAAAGCCGTTGGCTGACATGTCGAGGACGCCTGCGAGCACGATGCTCGACCATCCTCCAGGCCCGGGCCGCAACGTCTGCCGGGCCCCCAGGGCGACGAGCGTCAGCACGAACGCCGAGGCGCAGCGCGAGGCAGCGAGCGGCCACATCCCCGACTCCGGGCGCGAGCGCGCGAGGAAGACGTAGAACAGGCCTATGCCGACCCCGGAGAGCAACGCTTCGACCAGGCCGGGCTGGCGCAGCCACTCATGCATGCGACCGAAAGGCGCCGCTTCTGAATCCGTCGACGAGACCAAGACGACGCCGACGAGCGCGATGACGACGCCGGCGATCGACAACGGCGAGAGGCGTTCGTGCAAAGCCAGACCCACGAGGAACGGGATCAGCGCGCCGATGACGGCGGTGATCGGCGAAACCATGCTCATCCGGCCGATGGCGAGCCCGCGATACAAGAGCGAGATGCCGACCGCGCCCACAAGGCCGGCAAGTCCGCCCCACATGAAATCGCTCGGCAGAGGGTGCGCAGCCGGCAAGAATGGGATGAAGGCGAGCAGCAAGAGCAGGCCGCTCAGCTGCGAGATGACGACGACCGAAAAGACGCTTGACATGCGGCTGGCGACTCCGCCGATGAAGTCCGCCGCTCCGTACGTGAAGCCGGCGAGAAGGCCTAAGAGAAGCGCCATCGGGTCTTGGGGCGACTTTCCAGTCGCCCCCTACGAGTGCGCATGTGCGTGGCCGTGCGGGGTGCGCCGTCCCCACCAGACGAGCAACAATGCGACCGCTACGAGGAGCACGTTGAGGACGAAGGTATAATTGAAAGCGATCGTCTCGATCTGCATGAGAAAACCACCCGGCGGACGCGGCGTCAGATGCAGCGCACCAAACGCAAGTTCCACGACGAGTCCAGCGACGACCATGGAGGCATAGAAAACCACGATCATGCGCAGCGCGAGCGCCCAACCGTAGTACTTGCGATACACGTCGATGAGCGGCAAGACGATGAGATCGGCGTACAGGAATGCGACGACGCCGCCGAAGGTGCTGCCGCCGTTCCACAGCACGGCTGCGAGCGGCACGTTGCCGATGGAACAGACGAAACTGAGAACGGCGATGATCGGTCCGACGAGGGCGTTCTCGATGGTCCGAACCCACGCCGGGGCTGACGTCACGTACAAATGTTGCCATAGCGTGGCAGGCACCGCCACCGCTAAAAAGCCGGCGATGAGAAAGCCGAGGAACAAATCGAATGCGAGCATGGACCAGTCCATCTCGAAAAAATGCGCGACGTACGTCCAGCCGATCGGCGAGCGCAGTTTGTCGAGCAGCGTCGCTCCTGGGGCGAGCATGTCGCCATGGTCGTGCCCGGAAACTTCGACGGCCTCCGCGTGCCGGCGACCCGCCTCCACAGTCGAAGCTGGGAGCAAAAACTTCGCGAGCAGGACGAAGACGGCGATGAGCACCAATCCGCCGATCCATTCCGCCGCCACGAAAGGCCATCCCATCAGTTGCCACAAGACGAGGCCAAGCTCGATCACGAGATTGGTGGACGCGAACATGAAGACCATCGCCACCGTGAAATTCGCGCCGCGGACGAAGAGCGACTTCGCCGTGGCCGCGGCGGCGTAACTGCACGACGAACTCGCTGCGCCAAGACCGGTCGCAATCGCGAGCTCGCGCAGTCCCGCGCGACCCAGCACTCTCACGAGGCCGTCCTTGGGGACGTATGCTTGGATCATGGCCGAGATTAAAAAGCCGAGGACGAGCGACCACAGCACTTGCCAGAACATCGCGAACGCCGCGAAAAGCCAATGCCAGAAGAACAGAAGCACGCTCATCGGAGCGTGCGCTTGTCCAGCGGCGCCGTCAATGCCTCGTCACGATTTCCGCAAACGTCGCAGGTCGCCGACGCGAATGGTAAAGCCGCTGCTGTCGAAATGCTCCATGAGCGGGAGCGCGTGCTTGCGCGATGTGCCGAGCGCGTCGCGGAGCTGCGCCATGGTGGCTTGGCCTTGGCGCTCGAGCAGCGTTCTCACCGCCGCCTGCGCGCGTTCGTATTGCGATCGCCGGTAGAGATCGTCTCCGACGCGCCGAAGCGCGCCGAGCACGAGCAGGCTTTCGAACGCCTCCCGCATCGCCATGCCCTCGCGGGCGACCGCGCTCTCGACTTCCGCAAACGCATAAGGCGTGAGATCGGCTTCATCTTTCGGCGCAAGCGCTATCCGGAAGAACGCGGTTTGCTTGCGATCCAACTGCGGTTGGACGCCCGGTAGATGCCAAAACCGCGAGCGCGAAGCCACGCGACCATCGTCTTCCCAGGCCGCCAACACCCGCGCGCAGACCGGCTCCGCGATGGCGAGCGCTTTAGCGATATCTGCAGCCGTCGCTCCGAGACGCCACGGGGCGGCCGCGTGACGCTGCTGCAAGAATCGCAGCGTCGCGTCAAGAGCGCCGTCGTTTACCGAGCGCGCAAGAAACGCAACGGGTTTTTGGAGGCGCACGGCATGCCCGTGCTCTACGAGCCATGCGAGCGCAGCGTCGGCCACGGCGAGTTTCACGTTGGCGCGCGCGGCGGTCTGCGTTGCGTCGAGCGGGGCAAGACCTGATGCCTCCAGCACCTGCGCGATCTCCTCTGCGAATGCGGGGGCGTCGTCGAAAGCGGGGTCGCCGTTTGCTGAGGCATCGGACGCCAGACCGCCGCGCGAAACGATCCGCGCGCCGCCCAGCAGATCTTTGGGGCTCATGCGCCGGACGATCAAACGCATGCCGGGAAAGGCGACGGTCGGCCGCCAGAGCGCGAGACGTGCGCGCGCGGTGCCATTACTCGGCGGCCCGTCCTCGAAACGGAGTTGTCCCGGGATTTCGGCGGAACCGATGTGCACCCGTACCGGCAGACGTCTGCGCAAGAGTGAAACGGCCGCCGGAAACGCGGTGAACTCGACATCGAGGTCGCGAGTGGGTGTAAACTCGCGCGCCGCGACGAGCGCCTCTCCGCGAGCGATGTCGCCGACCTGGATGCCGGGCAGATTGACCGCCACGCGCGATCCGCCGGTCGCAGAATCGACTTTTGATCCGAAGACCTGCAAGCTCTTCACGCGCGCGACAAGCCCGGAGGGTTGCAGCACCAGCGTGTCGCCGTTCGACAGCGTCCCTTGCACGAGCGTGCCTGTGACGATCGTGCCGTGGCCCGGCAGCGCGAAGACGCGATCCACTGGCAGGAAGGCGGGCGCGTTCGCGCGCCGCGGTGGCAGCGCGGCGAGCAACTCGTGGATGAGCGTCTTGAGCTCGTCGATCCCCTCGCCCGTCACCGAAGACACCGCGACGACCCGCGCTTCCGAAGCCACGGTGGAGGCGGCTGCGGCACGCGCAGTGTCAGCGGCAGCGCGGCGCTGTTCCGGCGAGACGAGATCTGCCTTCGTCAGCACGATGATGGCGCGCGTGACGTTGAGGAAGTTGAGGATTTGAAGATGTTCGAACGTCTGCTGCTTGGGACCGTCGGTGGCGGCGACGAC
Organism: Pseudomonadota bacterium; assembly: GCA_021325335.1. Taxonomy (GTDB): domain Bacteria; phylum Vulcanimicrobiota; class Vulcanimicrobiia; order Eremiobacterales; family Eremiobacteraceae; genus JAJPHJ01. Next base: position 5,339 of record JAJPHJ010000020.1, on the reverse strand, counting down.
GAGCAGCAGCAGCTCCATGCCCCCGGCGCCCGCGAGCATGTTGTGAAGGAAGCGCTCGTGGCCGGGGACGTCGATGATCCCGGCTTCGACCCCGTCGGAAAAACGGAGCGGCGCAAAGCCCAGATCGAGCGTCATCCCGCGCTCGCGTTCTTCGATCAAACGATCGGGGTTGTGGCCGGTCAAGGCAAGGACGAGTGCGCTCTTGCCGTGATCGACGTGGCCGGCGGTGCCGATGATGTGCATGAAAGACGAACAGCGCTCCGCAGCGCTGCTTCAGGACTGCGGGTCAGCGCTCTTCTATCGTGACCGGTCCGGCGACGAGGCGCACCGACATGCTGCCCGGTCCTTGCGTGTTGCTCAGACGCTCGTCGAGCGGTCCGAGAACCGTGTGGGCGTCGACCATCGCGCGAAAACCCTTGGGCACGATCACTTCGATGGACCCGTTCGTGCCCGCGATGTTGATGTTCGGCGTGCGAGACTGGTCTTCGATCGCTACGCTGATCGGGCCGTTGACCAGGTGCAGCGACAGCACGTTGCCTGCCCCGGCCACTTCGATCGGCCCGTTGACGAGATGGATCGCCAGCGGCCCATGCACGCCGTCGGCGTGCACCGGTCCGTTGACCGCGTTGACTGAAACCGTCGCATCGGGCGGAACGCTCAGCGTTATCTTCGCCTCTCGTCCGCGACCGAAAGGCCAGTGCATCGGCTGGCCTTGCCCAGACGGCGGATCCAGACGCAAGCGCAGCCACTGCGCATCGGCGGCTTGGGTCAGCCGCAGACCAGAAAGTCCGTGCAGCGGCGTCGCATCAAGCCGGACGAAGCCGTCCGGCGACGCGGTCAGCAACAGCTCGACGCCAATGGAACCGTCGACGTCGAGCGCCACTGCCTGTCCGGGTTTGGCGCGCTGCTGGAAATGCGTAGTGTTTGCGCTGGAATTGTCGTCACCATAGATGCATCCGCAAAGCAACGCGGCGGCGGCGAAGACGATCGCTGAGGTGAAGCGCATGGAAATGACTACCGGCCGCCCTGTGGCTTTGTTTCAATGGTGAGGCTGCGAAGAACCTCGATCAGCTCGGCATCTTGCCCTGGCAATACCGAGCGCAGATCGATCCGCACGGCCGTGTCCTCGGTGCGTCCGATGACCGGTGGTGACGCGCTGCGCAGCGATGCGGCGATTTCATCGGCGCTCCGATCCGAGCTGCTTATGGAGATTCCGGCCGAGGGGATGCTCGCAAGGGGGAGGGTACCTCCGCCGGTGGTCGCCACGGTTTCGCACGGGGCGATCCGGATGGCGCCTCCCGACCCGGCATCCGCGAGAGCGGCGCAAATGCGTCCGGCGCGTTCGCGCAACTCCGCCACGCCTGCATGCAACATCGCGAAGAGCGGTATTTCAAGCAGCCGGCTTGGTTCCAAGTAGAGCGCCAGCGTCCCCGAAAGCGCGGCCAGGGTGAGCTTGTCCACGCGCAGGGCCCGTACGAGCGGATTTCGCTTGAGCGTCTCGATGTGCTCTGTGTTCCCGCAGATGATGCCGCATTGCGGCCCTCCGAGCAACTTGTCACCAGACACCGCGACCAGATCCATGCCGGTCGCGATTTCCTCCGCGACCGTGGGCTCGTGCGCGATTCCGAACTGCTCGAGGTCGACGAACGCACCCGAACCGAGGTCCTCGAAAGCGATGACGTCTAATTCCTTCGCGAGCGCGGCGAGCGTCTTGGCATCTACCTCGGCCGTGAAGCCTTCAATCCGGTAGTTGCTCGGATGGGAGCGCATGAACATGGCGGTGCGCTCGGACCACGCCTCGCGGAAGTCCCGAGCATAGGTCTTGTTCGTCGTCCCAACCTCGACGAGCCGGGCGCCGCTCCTGCGCAAGACGTCGGGAAGCCGAAAGCCCCCGCCGATCTCGATCAGCTGGCCGCGGCTGACAACGACGTCGCGGTCGCGAGCAAATGTGTCGAGGACGAGCAGCACTGCGGCGGCGCAGTTGTTGACGACGAGCGCGCCTTGCGCGCCGGAAAGCTCGCATAGCTGCAGCGACACGCGGTCGTAGCGGCTGCCACGCTTGCCTTCTGCGAGATCGAATTCGAGATTCGTGTAACCGCCGCCAAGCTGCACGGCGTTAGCGAGAGCGTTCGCGGCGAGCGGGGCGCGGCCGAAGTTCGTGTGCAGCAAGACCCCCGTGCCGTTGACGACCGAGATGAGATCAGCTCGGCGGTCGTCGGCGAGCCGTTCGAGCACTTCGCCGCGCAGCCGCTCGAAGGGCGGAATCTCGGCGCCTTTGGCTGCGCCTTCACGCGCGCGATCGAGCACGGCTTGCACCGCCACACGCACGTTCGCGCGGCCGAGCAACCCTTCGTACGCGGATACCGCGGGATCGGTGGTGAGGCGGTGCACCGGCGGGATGTCGCGCAGCGGCGCGTTCATGGCGCGCTAGGCGACGGGCGCGAGGTGCTTTTCGACCATGTTCGCGAGCTGCTTTTCCGGCACGTAGCCCACGATCCGGTCGACTGGCGCGCCGGACTTGAAGAGGATGAGCGCGGGAATGCCGCTCACCTCGTATTGTCCGGCGAGGCTTGGGCTGTCATCGGTGTTGAGCTTGACGACCTTGAGCCGGCCGGAGTAGGTCTGCGCGATCTTGTCGACGACCGGAGCGACCATGCGGCACGGGCCGCACCACGGCGCCCAAAAATCCACGAGCACCGGGCTTGAGGATTGCAGCACCTCGGCTTGAAAATTGTTCTGGTTCACCTGCAGCATGTCGCTCATCGGTTTTTCTCCTTCATCGGGCGGCTTTTCAGTCGGCCCCTACAAGGGCGACTTTCCAGTCGCCCCCTACAATATTATACACGTTCTGCTTCTTCGTTGCGCTGACCGACGTTCGCCGCTGCGATGACCGCATCACCTTCATCGAGCTTCATGACGCGGACGCCTTGCGCCGAGCGGCCGGTCTCCCGGATCTGAAACACCTTGATGCGGATGACGATGCCGTGCGACGAGATGAGCATGATCTCGTCGTCCGGCTTGACGAGGAACTGGTCGACGATCTCGCCGTTCTTGGCGGTGCGGTTGAAGGCTTTGATGCCTTTGCCGCCGCGGTTCGTCTTGCGGTAAAGATCGATGGCGGTCCGTTTGCCGTAGCCTTTGCTCGTGATGACCAAGACTTCGCGGCGATCCTTGCCGATGATGTCGAGCGCCTGGACCACATCGCGCTGGCCCAGACGCACCGCGCGCACGCCGCGGCTGGCGCGGCCCATGGGGCGCACGGTCTTCTCGTCGAAGCGGATAGCAAAGCCGGCGCTCGTCGCGAGCAGCAGTTCCGCCTTGCCGTCAGTGAGCACCGTGCTCAAGAGCTCGTCGTTGGGCATGAGGCTGATGGCGATGAGGCCGGAGCGGCGCACGTTGCCGAACTCCGACAGCGCGGTCTTCTTGATGTAGCCGCGCTTGGTCACCATGACGAGAAAATCTTCGGTGCCGAGCTTGCGTATGGGAAGCACGGTCGTCACCGTCTCGCCCGGGGGCAAAGTGAGAAGGTTGACGAGCGCCGTGCCCCGCGCCTGACGCGACGCATCCGGGATCTCATGGGCTCGTAAGCGCAACACGCGCCCGCGGTTGGTGAAGAACAAGACGTGCTGGTGCGTGGTGGCGGAGAAGATGTGGCGGACGACATCTTCCTTCTTGAGCGCCAAGCCCATGACGCCGCGGCCGCCGCGATTTTGCGAACGGAAAGTATCGGCGTTGACGCGCTTGATGTAGCCGCCTGCGGTGACGGTAACGACGACTTCGGTGTCGGCGATGAGATCTTCGATCTCGAACTCGCCCTCGGCTTCGACGATCTGCGTGCGCCGCTTGTCCGCGTACTTCTTGCGCAGCACGCCAACCTCGTCTTTGACGACCGCATAGATACGCCGTTCGCTGCGCAGAAGTTCTTCGAGCCCCGCGATGGTCTTGAGCAGCGCGACGTATTCCTCTTCGATCTTCTGGCGCTCAAGCGCGACGAGCCGCTGCAGGCGCAGGTCCAGGATCGCATTGGCCTGGATCTCGGTGAGCTTGAACTTTTTCATCAAGCCGTCGCGCGCTTCTTCGGTGGTCTGCGAGCCGCGGATCAGCTTGATGATGGCATCGATGTGGTCGAGGGCGATGCGATAGCCCTCGAGGATGTGCGCGCGCTCCTTGGCCTTGCGCAACTCGTACTGCGCGCGGCGCGTGACGACGATCTTGCGATGCTCGATGTAGGCCTCGAGCATCTGCCGCAGGCTGAGCGTGCGCGGTTGACCGTCCACCAGCGCGACATTGTTGACGCCGAAAGACGACTGCAGCGGCGTGTGCTTGTAAAGCTGGTTGAGGATGAGCTGTCCTTGGCCTTCGCGCTTGAGCTCGATGACGATGCGCATGCCCTTGCGGTCGCTCTCGTCGCGTAGATCCGCGATGCCGGTGACGCGTTTGTTTTGGACGAGTTCGGCGATGTTCTCGATCAGCTTCGTTTTGTTGAGCTGGAAAGGAATCTCCGTGATGATGATGGCTTGGCGACCGCCGCGGGCTTCTTCGAACTCATGCTTGGCGCGCATCGTGATGGCGCCGCGTCCGGTGAGATAGCTCTGCCGGATGCCCTCGCGCCCCAAGATGAGCGCGCCCGTGGGAAAATCCGGGCCGGTGACCAGTTTGAAGAGTTCTTTGTCTTTGAGCCCGCGATCGTCGATGAGCGCGCAGATGGCATCGCAGACCTCGCCGAGGTTGTGCGGCGGGATGTTCGTCGCCATGCCTACTGCGATGCCGGAAGAGCCGTTGACGAGCAGATTCGGCAACCGCGCAGGCAAGAGGGCCGGCTCGCGGCTGGAGGCATCGTAGTTGGGGACGAAATCGACCGTCTCTTTGTCGATGTCGGCGAGCATCTCGAGCGCGAGCGGAGCGAGGCGCGCCTCCGTGTAGCGCATGGCCGCGGGTGGGTCACCGTCGATCGAGCCGAAATTCCCGTGTCCGTTGATGAGCGGGTAGCGCAGGCTGAAATCCTGCGCCATGCGCACGAGCGCGTCGTAAACCGAGACGTCGCCGTGAGGATGATAGTTCTTGAGAACCTCGCCGACCGTGCCCGCGCATTTTCGGTGCGGCTTGTCGGGCGCCAAGCCGAGCTGCGACATGGCGTACAAGATGCGGCGGTGTACCGGTTTGAGGCCGTCGCGGACATCCGGCAACGCGCGCGCCACGATCACGCTCATCGCGTAATCGAGGTACGAACGGCGCATCTCGTCTTCGACGTTGACCGTGAGCAGGCGCTCGGAGGGAGTGCTGTGCGCGTAGGTCTCGAAGGTCATGTCGCCGCCCGCTTTTCCGTCGCGGCCGTCGCG
>JAJPHJ010000032.1 GCA_021325335.1 Pseudomonadota bacterium | reverse complement strand
GACCAAGCGCAAGAGCTCGTCGTCTACGCCATGATCGGCGTCATCTTGGGCGGCAGGCTTTTTTTCTTGCTCGCCGATATGCTCACGCCCGCGAGCGCGGGCGGACACCCGCTCTCCTATTACCTGCAGAATCCGCTCGAGATCATCGCCATCTGGCACGGCGGCATGGCCTTTCACGGCGGTTTCCTGGGTGCGCTCGCCGGCATTTGGCTCTTCGTCCGCAAGACGAAGTCGAGCTTCTATCGAGTGACGGACGAAGTCGCGCTGTGGATGCCGCTCGCCATCGCCACCACGCGCGTCGTCAACTTCATCAACGACGAGTTGCCCGGGCGCCAGACCGACTCGCCGATCGGCATCTTGTTCCCGTGTTGCCAAGGCTACCGCTATCCGTCGCAGATCTTCGAAGCGATCGGCATGTTCGTCGTTCTGCTGCCGCTGGTGTGGCTCGTGCACGGTTGGAGCGGGCGCAAAGACGGACTCGTCTTGTGGGCGTTTGTCGCCGGTTATGGTCTCGTGCGCACGATCGTCGAATTCTACCGCGAACCGGGCATCATTTTTATGGGACTCACGGGAGCGCAGTATCTCACGCTCGCCATGCTCGTCATCGGACTCTTCATGATGTGGCGCGTGCAACAGACCCCAGCCGCGCCCGCCCGCACGAGCGCGTCGGGCCGCGTGGTCAAACCCTAGACAAAGGAGGGTTAGCCGCCGCCGCTATCGCTCTCGGGCGGTGCTTCTTCGACCGGCGCCTCTTCAACCGGAGCAGCCTGCTCTTCGCCCCCGCCGCCGCCCGTGTCCGCAGACCCGCTGTCGGAGTAGCCGCCGCTGTAACTGTCGCTCTGGCTTTGCGCGTAGTTCTGTTCTTCTTGCGCTTGAGCCGCGGCGTTTTGCTCCTCTTGCTGCTGGTAGTTGATCTGCTCTTGGATCTGCTGCTGCGCGTTGTACGCGTCGGACTCCGCCTGATTCGCAGCTTCCTGATCCGACGACTCATCGTTCTTGGCCTGGGCGACGCCGTTTTGCACGCAGTCATCGTAGTAGCTGTCCGATTCTGAGTAATACCCGCCGCATTCGGACACGCGCTGTTCGTATTCGCTCTTGGTCGGCTCGCGCTCGCTCTCCATCTGCGCGACGTTGAGCGAGCCGATGCCGTACGACGTCACTCCGGCGCGCTGCGCCGCCGCCACGAAATTCCCCAAGCTCGCGCGGTACTGGCTCGCCATCGCATAGTGCGGGTTGAGGCGAAGCGCTTCATCGTAGTCGATGAAGGCCGCGCGGTATTGCATCAAGCGCTGGCGGATCCAACCGCGGTAGGTGTAGGCCACCTCGTTGTGCGGATCGGTCTTGACCGCTTCGTTGGCGTCTGCCAGCGCGCGCTTGTTCGCGCCGAGCGTCGCTTCAGCCCAGGCGCGGTCCACATAGACCGCCGACCACCGCGGATAGTATGCGAGCGCGCGATTGCAATCCGACAGCGCGGCTTTGACCTCGCCGAGATTCTCGCGCGCCTCGCAGCGGTAGCCCCACGACCACGCCTTCGGCAGCAGGGCGATCGCTTTTGTAAAATCGCGCTCTGCGTCGTGGTAATCCGCGCTCGCGAAATAGGCTTGGCCGCGATTTTGATAGGGTAAGCCCCAGCGCGGCGAGAGGTGGATGGCAGTCGTGTAGTCCGCCACGGCCGCGCGCTGCTGGCGGGTGTGCGCATACGCGAGTCCGCGATTGTTGTGGTCGATCGCGTCGCGCGGATACAAGTGCAGGCCGCGATCGTAGTCGGGCAGCGCGTTGCGATAATCGCCGAGCGCGGCGCGCGCGTAGCCCAGGCTGTCCCAAGCAAGCCAGCTCTTCGGGTAGGAGACGACCGCCAGGCGCAAGTCGTCGTTGGCGCCCGACCATCGCGCTTCTTGGATCCGGCTCAGCCCGCGGAAATATGGGATGGCGCGCACGAAATTCTGCGCCAGGCGCATGTCTCCGCCGCGGACCATGCGCAGCGCATCGGTGAAGTCCTGGTCTGCCTGCGCATACTGGTTGAGGTTGTAGTACGCGAGCCCGCGATCGTAACTTATCCGAGGATCGGGCGCGAGCGTTTTCGCCGCTTCATTGTAATCCGCAACCGCGGTCTTGTAATCGCGGCGGGCTTGCGCGGCCCGCCCTTGCGCGAAGGCTTCATTTGCCTTCGTCTGCGCCGCTTTGCCGCAGCCGGCGACCAGTGTGGACGCCGCGATCGCAAGCAACAACGCGCCGTTGATACGGCGAGCTCGATTCAACATCATCGAAGCACCTTCCGATCCAAGAGGGGCCGATCGCGGCGCCACTTCGCCACGCCGTCCGTCGCGCCTTCGGCTTTAGGCGCGGGCGAGTTCGACCTTGAGCCCGTCGGACGACTGCGCGGCGAACGCAGGTGCGAAATCGGCGCCGTTGAGGTCGACTGCCAGCGTCTCCCCCATGATGTATTCGCGGAACTTGGCCAGCGCTTGCGCCGCGGTACCCTCTGTCGTCAACCGGAGATGGATCCGGTCGCTGACCTGGAGGTCTGCCTGTTTGCGTGCGTCTTGCACCGCGCGCACGATCTCGCGCGCCACGCCTTCGAGCACGAGGTCGGCATCGAGCCGCGTGTCGAGCGCGACGAGCATGCCCTCGCTTTCCGCGAACGCAAAGCCTTCGGCCGACTTGCTGTCCACCAAGACGTCGCTCGGTTCGAGTTCGAACGTCTCGCCATCGCCCTTCACCACGACCGGCTTCCCGGCGGCGACCGCTGTCGCGACGGCCCGTGCGTCCGCGGACGCGAGCGCCGCGCGCACCGCCCCCATGCGTTTGCCGTAGCGAGGACCCAGCCGCGGCAAGTTCGGTCGGAGCGCGTACTCGATGAACTGCGCTTCCAGGCCGACGACCTGCAGATCTTTGACGTTGAGCTCCTCGAGCACGAGCGCCCGGAAGCGTTGCAGTGCAGCCGCTTCGCGCTCGTTGCGAGCGCGTACGTACGCCACCGGAAGCGGCTGGCGCGTCTTGACCTTCGCGCCGGCGCGAGCTTGACGCCCGAGATCCACCGCTCGCTTCGCCACGCCCATCGCGTCGAGCAAAGACTCGTCGATCGCCGCATGATTTGCGGGCGGCCACGCGTCCAGGTGCACGCTTTCCGGGCCCAGCGGATCCATGGAGCGGATGAGCTCGCGGTACAGCGCCTCCGCGAAGAACGGCACGAACGGCGCCAAGAGCCGCGTCACCCTCGTGAGGCTCTCCCACAGCGTGCGGTAGGCGGCTTGTTTGTCTGCGGTGAGCGTCGCGCCCCAAAATCGGGCGCGGGAGGGCCGCACGTACCAGTTCGAGAGATCGTCCACGAAGCGCTCGATCGCGCGCCCGGCGCCGAGCGCGTCGTAGCGTTCGAGCAGACGGGTGACCTCGTCGGTCACGCTCTCGAGTCGCGACACCGCCCAGCGGTCGAGATCCGGCCGCGAAGCGAGCAATACGTCCGGCGGCACGCCGACGCCATCCGCATTGGCATACGTCGTGAAGAACTTCGCCGTGTTCCACAAGGTGTTGAAAAGCTTGTGCGAACCTTCCGCGACGAGTTCGACCGACACCCGTTTGGCCTCGCCCGGCGGGCTGCCCACGAAGAAGTACCAGCGCAACGCGTCGGCGCCGACTTGATCGAAGATGAGATAGGGGTCGATGACGTTGCCGCGGCTCTTGCTCATCTTCTCGCCGGCGGCGTCCACGACATGGCCGAGGCAGATGACGTTGCGATACGCCGGGCTGTCGAAGAGCAGCGTCGCGATCGCATGGAGGCTGTAGAACCACCCGCGCGTCTGGTCGACAGCTTCAGAGATGAAATCGGCTGGAAAACTCTCGGCGAAGATCTTCTCGTTCTCGAAGGGATAGTGGAACTGCGCGTACGGCATGGAGCCCGAATCGAACCAGGCGTCGAGCACTTCCGGCACGCGGCGAAATTCCCGGCCGCCGTCCATGAAGGTGATCTCATCCACCGCAGGCCGGTGGAGATCGAGCGTGGACAGCTCGCGCGTCGCGCGTTGCGCCAGCTCCGCGATGGAACCGATGCAGATGAAGTTCGTGCCGTCGGTCCACAGCGGCAGCGGCGTCCCCCAGAAGCGCTCGCGCGAGACGGCCCAATCGACGTTGTTCTCAAGCCAGTTCCCGAATCTGCCGTACTTGATCGTCTCGGGAACCCAATTGATCTTCTCGTTGTTTTCGAGCAACTGCGCTTTGCGGGCGGTCGTGCGCACGAACCATGCGGTCTTGGCGATGTAGAGCAGCGGATCGTCCGTGCGCCAGCCGAAGGGATAGTTGTGGCGGTAGGTGCCGGCGCGGAACATGAGCCCTCTGCGCTTGAGGTCGGCCACGATGGGCGGGTCCGCGTCTTTGAAGAACAAGCCGGCCGCGACGGTAACTTGCTCGACCACATGCCCCGTGAAATCCACGCTGTAATATATAGGAAGCTTGTGCGCCTTGCCGAGCGCGAGGTCGTCCGGTCCGTACGCCGGAGCGACGTGCACGACGCCGGTTCCGTCTTCGGTCGTGACGAACGGCGCGGGGATGACGTAGTAGCGGTCCTCGCCACCCGCGTAGTAGTCGTAGAGCGGCTGGTAGTGGATGCCGGCCAAGTCCTTGCCCTGCTTGCGCTCGACCACCTCAACCGGCTCTTCGCCGAACACTTTTGCCACGAGCGGCTCCGCGACGATGAAGCGTTCGTCGCCGCGCTTGACCACGCAGTACGTGACCGCGGGATGGACCGCGAGCGCCATGTTGGCAGGCAAAGTCCACGGCGTGGTCGTCCATGCGAGAAACGAGGTCTGCGGGTCGTCGCGCAGGCGGAAGCGCACGAAGACCGACGGATCGTCCACCTCGCGATAGCCCTGCGCCACTTCGTGGTCGGACAGCGTCGCGCCGATGCGCGGATCGTACGGCACGGACTTGTAGTCCTGCACGACGAGACCGCGATCCCATAGCTGTTTGAAGAGCCACCACACGGTTTCGATGTAGCTGTTCGCAAGGGTGAAGTAGGCGTCGTCGAGATCCACCCAATACCCCATGCGCTCGGTGAGCTTCTGCCAATCCCCCACGTAGCGATACACGCTCTCGCGGCAGCGGCGCGTGAACTCCACGATGCCCACTTCTTTTTCGATGCGGCTCTTGTCGAGGATGCCGAGCTCTTTTTCGATCTCGTGCTCGACGGGCAAACCGTGCGTGTCCCAACCTGCTTTGCGGCGCACGAAGTAGCCGCGCATGGTCCAAAAGCGCGGATACAGATCTTTGAACGCGCGCGCCAAGACATGGTGCACGCCCGGACGCCCGTTCGCCGTCGGCGGACCTTCGTAGAACGAATAGCGCGGCCCGTTGCGCGTCTGTTCGAGTGAGCGCGCGAAAACGTTGTGCGTGCGCCAGAACTCCAGCACGGCAAGCTCTTGCGCCGGCGCTGCGAAGCGCTCGGCCATGGCCGGGTACGCAGCCCGGTTTTCGGTCATGCCGGCGCGCCTTTCGTCGCATGCAGCGCGCGGAAGATCGAGTCGCGCGAGACGATGCCGACGAGCTGTCCATCATCGTAGACCGGAAGCTCGCCCAGCTGACGCTGCGCGAGTTCGCCGAGCACGTCGCGCGCCGACTCAGCGCCGGACAACGCGATCGTCTGCGCGATGGGCGTCATGACCGCGCTCATAGGCGTCTGCGGCCACAGCGGCGGCGGGATCCCTGCGGTGTGCCGCACGTCGGCCAGACCGACGAGCGCGCCTTGATCGACGACCGGATAACCGGTCTGCGGTTTGCCCGCGACCTCGCCGATGAACGCGGCCACGGACGTCTGCGCGGGAACGGGCACGAGCGTCTTCACCATGCAATCGCGCACGCGCATCGTCTCGAGCGCTCGATCCACGCGCGCCTGGCGTCCGACGCTGCGCGCCGCCTGCGCCAAGAAGATGCCGATGAGCACCCACCACAGCCCGCGCGTCTCGCGCTCGCGCACGACCAGAAATCCGCCCGCCACGATGAGCGCGCCCGCCACCACCAAGCTGACCGCGCTCGCCCAGATCGTCGCGCGCGCTTGACTGGGCTGCGCCATCCAGAGCAGCGAGCGCAACACGCGGCCGCCGTCGCTCGGGAAAGCCGGCAAGAGATTGAAGGCGGCTAAGAGCCCGTTTGCGATCGCCAAGAAAAAGCAGAACGTCGATCCCCAGGCCCAGTGGATGGCGTCCGCTCCGACGGCCAGGCCGTAGAAAAGAAGGCCGAGCACGATGCTCAATGCCGGCCCGGCGATGGCCATTTTCAGCTCGTCCACCGGGCGGTCGGGTTCCCGCATGATCGTCGCGACGCCGCCGAAGAGGAACAGGGTGATGCCGCCGATCGGGATCCCGAGCCTGCGCGCGACGAGCGCGTGCGCGAACTCGTGAGCGACGACGCTTGCGAAGAGCACGAGCGAGGCGATGAGTCCCAGGACGAGGCTCGATGCGCCGGCGAGCTCGGGCGAGAGGACGCGGCCGAAGGTCGCGGCGGAGTACGCGAAGAGCGCGTAGATGATGAGCCAACTGGGATGGATGCTGATCGTGATGCCGGCGACCCGCCCCACGTTCCAGGTCCAGCGAAAACGCAT
>JAJPHJ010000009.1 GCA_021325335.1 Pseudomonadota bacterium | reverse complement strand
TGGAGTCGAAAGCGCCGCAGCTCGACGTAGCGATTGAACTCTGCGATGGTCGACGTCGCCACGATCTCCTGGCTGCGCGTCTTCGGTTCGAACGCATACAACGTGTCCTCGACCGCGTTCAAAAGCGCGACGCCCTCCGAGGGGATGATGCCTTTGCGCTGCAACGGCCACGCGACGTTGATGAGATAGTTCGTGTAGATGCGCATCTCGGTCTGAAGCTTCGACCGGTAGGGCTGCGGATAGCTTCTCGCATCCCGATACATCGCGGCAAGCGACGAGGCTTCCTGGCTCACCTTGTCGTCGATGCTCGCGTATTGTTCCCAGACGCCAACCGCCAAAAGCCCCGCGATCAGGCCGTAGAACACGACTGCGGCGTTGACGTACGTCTCCACCCCTGCGTTATGGCCAGGCGGCGGTCCTTGGATGCGCCGGATGAGTCCTCTCGTCGCGTACAATCCGGCGACGGAGACCAGCGTGAACGTGCCCACGATGAGGACGCCGAGCAACCACGACGGGAGATCGTAGATCCACAGCATGCCTCGACCTCCGTGCCGGCCGCGTCAGAGGTCAGGCGCGGCGAGCGAGAGCGCTTCCTTGAGCACCTTGAGACCCAAGAGCGCGCACTTCAGGCGCGCGGCCGAGATCTGAATCCCAAGGTTCTCCAAAACATCTTCTTTGCCGATACGCGCCGCTTCCGCGACGGTTTTGCCTTTCACCACTTCGGTGAGCAGTGAAGCCGAGGCTTGCGAGATCGCGCAGCCCCGTCCCTTGAACTTGATGTCCTCGATGACGCCGTCGCGCAGCTTGAGGTCCATCCGGATCCTGTCGCCGCAAAGTGGATTGTTATCCTCGTAGGTCGCGTCCGCGCCTTCAAGCGTCCCGGCGTTGCGCGGGTTGCGATAGTGGTCGAGAATGAAATCGCGGTACAGCTCTTCCATCCCGGAGAAGTCGTCTTGCATCTTCACGCGATCTTGAAGATCCGCTTGGCTTCTTCGATGCCACGCACGAGCAGGTCGATCTCCTCGGGCGTGTTATAGATGTAGAACGAGGCGCGCGTCGTCGCCGGCACGCCGAGCTTCTCCATGAGCGGTTGGTTGCAATGATGCCCGGCGCGAACGCAGATGCCAAGGCGGTCCAAGATGCTCGCCAGGTCGTGCGCGTGGATGTCGCCGACCGTCAGCGAGATGACCCCGGTCCGGTGTTCGATCCCTGGTCCATAGATCGTGACGTTGCTCAATGCGCCGAGCTTGTCGAGCGCGATCTGGGCAAGCTCGTGCTCGTAGTTGTGGACGCGTTCCATCCCGATGCCTTGCAGGTAATCGACTGCTGCCCCAAGGCCCACCGCTTCTGCGATCGCGGGCGTGCCCGCTTCGAACCGCGCCGGGACGTCCGCGTAGGTGGAGCGCTCGTACTCGACCACGTTGATCATCCCCCCGCCCGTCAAGAACGGCGGCATGGAGTCGAGCAGCTCTTTCCGTCCCCACAGCACGCCGATGCCGGTCGGTCCGAGCATCTTGTGCGAGGAGAACGCCATGAAATCGCATTGCCACTGCGTGACGTCGACCGGCATGCGGGGCACCGCTTGGCAGGCATCGACCACGCTCACCGCCCCTGCAGACTTGGCCCGCGCGGCCAGCTCGGTCACAGGATTGATCGTGCCAAGCGTGTTGCTCACCGCCGTGAAGGCGAAGATCTTGGCCCCCGCGAGCAACCGATCGAGCGAGCGCAGATCCAACTGTCCGTCCTTCGTGATGGGCACAAAGCGCAGCGTCGCCTCGCGCTCTTGCGCCAAGATCTGCCAGGGGACGAGGTTGGAGTGGTGCTCCATCTCCGTAAGCAAGATGACGTCGCCGCGACCGACGTGTTGGCGCCCCCAGGCGTATGCGACGAGATTGAGCCCTTCGGTCGCGTTGCGCACGAAAATGCACTCGGCGGCGCAGGGCGAGCCGATGAAGCGCGCCACTTTGCTGCGCGCCTCTTCGTAGGCTTCGGTCGCGAGCTCGCTGATATGGTAGATGCCGCGATGGATGTTCGCGTGATAGCGCCGATAGTAGTCGTCCATCGCCTCGATGACTTGGACCGGTTTTTGCGAAGAGGCCGCGCTGTCGAGGAAGACGAGCGGTTTGCCATGCGGCCGCTCGCCGAGAATCGGGAAATTAGCGCGGATGCGCGCGACGTCGTGCGGCGTGAGGCTCTGCGACACCGAGGCGGGTTTGCTCGCGACCTTCACGCTAGACCTCCACCGAGATCTTGCCGGCGGCGATGTGCACGGGGTATGTGCGCACGGGGCGGATGGCGGGAAGACGCGTCGCGACGCCGGTCGTGACGTCGAAGCGCGCGCCGTGACGCGGGCATTCGATCTCCTTGCCGATGAGCTCGCCTTGATCGAGGGGGCCGCGATCGTGCGTGCAGACGTCGTCGATGGCGTAGACCGTGCCGCCGTAGTTGCACAGCGCGATCTGGCGACCGTCCGCCCACACGACTTTCACCTTGCCCTCGGGGACCTCGTCGATGCTCGCCACTTCGACGACCTGCGCAGGCATCGGCGTCAGGCGCCGACGCGCGCGACGTGCGGGGCGACCTTGCCTTGCAGCAGCTTCGTCACGCTCGGCTGACCGAATTTCTCGAAGACCTCGCCGAAGAACCCCTCGACGATCATTCGCGCAGCGACGTCTGGCTCGAGCCCGCGGCTCTCCGCGTAGAAAAGCTGTTCCTCGTCCACCGGCCCGACAGTGGCTCCGTGGGTGCAGCGGACATCGTCTGCCTCGATCTCGAGCATCGGCTCCGTGTCGGCGCGCGCTCCTTCGCTCAGCAGCAGATTGCGGTTGGCTTGATAGGCGTCGCTGCGCTGCGCGCCTCGGTCGATGATGATCACGCCCGTATAGGCGGAATGCGAGCGGTCGTCGAGCGCGGACTTGAAGAGCAGATCGCTGCGCGTGTTTGGCGCGCGGTGTCCCTGGAGCGTGTGATAGTCGAATTGCTGCTCGCCCTCTGCGAAGACGAGTCCGAGCATGTCGCTCTCGGCTCCTGAACCTTGCAGCTCCACCTCGACGTCGGTCCGGGCGAGTCTGCCGCCCAGGCCAAAATTGAGGGTGACGAGTTTTGCGTCGCGCCCGATCTCCGCTCGCTGGTGCGAGAAGATGACGGACTCGCGAGCGCAGTCCTGGACGTGGATGTAGTTGAGACGAGCCCCATCTTCGAGAATAAGATCGACGCGGCCCGAGAGGTATTTCGCTGACTGGTCGTGCTGCTCGACAACCGTGGCGCGCGCGTTCTTGCCGATCACGACGACCAGACGCGGGTACGGACCGCCCTTCCAGCTGATCTGGATCGGATCGGCGATATCGGCTCCCGCAGGCACGTGGAGATAGCCCCCGCCTTGCCACGCGCTCTGCGCGAGCGCCGAAAACTTCCGGAACGAGAGGCCGGTGCGCACCGTGCTGACGACCGGCAAGGACGTCTTGCGAATCGCGTCCTCGAGCGAGCTTGCGATCGCGCCTGCGGCTTTTGCGCTTTCGGGCAACCCGATGTCGCAAACGCTTTCCGCGGGAGGCGCCGGCTTGAGGTCGATGCCCGCGAGGTCAGTGCGGCGCCACCCAACCGAACTCTCCGTTGGAAACGGCATCGACTCGAACGCATCGAACGCGGCGAGCCTGGCTTCCAATACTTCTTCGGGCCCAGAAGCGCCGATTCGCGCGACGAGGTCGCGCGAAATCGGTGCGGTCGCTGTAGATTCGGTCATCGCGTGCGCTTTAGCCTACGGAACCTTCCATCTCGAGCGCGATGAGGCGGTTCAGTTCCACCGCGTACTCCATCGGCAGCTCCTTGACGAACGGCTCGAAGAATCCGTTGACGATCATCGTCGTGGCCTCGACTTCGGTCAGACCGCGGCTCATCACGTAGAAGAGCTGCTCTTCGCCGACCTTGGAGACGGTCGCTTCGTGTTCGATACGCACGTTACGCGAGTCGATCTCCATGGTGGGGTAGGTATCCGAACGCGACTCGGGATCCATGAGGAGCGCGTCGCACCGCACGTTTGACTTGACCCCGTCGCAGCCTTCGTATACCTTCACCAGGCCGCGGTACGTCGTCCGGCCGCCGCCCTTGCTCACGGACTTGCTCGTGATGATCGAGCTCGTGTTCGGCGCCGCGTGCACCATCTTCGATCCCGCATCCTGGTGCTGGCCTTCGCTTGCATAGGCGATGGAAAGCACGTCGCCCCGAGCGCCCTCGCCTACCATGTACACCGACGGATACTTCATCGTGAGCCGCGAGCCGATATTGCCGTCGACCCATTCCACGTGCGCGTTCTTCTGAGCCAGCGCTCGCTTCGTGACAAGGTTGTAGATGTTCTTGTACCAGTTCTGGATCGTCGTATAGCGGATGTGCGCGCCTTCCTTGGCGATGAGCTCGACGACCGCCGAATGCAGCGAGTTGCTTGAATACGTCGGAGCCGTGCAGCCCTCGATGTAGTGCACGAAGGACCCCGGCTCGGCGATGATGAGCGTGCGCTCGAACTGACCCATGCTCTCGGCATTGATGCGGAAGTAGGCCTGGAGAGGAACGTCGACGTGTACGCCCTTGGGCACCCAGATAAACGATCCCCCAGACCATACGGCCGAGTTGAGCGCGGAAAACTTATTGTCGGCCGGCGGGATGACGGTGGCGAAGTGCTCGCGCACGATGTCCTCGTGCTCGCGTAATGCCGTGTCCATGTCGGAGAAGAGCACGCCCAACTTCTCCAAATCCTTGCGGATGCTATGGTAGACGACTTCCGAATCGTATTGCGCGGTGACGCCCCCCAAGAACTTCCGCTCGGCTTCGGGAATACCGAGACGATCGAAGGTGCGCTTGATGTCCGCAGGCACTTCTTCCCAGGTCTTCCCCTCGACGTCTGAAGCCCGCATATAATAGTAGATATCCGCGAAGTTGATTTGGTCCAGCGCTTCCAGGTCCGCCCACGGCGGAAGCGGTTTGCTCAGAAAAATATCGAGCGAGCGATGGCGGAAGTCGCGCATCCACTGCGGCTCGTGCTTCATCTGTGAGATCTGCTCGACGATATCGTGGTCGATGCCCTTGCGGGCCTTAAAGCTATAGGTATCGGTTTGGTCGCGAAAACCGTACTGATAATCCTTGTCGACGAGCGTCTGCGGTTTGGTAGCCATTTTTCTTTTTAAGCCTCCACGAGCTCACGGATGAGCGGATCGTAGCCTTGGGCTTCGAGCTGGTGCGCCAACTCAGGTCCGCCTTCTTTGACGATCTTGCCGCGCACCATCACGTGCACGACGTCGGGCTTCAGGTAGTTGAGGATGCGCTGATAATGCGTGATGAGCAGGATCGCGCGTTCCGGTCCTCGTTGCGCTTCGATGCCTTCCGCGATGATGCGCAGCGCATCGATGTCGAGCCCCGAGTCGGTCTCGTCCAAAATCTCGAGCTCGGGCTGGAGCACGAATGCTTGTAAGATCTCAAGTCGCTTCTTCTCGCCGCCGGAAAAGCCGTCATTGACGTAGCGGCCGAGCACTGCCGGATCCATCTTGAGTTTGGCGATGCCCTCGTCGAGCAGTTTCTTGAATTTCGCCGGCGTCAGCGGAGCGGCACCCTTGTGTCGCGCCATGAGCGCATTGCGCAAGAAATTGGCGACCGACACTCCGGGAACTGCGGCAGGGTATTGAAAGCCCAAGAACATGCCGAGCAAAGCCCGTTCGTTGGGAGGCATCCCGATGATGCCCTGGCCCTTGAACGTGATGTCGCCCTTGGTGATGGTGTACTTGGGGTGGCCCATGAGCGCGAGCGAGAGGGTGCTCTTGCCCGAGCCATTCGGGCCCATGAGCGCGTGCACGCTGCCCCGGTCGACGCTCAGGTTCACGCCCCGGATGATCTCCCGGTCGCCGACGCTGACGTGAAGATCCCGGATCTCAAGAAGTTTTTCTGCCATGATCCCTATTATTGTACGTTTTTAGTGATAAGATAGTCAAGATAAAGCTTGAAAATCTATGCTACATTCTATATAATCGGTATAGCACCCTCGCTTAAGAACCCTTATGAGAGAGCAAAGCTTTTTTCAAACGACCCGCGGGCGAATCGTCCGGTCGCTCAAGCAGCACCGGCTCCGCACTGCGGCGCAGCTTTCCGAAGAACATGGCGTGACGGCGAACGCCGTGCGCCAGCATCTCTCGCGGTTGGGGCGCGACGGTCTCGTCGCCGAACGCGCCGAGCGCCTTGGGCGCACCAAGCCCACCCTTGTCTATTCGCTCACCGAGGAGGGAGAACGTCTCTTCCCGCAGCGCTACCCGCTCTTGCTCACGGTGCTCATGGACGAGCTTTCGCGCGAAGAAGGCCCTGAGCGGCTTCAGGAGCTCTTCGCCAATATCGGCCGGCGCTCGGCACAACGTCACGCGGAGCGCTTCGCGGACAAAGACACCGCGGGCGTCGTGCACGAACTCGCCGCGTTCTTGCGGGAGCGTGGCGTCATCGTGGAATACGAGCGCTCGGGAGACGGCTTCACGTTTCGCGAGCACAACTGTCCGTTCCGAGAGAACGTCTCGGCACATCCGGAGATCTGCGCCATGGTCCACACGTTGATGGAACAGGTCTTGCCCGAGAAACCTCGCCAGACCGCCTCGATCGCGGCAGGCGACGCGCGATGCGAATTCGAGTTCGGCGCGGTCGCCGCACCTAAGCCGGGCACCGCGGTGCCCGCACTCTCAGGGGAGCACTGATGGATTTTCCCAAGTTCCAGGAATTGGTCACGAACCGTCATGGGTTCGCGCAGATGGACAATCCAAGCGCGACGGGGGAATACTTCTCCGACTCCTGCGGCGATATGTACACGTTCTACGTCAAGGTGGGCGAGAACGAGCGGATCGACGATATCAGCTATTTCACGACGGGTTGTGGGTTCGGCGTGGCGACCTGCGCTATCGTCACCTCGCTTGTGAAGGGTCGCACCGTGAGCGAGGCTGAGTCGCTCACGCCCAAAGAAATAGAAGATTTCCTTGGCGGGTATCCTGAGAGAAAGCGCGATTATCCGGAACGCGTGCTCGAAGCGCTGCGTATCACACTCGCCAACTATCGAAAGGCCGCGAGCCCAACGACGGCCGCAGACAGTTTCTCGAAAATTCACTAGATTTTAACGCCTCGCAGCGATGATTGGGAAGCTCCCAAGCGTTCCCTAAGCGAAGCATCGCGCTTGAGACAAAAGGCACACTTTTCTCCAAAGGTATCTGTGAGGCAAGTGGCCCGGCTGAAACGTCTGCTTCGTATAACGGGTACAACACAACAGAAGGACCCGGCTCCCGCCGGTCAAGCTCATGAAAACGAACACCCTGCCGCTCAGGCTCCGGAACGGAGCCGTCAAGGCATCGGAAAACTCGATCACCATCGGGTCGCTGTTTGACGTGTCCTCGTCACGCCAATTCTCGCGCGCGGTCGCCCGCATGGCGGCGCGCAAGCCCAGTCACGCGATCATCGATCTCTCGCGGACGCGCAGCGTCGATTCTTCGGGATTTGGCGCGCTTATCTCCGGGCTGAAACGGCTCAACGAGCAGGGCGCCACGCCGATCGTGGTCTGCGCCAACTCATCTGTCCGAAGGCTCATGGACTTCGCCGGCATCGCCCGGACATTCACGATCGTCGACCGCATGAGCGATGCCCGCAAAGCCATCGCGAAGGCGGCCGCCGACAATGCGCAGGGGATCGCGTCATGACCGGCATCAAAGTCTTCGCCACCTTGGACGAAGCGCTCAAAGCCGGCTTCGTCATGTTCGATCGCATCCCCGAAGGGTATCTCGTGCGTAAGGACCAGGGTAACAATTACGCATTGGCGATCGTCAAGCTCAAAGAGCCCTGTAAGAATTAATCGTCGCGAATAAATTCGCGACCGCTACATTTTGAGGGGTATGTAGGGCGCGCAAATTTATTTGCGCGCTTTTTCGCGTTTGTTTAGGTGTCGAGCGTGAGGAACGTCTCGACGACCTGCGGATCGAACTGCTTGCCGGCACAGGCTTGCAGCTCTTCGCGTGCTTGCTGCAGCGATTTTTTGGGCCGGTACGGCCGTTCGCTCGTCATGGCGACGAACGCCTCGATCACGGCAAGGATCCTTGACAATCGGGGAATATCCTCGCCGGCGAGACCATGCGGGTAGCCTGAACCGTCGTAGCGTTCCTGGTGATGGCGAACCGTGGTGGCGATCGCCTCGCAGTCGCGCAGACTCGAGAGCATCTGGTACGCGAACTCCGGATGCTTTTTGATGATCTCGTAGTCTTCTTTTTCAAGTTTGCCCGGCTTGCTCAAGATGAGACCCGGAATCGCGAGCTCGCCGATGTCGAGCAGGGCTGCAGAACACAGCAGCACGTGGCGTTGATGCTCGTCCAAGTCGATAGCCTCGGCATATTTCGCCGCCAGATGGTTCACATTGATCAGTTGCTCTCGTTTGGCGCGCCCGGCGTTCGCAAGCGCCGTGATGAACGCGCTGAAGGGGGTGAGCTCGCCTTTCAGCGACGCGATGAGTTCCTCGGAACGGACCGCCTGCTCGGCCTCGCCGCGTTTGGCCGCGTACAGCGCTGCATCCGCGACGCCGACGAGGTCCTCTCGGCCTTCGCAATCTTCTGGGTAAACGGCGATCCCGATGGAGAGGCGGATGGGGATCGACTGCCGGTCGTCGATCTCAAACGGCTTGCGCGTGATTTCCGCGTACAGCCGTTCGGCGAACTTGCCGGCGGCATCGCGGTCGGTGTCCGGCAAGATCGCGCAAAATTCATCGCCGCCGTAACGCCCGATGACGTCGGTCTCTCGCGCCACGCGGCGCAAGACCGCAGCCACTTCTTTGAGCACGCTGTCGCCGACCGGGTGCCCGTAGGTATCGTTGAACGCCTTGAACTTGTCGATGTCCATCATGAGCAGCGCCACTTTCGCGTTGGAGCGGCGCGCGCGCTTGAGCTCGTACGCCAAACGCTCCTGCACCGAGCGCTGATGTGCAAGACCGGTCAGCGCGTCGTTGTCGGCCAACTCCTTGGCGCGCTCGTAGAGCCTGGCGTTTTGCACGGCCACCGACGATTGCTCCGCGATCGCGTTCAGCAGTTTGAGATGGCGCTCGTCGTAGGCGCTCGCGATGTACGATTGGGTCGAAATGGCGCCGATGATCCGGCCCCCGACGATCATCGGCACGGCGACGATGGACTGCACCGTCGTCGGTCCCTCGCCGACCCGCTTTTGGCTGAGCTTATCCCGCTCTTCGGTGTTGCGGACCAAAATCGGTTTGCCCGATTCGATCACGCGCCCGACGATCGTGCCCTCGACGCTGTGCCGCGCGGGCGGGAAGACCCGTTCGCCTTCCACGAGATATTCGAGCGTGACGTCGCTGTTGTCATCCCCCGAGCGCAGCGCCACAAAAAAGAGCGGCGCATCGATGACGCGTTTGACCTGTTCGTAGATCTTCGCGAACACCCGGTGCAGATCCAATTCAGAGGAGACCGCGCTCGCGACTTCCACGAGCAGGTTGAGATCGGCCGCGCGCTGCGTGCTCGCGCGCAGGTTGCGCAGGTTCTCCACTGCCACCGCCGCTTGTTCCGAGATGGCGGTGAGGAGACCGCAGTCCGTATCGGAGTACGAATGAGCGCGGGGGCTTTGCACGGACAAGACCCCGAGCACGCGGTCGCCGAGCTTCATCGGCACGATCAATGCCGAAGCCGGCTCTTGCGCGTCGCCGAGCGTGACCGAACGGACCGTGTTCCAATCCTCAGGTCGGCGAATGATCACCGGATGACCGGACTTGAGGACGTCCCCCGACACGGTCGTCAGCGGCAGGCGGATACGCTCGACCGAACGGCGTCCGAATTCCGCACTGTACTCGATCTCCAGCTGGTCGCCGTCAGGCGTCAGCAACGCGGCCACGAAGAGCGAGGCGTCCATCACCCGGCCGACCAGCGTGTGGAATTTGGCGAAGAGGTCGGCGAGATCGAGGCCGCTCGACAACGCGCGCGCCGTCTCCAAAAGGAGCGTGAGTTCTTTAGCGCCGTGCTCGCACAGCGCAGCTTCGCGCGCGATCTCGAGGTCTTGGCCGATGAGCACGGTCGCGGTCTCGAGCAGCGCGCCGTGGTCGGCGGAAAGCGGCGCATCGGATTGGATGACTGCGAAGCCGATGATCGCGCCGGCGACGCGGATGGGCGCGACCATGGCGAACGCCAGACGGCCGCGGGTGCTGCGCGCCGCGGGATCGATATTGCGAACGCCGGCAACGGTCGGAAGCTCGCACAATTGCTCGGACGCGAGCGCAAAGGCGAGCGTTTGCGCGTCGAGCGGCTCGGTGACCGGGGCGCCGCGGTCGGCATGGTAGTGATACTGGACAGGGCTCGTCACGTCGCGATCCATCGTCGCGATGGTCAAGCGCCGTATGCCGCGCTCGAACAAAAGCTCGTGCAGCGCCGCGAACGCCTTCTCGCCGGTCGCGTGGGCGAAAATGGCGGCCGCGGCGCCCAAAGCGCGCGCCTGTTCTGCGACCGTTTCGGCCCTTGCGGCGGCCGCGGGTTGGGGGGCTTCGCTGCTCAGTTCGGCTCTCGCTCCTAAAAGGGGATGGTCTCTTCTCATTATCGGCAGGGCTGGGAGGAAAGCCCGACCCGTCATATGGCTTGCGGCGGCCTAGGTCACAATCGCTTGATTGTGGGCTGCGACTCGTCACGAGGCCGCTCGGTCCCCCGTCTTATGGACGGTGACCGACTATGCAGCCACGCGATAAATTCTTTTCCGCCCTGCTGGGCATCCAATCCGCCGCCGCTCCCTCGGGCGCGCTAGCCGTTGAGGTCGTCTCCGCGGGCCCTCGCTTGGACGTCGAAGCGGTTGACGTGTTGCGCACGAAACTGACCGCCTGCGCGCAGCGCGGCAGCTGGCGCTATGTCCTCGACCTCACGCGCGTGAAGACCATCGACTCGCAAGGTCTCGGCATGCTGGTCAGCGCGTTGCGTTCGATCGCAGACGTGGGCGGCGCCGTGGGACTGGTCACCCATTCGCCGAAGCTCCAGCGCATCTTGGAATTGTGCGCCTGCAGTCGCTCGTGCAAGATCTTCGCGCGGACCGGCGACGCGTTGATCGCGCTGCAAACCGCGCAGCCCAAGACCGCCGCGTAGCTGCCGAAGGTCTGACCGAACCCCCCCGATAAAGACCGCGCATGCCCCGCGACATCCCAGTCGGCAATGGGTCCGTGCTCATTACCTTCGACGGACTCTATCAGCTGCGCGATATTTATTTCCCGTACGTGGGAGCCGAAAACCACAGCCCGGGCGACATCTGCCGCACCGGCGTTTGGGTGGACGGCCGGTTTGCGTGGTTCTCCGACGAGCAGTGGCGGCGCAGCGTCGAATACGAGCACGATTCCATCGTGAGCCAGGTGACGCTCGAGCACACGGATCTCCAGCTGCACGTCGTCTGCACCGACACCGTCGATTTCGACCGCAATATCTTTTTCCGCAAGATCGTCGTCGACAATCTCGCGGCCCTGCCGCGCGAGATCCGCATGTTCTTCCATTACGATCTGCACATCGAAGGCAACGAAGTCGGCGACACGTTCGCGTACCACCCGCACCTGGGAGCGCTTGTCGCCTACAAACGGCGGCGCTATTTCCTCATGAACGGGCAGGTGGGCGACGATCCGGGCCATCACTTCGGGATCTCGTCGTGGGCCACAGGCCTCAAAGAGGTCAACGGTCTGGAAGGCACCTGGCGCGATGCCGAGGACGGCGTGCTCAGCCGCAATCCGATCGCGCAGGGTTCCGTCGACGGCACGATCGCGCTCCACGCGCCCGGCGTCGGAGCGGGCGAGAGCATCACCTTTCACCATTG
>JAJPHJ010000091.1 GCA_021325335.1 Pseudomonadota bacterium | reverse complement strand
GGCCGGCCTGGTTTGGACGAGATGACCCGCGCGCATCTCGCAAGCCTGCAGGACGTGGTGGTTCGCGCCCTTGACGCCCGCCAGATGGTTCCCGCCCCCAAAATGTAACGGGCGCGAATTTATTCGCGCCTCACGTTGGGATGGCGCCAATGCAGCGGGCGCGAATTTATTCGCGGCAATGGGGATTCCCGCATGACGGAGGATGAAGCGAGACAGCTGGCGGCCTCTTGCTGGTCTGCGGTGCTCGAAAATGACTTAGGGGCCGTGGCGTTTCATGACACGCTGCGTCGCGGTCTTCAGAAGTGGATAGACAAGAACACGGAAGGCGTGGCCGGTGAAGAGGTCCAGGCCCAAGATCTCCTCTTGGTTGAGAAGTGCCGGTTTCCGGGGCTCGAAGCATTTCTTTTTCGCAAAAAAACATCCACGAGCGTCCGCGACTTCATGGTCGGCCTCGACGAGGCAAACTGGGTGACGGAATTCGCGACGACGGGCGCTTCCGCCCCTCATCTCGAATCATACCTGCAATTTCCGCTCGACAATCCCTGGTTTCATGTTTCTGGTTTCTCTACCAAGTATCGAATCGATGGGATTTTCCCGTTTGAAGCGAGCGGCAAATTAGGAAGCAATCGCAACGACAAGGATGGCGCCGTCTTCAACATCAAGGTGACGGTAGACGATTGGGGGACCCTATCCCACGACGAGCGCGAACGCGTCCTCGACGCGCTCGGGCCGATCGGGATTAACAACTACTGGTTGCACTTCAAAATGTTTGGTGCCAAGCGGCAGCTTCGCTTAACGATCGCGAGATCGCGTGACTGGCACGACGCACTTGTCGGCGTCCAACACATCGTCACGCACGTCGGCGGCCCGCCTCAAGAAGACGTCCTCGCCGAGCGGTTCGTAACGATTCCGGCGGTCTAAGGCTAGGGTTACCGAGCGATCGCGGTCGGGCGCGTCCCCAGTGGAATTGGTCCGCTCACCGTGCGAGTGGCGACGTCGATCATCACACAGTCGTTGTCGCCCGATTGAGCGACGAGTGCCTTGCTCCCATCCGGTGTGAACGTGACCGCCGTCGGATTCAGTCCAACGAGGATCGGCAAGCCGGCCTTGCGCGTGGCCACATCGATCGGAGTCACGTCGTTCGTGCCAAAGTTTGCGACGAAAAGCCAACGCCCGTTCGGAGAAACTGCGAGCCCACGTGGCGCGACCCCGACGGGGATCGGAGCTGCCGCCTTGCCGCTCGCGACATCGATCGGTGTGACGCTGTTCGATCCCATGCTGCTCGCGAACACCGTTGTGCCGTCGGGTGTGATCGCAAGTCCCCGCGGTCGCGCCCCCACCGCAATGGGGGCTAAGGCCATGCGTGTGCGGAGATCGATGGGCGTGACGTCATTCGAATTCTGATCGGCGACGTAAAGCATCGTGCCGTCGGGCGAGATGACGAGATCGCCTGGAGCAAGCCCGACAGGTATCGGCGCTCCAGCACTCAGCGTCTGGGTGTCGACCGGCTGCACCGTGTTGTCACCGTTGTTGGCGACCCACACGGTTCGGCCATCTGGCGTCAGGCGAATGCCCCAGGGGGTCGAACCCACCCGTACGCTCGCGATCACCGATCCGCTCCCGAGATCGACGACGCTGACTTGGTTCACGCCCTCGGCTGCGACGTACGCACGCCCACGCTGCGCGTCCACCGCGAGATCGCGCGGATTCTGGCCGACGGCGATCGGTGCCCCGAACGCTGCCGTGGCGGGGTCGATCGCCTGGATCGAATCGTCAAAGAAGTTCGTCGCATACGCAAAAGCGAGGTGCTGACCGACGCGCACGACTCTGGTTGCGCGCTGCAGGAGTGCACCATTGTCAGAAACGCCCGCGATTGAAACGTCGTACAAGCCCGGGTGTAGCCCGCTTTGCGCTTGCAACTCAGCTGCTATCGCGACGCTTTGACCCGCAATCACGGCCGAGCGTGCCGCCGCCGGCGCCATTTGCAAGCCTTCGGGCACGACCGCATGCCAGCTCACGCTTGTGGCTTGCGCGCCGTCCGGATTCTTCACGGTGAAAGGAAACGTCGCAGATCCTCCCGCCGACAGCGAAAGCTCCGAACTCTCGGTGACGAGTCGCGCTTGGGTGGCGGGAGGAAACGAGATGGGAGCCGCGCGATACGATGGCGGTTCGTCCTGCGGCGCTGCGGCCCAGCCGGTGTTCGGCATCGAGCCAAGCGCGAAGTCAAGCCGCACCGGCTTTGCGATCGAATATGCGATCCAACTGTGCGGCCACGGTTCGCCATTGACCGTCAACGACTGGATGAAGGCATTGGCCGTCGAAGCGGCCGGAGCGTCGACCGCGATCCCGGCCATACCGGGCGCCTTGATGTCGACGTGCGTGAAGAGCGGCGCGCCGATGTCCAGAACCCCTGACGCTGGATTTTGCGGGTACAAACCGATCGCACACCAGACGTACCACGCGCTCATCGTGCCGAGGTCATCGTTGCCCGGAACGCCGTCGGGCGTATCTCCCCACAGTTGAGTCATCGCGTCGCGGATCACGCGCTGAGCTTTCCAGGGAGCGCCGGTCGAAAGATACACCCAAGGGCTTCCTATGCTGGGCTCGTTGCCGAGCCAGGCATACGGCTTGTCTTGACCGGCGTCGAGCACCGAGAAAAACGTATCGAGCCGTGCGTTCGCGGCGGCCGCTCCGCCCATCCCCCGGACCAAGTCGTTCAAGTCCTGCGGGACCATCCACGTGTACTGAGCGGCGTTGCCTTCTTGGAAGCCCGACTGACCGTTGGCCGTCACAGGGCCTCCCATGAAAGCACCGTCACGATCTCGCGGTGCGACAAGACCGGTCGCGCTGTCGAACACGTTGGCCCAGGACTGCGAGCGCAGCAACATCGCGCGCGCGATCGTGCCGTCTCCCAACGCGTCCGCCAAGCGCGAAATGGAAAAGTCGTCGAGCGCATACTCGAGCGTTAACGAAGCTCCGTTCGGGACCGGCGCGACGTTCGTGGTGTGGTCGTTGACGACGTAGCCTCTCTCTTTGTACTCTTGGAGGCCGGGGCGCTGGACGTACCAACCCTGGCCGCCCGGGCCGCTCGCCTGAATCGCGCCCTTCACCATCGATGCCAGCGCACTGCGCACGTCGAAATCCCGCGCGCCGAACGCATAGGCGCTCGCGATGATCGGATCTGCCGGATCGCCGCCCATGACCGCGCTTTCGGCGTTGACGAGCGACCATTTCGGCAGCCACCCACTCTGTTGGGCCGCATGGACGAGCGATTCCATCATATCGCCCGCGCGCCTGGGATCGAGCATGGCCACGAGGGCGATCTGCGTCCGGTAGACATCCCAACCGGAAAAGGTCGCGTACTCCTGGTGGCCGGGTGCCGCTCGATGGACGTGGCCGTCGAAACCTGCGTACTGTCCGTCGACGTCGCTCACCACGTTCGGATGCAGCAACGCATGGTAGAGCGCAGTGTAGAACACCCGGCGCTGCTGCGGAGTGCCTCCTTGGGTGCGCACACGACCAAGCTCCGCCCGCCACGCCGCGGCGGCCGTCGCCCTAACTGCATCGATGTCCCAGCTCTTCGCTTCCGCACGCAGGTTGGCAAGCGCACCGTCGATGCTGACGAACGAGATCGCCGCCTGCGCCTTCACCGTCTGATCTTGGGTCGTATCGAAGCTCGCCCAGGCGCCGGTGCGGACCCCGCTCGCCTCTTGCACGCTGCCGAGCGCATCGCCAAGCCACGTCCCTTGCGCGAGAAACGGCCGGTTGAAGCGCAAGGCGAAGTAGACGGTATAGCTTCCCGGCATTCCGCAGAACCATCCAGCCGTCGCAGACCCAACGACTTCCTGCGTGCCCACGAACCGCACGGACGCCGCTGCAACGCCGGCTTGATTCGATGCTGCGTTGATCACGACGTTTGATTGCGGCGATGTCGGAAATGTGAAGCTCGCAAGACCCGATCGAGGGGTGACGGTCAGTCGCGTTTGGATCGCAGGTTGGCCGAGCAGGATCCCATAGTAACCCGGGCTCGCTTCCTCCGTGGCGTGCGTGAATGGCTGGCGCGCCTGCGCGGGATTCGTGACGGGCCCGACCGTCGGCAAGATCGAGATGTCGCCGAACACCGGACAGCCAGGACCGCTGAGATGCGTGAGGCTAAATCCCGTGATTTGTCCATCATTATATAGGTAGCCGCCGCCTGGCGGCTGTGAAGGCGTGTCCGGGCTCCACTGCACCATGCCGAATGGGACGTCCGCGCCCGGGAACGTATCGCTCGGCCCGTCGATGACATTTCCCGAAGTCCCCACGATCGGATCGACCAGCGCCACCGGATCGTCTGCCCACGCCGGCGAGGCAAGCAATACGAGCATCACCGCCACAGGGAATGCGGCTTTCACGAAACGCTCCGCAGGATTCGCCCTTTCGCATCGATCGCAAACCGGCTGTCACCCCAGCGCACGCCGCTGCCGAAGAAGGCGGTGGCCCAAAGAGCGAGGCCGAGCCCGTCGCGAACCGGGATCAACCACGGGGCATCACTCGTCCGGACCCGGAGTGCTCGTCTCGACGCGACGTGCATCGCGATGCGCGCCAGGATAACCGCAGCCAGTACGAGCGATGCGAAGCGCCCACGCGACCACATCCACGCGGCGAACGCGAACGGCAACGGATACATGATGAAGGAGAAGGCATAGCCGTAGGGCCGCGCGGAGCGCATGGTGCGGGCCCACCGCAATTCGTGCGCCCACAGCGCCTCGATATCGTGCTCGCGCACGTCGTGTTCGACGACATACCGGTTGAGGACAACCTTCAGACCTGCCGCGTGCGCGCGCTCGGCGAGCAGGCGGTCGTCCGCAAGATACGAGCCCACCGCGGCAAATCCGCCGATACGCTGGAGCGCGGCACGCGTCATCGCGATCGTGGCGCCGAAGGCGAAGTCCATCGGCGACATTGCGAGCGCGACGAGCACCGACGGCGCGAACAGGTCGTTGATGAAGAGCGCGCCGAGCTCGGACACGCCGCCGGAGCCGGGCACGCCGCGATAGAGGCAGGACACGACGCCGACGTTCGGATCGTCAAACGATGCGACGATCGCGCCCACGTAAGAAGGCCCAACCCGGGTATCGCTGTCGGCCATCACGATCACGTCATGCTCGGCATGTTCCATCATGTTCATCACGTTGGCGATCTTCAAATTCTCACAGCGCACGCGCCCGTCGACGATCAACTTGATGTCACGGCCAGGGAACCGCTCGATGACGCGCTTGGCCACGGAAATCGCCGGGTCGTCGCGATCACGCACGCCGAAAAGTATCTGTAGACGCTCGTGGCCTTGATCGCAAAAAGAGCACAGGTTCTCAAACAGCCGTGGTTCGTCCCCGCACAGCGGCTTCAAGATGGTGACGCCCGTGACGGCTGCTGTCGTCTGCAGGTGGCGGCGTTCGAAAGCGATGAGGCGTGCCGTCGCAAAAGCCAAGTAGGCCATGCCCGCGCCGGCAGCGCTCAATAAGAGCCCCCGAACAAATCCCAC
Source organism: Pseudomonadota bacterium (assembly GCA_021325335.1). Lineage (GTDB taxonomy): Bacteria > Vulcanimicrobiota > Vulcanimicrobiia > Eremiobacterales > Eremiobacteraceae > JAJPHJ01. The sequence continues at coordinate 46,090 of JAJPHJ010000091.1, read as the reverse complement.
GCGTCTCTCCCTCAAAAAGTCGCCGGCTGGATCCCCAAATCGTCCACCGCCTGGGCGATTTTGGGATTCGTCAGCGCAGCGAGCTCTTCTTCGCAGCGCGCCGTGCTCGGCATGCCTGGCCACCGCGCCGTTGCCGGATGGAAGTGGATCTCGCTTATGCCATCCGGTAGTTGATGAAGGATTTCGAGCGTCCGTGCGGCGGTCATCCGCCCCGTGTCGCAGATCCCGAAGAGATAGTCGTTCGCTTTGATGCCGCCGCGGCGCAAGCGCGAACGCATCGCGCCGATCATGGGTAGCAGTCCCACGCCGAGGCCGAATCTCGCAGCGAGATCGTCATGCGCCGAACGCCACGACGGCCCAAACGGCTCGTAGGGCACGCGCATTGCCCGCAGGCCGTATTCCTTACCGATGTCGAGGATGAGTTCTTGGACGGTCGGGTGGATATGGATGTGGTTGTGGCCGTTCACATGATCGAGCGCGAGCCCGGTGCGGGCGAATGCGGCGAATTGGGCGCGGATCTCATCCTGGAGCTGCGCGCGCACTGCAGGTTGGAAGTAGAAGGCGAAGCCGCTGCGCAGCAGGGTCAGCGGAAGTTGTCCCTCTCGGTCGACGAGCAAGGGAATCTGGCTGGGATCCAGCACCGGCCGCGCGTCCGTCACGGCGACGTGTAAACCCACGCGAAGCGCTGGCATGCGCTTCGCGCGCGCGACGGCATCGTCTGCGGCAAGGCCGCCGACGAGCAAGCACGTCGTGCTCAAAATGCCGGAGCGGTGCGCGAGCTCGATCGCCTCGTTGACGGAAACCGCTGCGCCGAAATCGTCAGCGGTGACGATCAGCTGCTTTTTGGCCACCGGGTCTTAGGCGTGACCTCGGCCGTAGCGCTTGATCATCTCGCGTGCGGCGTTCCACCCCGCGGCGCCCATGACGCCACCGCCCGGGTGGGCCGCAGCTCCGCACAAGTACAAACCGCGCACGGGCATTCGATACCCGGCAAATCCAGGCACCGGCCGGAACATGAACAGTTGATGCAATGCCATCGAGCCTTGGAAAATGTTGCCGCCCGTGAGATTGAACGTCTGCTCCAAATCAACCGGGCTGAGCACTTGGCGGTCGATCACCGATGCGCGGAACCCAGGCGCGTACTGCTCGACGATCTCAAAGCAGCGATCCGCAAACGCGTCTTTACGCGCATCAGTCCAAGGGCCATCGGCGAGCGCGTACGGGGCATATTGCACGAACATCGATGCCAAATGCCGGCCGGGCGGCGCCACGCTTGGGTCGACCGCGGATGGGAGACACATCTCGACGATCGGGTCGGCGGAGGGTCGCCCGTATTTCGCATCGTCGAAGCCGCGCTCGATGAAATCCTGATCGGGAACGAGATGCACCGTGCCGTGATGTTGAGGTCCGGGATCGCTGCCCGGGCAGGCGGTGAAGCTTGGCAACGACGCCAGGGCAACGTTGATCTTCATCGATGCACTGCTGTAATCGATGCGATTGATCGCGGCGAGAAAATCGGCTGGAACGTCCGCTCGATCCAGGAGTTGATTGAAGGTCACGTTGCAGTCGACGCCGCTTGCGACGCGAAGCGACTCGAGCTCGGTGCCGTCTGACATCGTCACCCCACACACCTTGTCGTCGCTGACGTTGATGCGGGCCACTTCTGCGTTCGTGCGGACCACGACGCCAAGGTCGCGGGCGGCGTTCGCAAGCGCCTGGGTGAGCCCGCCCATGCCTCCTTTCACGTAGGCCCAAACTCCGCGTTTGCCGTTCGTCTCGCCCATGACGTGGTGGAAGAGCACGTAGGCGGTGCCCGGCATCGAGGGGGACGCAAACGCGCCGATGATCGCATCGGTCGCAAGGGTGCCCTTGAGCTCTTCAGATTCGAACCAGCGATCCAAGATCGGCCGAGCCGGCCCCGTGAGCACTTCGATCGCTTCGCTCATTCCGGGCCCGAGCTTTTGCATCGCGCGTCCCAGCGGAGCCATCTTAAGGAGATCCACCAGGCCCGGCTTTGCGACATTCGGAGGTGAGAGCTCAAGCGTCGGTTCGATGACCGATGCGACGCGCTCGAGCATTGCTTCGTAGCGCGGATAGTTCTCGGCGTCTTTGTGGCTAAACTTCGCGATCTCGCGCAGCGTCAGGTCGTGGTCTGGACCAAGCATGAGATAGCGTCCATCGAGGAATGGAGAAAAGGAGGACGGACTGCGCTCGAGCAGTTCGAAGCCGTAGTCCTTCAAATGCAGATCGCGGATGATCTCGGGCCGGAAGAGGCTATTGACGTACGCGGCCGTCGAGACCTTATAGCCGGGAAACGTCTCTTCGCTGACGCATGCGCCGCCGACGATATAGCGTCGCTCGAGCACGAGCACTTTCCATTTCGCTCGCGCGAGATAACATGCTGTGACTAAACCGTTGTGTCCACCGCCTATGACGATCGCGTCGTACGTAGCCACGCCTTCCCCCTAAAAACTCGTGTAGCGGGCGACTGGCAAGTCGCCCCATCCTGCGCTGTAGCGGGCGACTGGCAAGTCGCCCAGTCTTCCGTTGTAGCGGGCGACTGGTAAGTCGCCCGACGCTATGTCTTGCCAGTTCGCGGTATCGCGGTGATATATCCCGCATGACGAGCGGAACCATCAAACGGCTCGAGGGCTTTGACTACCGAGCCGAACGCACGTACTTCCTGACGTTTTGTGTCGCGCAGAGAAAACCCGTCTTCTCAGATCCAGCAGTGTGCGAAACGGCGAAGCAGATCATGCACGAGTACCGAAGCCGCGGTTGGTATTGGCTCAACTGCTATTGCATCACGCCGGATCACGTGCATCTCCTTATAAAGACTCGGACTCGGCAACGTTCCCTCTCGACGATCGTCGCGAAGCTAAAAAGACGAATCAGGGAAGGAAGCTCGTTTCCATATGCGTGGCATTGGCAGCCAGGCTTCCACGACCGCGTCGTACGCGAGTATGAAAGCGTCAGGGACTACGCGCGCTACATCCTGGCAAACCCTATTCGCGCCGGATTGGCGACAGATGTTGGATCGTATCCCTACAGCGGTATTGTCGATCCTTGGTTCTAGGGGCGCAGCTGGGGCGATTTTCCAATCGCCCGCTACATCGTATGGGCGAAGCTGGGGCGATTTTCCAATCGCCCGCTACATCGTATGGGCGAAGCTGGGGCGATTTTCCAATCGCCCGCTACATCGTCGCGCGAGGCGTGGGCGATTTGCCAATCGCCCGCTACGGAGTCTGGATGCGAGCCAGCGCGTTCGCCAAATCCGTTGACGTTGATGCGCGAGCGAAACAGGTGGTGCCGCGGCAAAGGTACGCGCTGGGACCAGCGGCGCCGTAGCCGAGTGTAACGGCCCGTTGAGCCTCGCGCGAGGGATCGAGTGGGTCGACCCGCACGGGCGGTCTAGCCATTTGCAAAGCTGCTTCCCATAGTGCGGTTGCCTTTTCATCGCTCGAAGCACCTACGATGTGCACGTCGACCGGAGGTTCCATGACATCGAGCACCGCGCTCGCATATGCCGCAGCAAATATGTTATACGATTGATAGTCGCGTGAATAACGGCGCAGGATGTCGCGCGCCCGCTCGGAGAGGTCTTGCCGGCCCGTGAACGCTGCGCATGTGAGTAACGCTCGCGCCATGAGCGCATTGTCGTCGAGCGATACGGTTTGCTCGGCGAGTCTGCCCGCATCGTACTCACCGGGCACCCGATCGACGTACACGCTCGCGTCAGCATCGTACAAGGCATCGCACTGCTCGAGTAAGTCCTGCGCGCGGACGAGCCATTTCGGATCACCGGTACTCGAAAATGCGGTTGTCGCCGCCCGTGTGCTCCAGGCTTGATCGGCGAGCAGTCCGCGAACGTGCGCCGCTCCGTCAAAATAACGGCACATAAGACCATCTACGAGCAGACGATCCCACAACGTCTCGAGCACGCACAGCCCCCGGTTGCGCCATGCGGCCACGTCGATGCCCGGCAGCAAAGGAGCGGCCGACAAAATACCCGCAGCGGCCTGTGCGTTCCACGACGTGTAGATCGTCGGGTCGACATAGGGAGCTTTCTTGGTCGCTCGACCAGAGGCGTCCATGGCGTAGTAGTCCTCGTCTGCGTCTTGCGAGCCGCCATAGCCGCCCCACCCCGAGTTCCAAAGGCTCGCATCTACGTAGCGTTTGACGTCGACGGCCACTTTCGCAAGCTCTGCGTCGTCGAAGAGTGCCGAGGCACGCGCGTAAGCCTGCAAAAGCCCACCCAGATCTTCAAGCATTTTTTCGAAGTGAGGGACTGAGAAGTCAGGCGTCGTGGAATAACGGAAAAAGCCCCCCTCCACGTGATCGTACATCCCTCCGGCAGCCATCGCGTGCAGCGTCCGCTGGACCATCGTTTGGGCCCGCTCGTTTGAACCGCGCGCGCACACGTCGAGCAAGAATTGCAGCGCAGGCACGTGCGGGAATTTCTGTTCGTCACCAAATCCGCCGTGGGACTCATCGAAGGATGCCGACAAGGCGGCGAGCACGTTCGCTCCCGTCTGCGGATCCAGGTCCGCCCCGCGCGGGGATCGGGCTCGCGCCGCCCGCGCCGCCTTTAGATCGGCGACCCGCTGCGCGACTTTGAGGCGGTTGTCCGGAAGAGCGTAGTAATGCTGGATCTGCGCCAGCACCTGGCGCATGGCTTCCGGCGGAATGTACGTGCCGCCATAAAGCACCTCGCCTTCCGGCGTCAAGAAAACCGTTGTAGGCCAGCCACCCATGTTGTACCGCGCGTTGATGTCGGGGCGCTGGTCATTGTCAACGCGAATGGGCACGAATTCATCGTTGATCGTCTCGATGATCGATTCGTTCGAGTAGCTCGTCTCATCCATGACGTGACACCAATGACACCACACGGCGGAGATCGCGAGCAAGACCGGTTTGCCTTCGGCTTTCGCGCGCTCGAAGGTGGCAGGCTCCCAGGGCTGCCATCGGATCTGCGCTGCCCGGTTGGGACGCGGAGAGAAGTGCAGCTGGCTCACCGCTCCTCGTTTCCTGCCGGGAGAGGAACCGCACCTGCCGTGCGCGGACGATGGGGCATGAAGATGAGAGGGGACGTCATCCCGGTTGGAGACGCCGCCGTTCTCACCGTGCTCGGCGAGGCTGCCGACGAGGCAACGCTGCGTCAGGTGTGGTCGCTTTCCGCCACGTTGAAGGAATCGCTGGGCGAAAGCATCCTTGAGGTCACGCCCGCTTTCACCTCGGTGCTCGTGCGTTTCGACCCAAGCGTCGCCCGACTCGCCACGATCATGGCGTGCGTCCGTGGCGCACTCGAGTCCGACCGCGCCGCCACTACGGTCGAGTCGAGAACAATCGACGTGAACGTGTGCTTCGGCCCGGAGTTCAGCCTCGATCTTGGGGACGTAGCGCGTCACGCCGGCATGAGCGAAACCGACGTGGTCCAGGTGTTCTGCGCGCCGATTTATCGTGTCGCATTCTTGGGTTTCATCGCCGGCTTTCCATATTTGAGCGGCTTGCCGCAGGCACTTGCCTTACCACGGCTGGCTACACCTCGTGTCCGCGTGCCGGCGGGGAGCGTGGCCCTCGCCGCCGGCGTCTGTGGCATCTATCCGCGCACGTCGCCCGGCGGTTGGCGCATCGTGGGCAAGACGGAAGCCGACGTGTTCAACGTTGCCCGCTCGCCCGCTGCGCTCTTTGCTCCCGGCGACCGCGTGCGGTTCCATCCTGTCTCCACAATCGAGGCGGCGACCGCCACCGTGAGCGCATGAGCTTCACAGCCGCATTCGACGTGCTCGATCCCGGCTTGCAGGCGACGATTCAAGATCGCGGCAGGCGCGATGTCGCAAAGATGGGACTGTCCCCATCCGGCTTTGCAGATTGGTTGAGCGCGCGCGCGGCGAATCGCCTTGTCGGCAACCCACAGGGCGCAGCGCTCATCGAAACCACGCTCACCGGGTTCGCATTCACCGCGCGGCACGCGATGCGCATCGCAGTGACCGGTGCGCCATCCAAACTCACCGTCAGTGGCGGAGAACGCGAAATGTGGCGATCCATGCGCGTGCGCGCCGGGGCCGACGTGAAGCTCGGTCCGGCGCAAAGCGGGCTGCGCTGCTACATCGCGTTCCAGGGAGGCGTCATGGCTCCGCCCATCTTCGGAAGCCTCAGCACCGACCTGACCGCGAATCTGGGCGGGTTTGAGGGACGGGCGCTCGCGCGTGGCGATCGCGTGGCGTTGGGAGCGCTCGATCGAGACCCTAACGATCGGGACCTCGCAATGACCGCGCAAGCGCGACCTCACTGGCGCCAACCTGCCACTCTGCGAGCGACTCGCGGACCGCACGCGGCGCGCTTTTCAGCCGAAGATTTCGCCTTTTTTCAAAACCAGGCGTATCGGGTCTCACCGCGGAGCAGTCGCCAGGGTGTTCGGCTCGAAGGCCACGGCCTGCAGCGGTCTTCAGGCTTCGACGTGGCTTCGTGCGGCGTGTGTGCCGGATGCGTGCAGCTTTCGAGCGATGGTTTGCCCATCGTGCTCCTTGCAGAGCATCAGTCAACGGGCGGATACGCGATCCCCATGGTCGTCATCAGCGCCGACACCCCCGATGCAGCGCAAGTTCGCCCTGGCGATGAAGTTCGTTTTCGGATCGTCGGACAACCCGAAGCGGCAACGGCGCTCACCGAAAAGACCCGCGCGCTGACCGAGAAACTCCACCATGCAGACACGCCAGATTGATCTCAACGCGGACGTCGGTGAGTCGTTCGGGGCGCGTCGCGCCGGCGACGACGAGTCGATTTTCCGATACGTGACATCGGGAAACGTCGCGTGCGGCGTCCATGCGGGCGATCCGAACATCATCGCCGCGACGATCAAGGCAGCATTGGCACACAAGGTCTCGGTGGGAGCGCACCCTTCGTATCCGGACGCCGGCGGCTTCGGCCGCACGTCGATCGAGATGGCTCCAGCAGAGCTCGAAAACGTGATCCTCTACCAGCTCGGCGCCGTCGGCGCCATCGCACGCGCATTAGGCGCTCGCGTTACCCACGTCAAGCCACATGGCGCGCTCTACAACGATGCCGCAAAAAATGCGGCGATAGCCGCCGCGGTAGCGCGAGCGGTCGGGCGCTACGACCGCGACCTGATCCTTGTCGGCCTTGCGGGATCGGTCTCACTCAACGCTGCGCGAGCGGAATCGCTGCGCACGGTCGCGGAGGCGTTTTGCGATCGCGCCTACGAGGCGGATGGCACGCTGCGCAGCAGATCGCATGCAGGCGCGGTGTTCGAAGATCCGCGCTCGGCCGCCGCACAAGCGCTGGAAATCGCGCTCCGCGACCGGGTGTTCGCGCGGAATGGCCAGTCGATTGAGGTCCAGGCCCAGACGTTGTGCATCCACGGCGACTCGCCGAACGCGACGGAAATCGCTTGCGCCGTTCGCGACGCGCTTGTCGCAGCGGGCGTGCGCATCGTTCCCATGACGGAGCTCGCATGATGCAAAGCTCGGTTCATCGTCAACTCGAAGCGATCTGCACAAGTATCACGGCTGTGCCCTCGTTCGCAGACGTCGAGATCCTCAAGCTTGCGATCCACAAGGAGCATCGCGTCTACCACCTCAGCCTCACCATCGATCGTGAAAGCCGCGTGGATTCCAATCTGTGTGAAGCCGTCTCACGGCATATCGAGCGGCGTATCGAAGAGTTGCCGCCGCCCGTGCCGCTCTTCACCATCGAAGTCGCTTCGGCGGGCGTGGAGAGGCCGCTCCTCACGCCGGAGCACTACCGCCGGTTCAAAGGAAGGATGATCAATGTGATCACCACCTTGCGCGTGAGGAACCGGACCGAGTTCACGGGAACGATCGCGGGCGTCGACGAGAACGCCGTCACGATCGATGACAAGTACGCCGGCGTCACACCGCTGCCATACCGGGCCATCAAGCGGGCTCATTTGGTCTACGACCCGCGCTCCGATCTTAATCGAAAAGCCTGATCCAAAGCCTTGCGCTTGCTTTCACCATCTGGTAAAATACCAGTGATATCCTGAAAAGGAGTGGGTCGCCCACTCCTTTTGCAGTCTTACACGGGGATGGTACGTAAACCAGATGGCGCCTAGAAAAACGATCAAGAAATCAGCCGGGGGCGGCAACGGCTCGCTTGCGGTCGCCCCGGCCCGACCAAACCCAGAGCTCATCGAGGCCCTCCACGAGCTCGAGCGAGACCGCAACCTGCCGGCCGAGACCCTCATCGAAGCGCTCGAAGCCGCGCTCGTCTCGGCCTACAAGCGCAACTTCGTCCGGGAAGCGGAGGCGGTCGGCAACCCGGTCGTCATCGTCGACCGCAACGACGGCTCCTACCGTGTGTTCGCACGGCGCACGGTCGTCGAGGAAGTCACCGACCCCGCGCTCGAGATCGCACCCGACGAAGCCGGATCTCGGTACAAGGTCGGCGACAACTTCGACGTGGAGATCACGCCCAAAGAGTTCGGGCGCATTGCCGCGCAGACAGCCAAGCAAGTGATCGTGCAGCGCATCCGCGAGGCCGAGCGCGATCTGGTCTTCGACGAGTTCAACGAAAAGCTCGACCGTTTGGTGACGGGCACGGTGCAGCGCTACGAGCAGCGCAACATGTTCGTCGACCTGGACAAGGCCGAGGCGATCCTGCCGCTCTCCGAGCAGGTGCCGCGCGAAACGTTCCGCATCGGCTCGCGCATCCGGGTCTTCGTCATGGAGGTCCGCAAGACCAACAAGGGCCCGCAGGTCGTGCTGTCGCGAAGCCACCCGAATCTCGTGCGCCGCCTTTTCGAACAGGAGATTCCGGAGATCGATCAGGGGCTCGTGGAGATCAAAGACGTCGCCCGCGAGGCGGGCTCGCGCTCGAAAGTGTCCGTGTTCACCGAAGAAGAGGACATCGACGCCGTGGGCGCGTGCCTAGGTCCGCGCAGCTCGCGCGTGAACAACATCAGCGAGGAGCTGCACGGTGAGAAGATCGATGTCATCCAATGGTCTGCGGACACCGCGACGTATGTCGCGAATGCGCTGCAGCCAGCCAAAGTTGTCTCGGTGCACCTGAGCGAGCGCGACCACCTCGCTGAGGCCGTGGTCCCCGAACATCAGCTCTCGTTGGCCATCGGCAAGGAAGGCCAAAACGTCCGGCTCGCCGCTAAGCTGACCGGGTGGCGCATCGACATCCACAGCGAAGAGCAGTGGGCGCAGCTCGTGGAACAGCGCGTGGAAGAAGCAAAGGACGAAGAGCAGGTCGCCGCGATGGCCGAAATCGCAGCAGAGCAAACCGGTGTCGTCCTCACGCCCGAAATGCTCGCGCAAGACGAAGATCTGATTCGTCGGCTGCAAGAACTGCAACGCGGACCAGATGAGGAGGAAGAAAGGGAGAGCGACGAGGGCAGTGACAGGACTGCCACGGGGAACTAGGCAAGGTGAACAAAGGCCATGTGCCGACGCGGCAATGCGTTGCGTGCAAGACACGGGCCGACAAGTTCCGGCTCATGCGATTCGTCCACGATCGCGATGGATGGAAGGTTGACGCGAGCGGGCGTACCGCGGGTCGAGGCGCATACCTGTGTTCACCGGAGTGCGGAACGCGCGTGGCGAAGAACAAGAGATACAAGGCGCTGAGCGGCGTGGCCGCCGCGGCACCATGGAAGATAGTGTAGAGGGCGACTGGCAAGTCGCCCTATAGGAGAAAATGGCAACCGTACGAGTCCACGAGCTCGCAAAAGAGCTCAAGTTATCGAGCAAAGACACGATCGCGCTGCTCAGCAAGGTGGGCATAAGCGCTAGCACCCACATGTCCGTGATCGATCAGCATCGCGCTGAAATCGTGAAGGGCGTGATCCTCGGCAACCTCGCGAAAGCGGCCAAGACCCACAAGCCTGCGACCAAAGCCGTCGCTGGCAACGGTGCGGCAGCAGCCGCGCCCGAGAAGACCGCCGCGCCGAAGCCCGCTCCGAAGGCCGCCGTCCCACCGCCGGCGATCGCTTCGACCCCCGCGACCGCCGCGCCCGAACAAGCCGCCGAGCCAATGCTCAAACCCGTTCCCGCTGCGCCGCGGGCGACGCGCCCGGCTGCGCAGCCGCGCGTGGTGCCGGCAGCGTCGGCTTCGCCCTCGACTCCGGCTCCCGCCGTCGCACGTCCCCAACCACCACCGCTTCCCGAACGTCAGCCCGGTGCAGCGCGCCCGGCCCACGCGGCCGGACCGAACCCGCTTCGCCCGGTGATGCGCCGCGACGCGACTCCCGGCCGGCCGATGCCTGCTCGCCCCGGAGCGCCTGCACGACCGTTTCCCGGACGGCCCATGCCTGGTCGTCCGATGCCGGGAAGACCACTGCTCGGAGGTCCCGCCGCACCACTGCCCACGACCGCTCCGGCTCCTGGGCGCAAGCGTCGCGACCAGCTCGAACGCGATCGCAAAGAACGCGAGCGCGAAGAACTGCTCAAAAAGACGGAACGCCGGCACAAGGCCGCTTCGGCGGCGCCCGCGGCGGAGCCGACCGTCCTCAAGGACCTCGAGATCCCCGATCTCATCACGGTCCAACAGCTCGCGACCGCGATGGAGACGCCTGCCGCTCAGGTCATCGCTCAGCTGATCAAAATGGGCACGATGGCCACGATCAACCAGCACATCCCGCCCGACGTCGCCTCGCAAGTGGCGCGCCGTTTCGGTTACAACACGATCGTCAAGGAAGCGGGCGAAGAGACCGCCGAGATCGTCGTCGACACGGATCCGGCTGGATCGCTCACGGCGCGACCGCCGGTCGTCACCGTGCTCGGGCACGTCGACCACGGCAAGACGAGCCTGCTCGACGCCATCCGTTCCACGAAGGTCGCCGCCGGCGAGGCTGGTGGCATCACGCAGCGCATCGGCGCCTACACGGTTGAGTACGGCGATCGCAAGATCACGTTCATCGACACGCCCGGTCACGAGGCGTTCACCGAGATGCGCGCGCGCGGCGCCAAGGTGACCGACGTTGCTATCTTGGTTGTGGCGGCCGACGACGGCGTGATGCCGCAGACTGTCGAGGCCATGAATCACGCTCGAGCCGCAGGCGTCCCCATCGTCGTCGCGGTGAACAAGGTCGACAAGCCGAACGCGAATGTCGACCGCGTCAAACAACAACTTTCCGATCTCGGGCTCACGCCTGAGGATTGGGGCGGTCAGACGCAATTCATCCCTGTCTCTGCGAAACAGAAGACCGGGATTGACGAGCTGCTCGAAATGGTGCTCCTCAATGCCGATCTTCTCGAGCTGCGCGCGAACAGGAACCGGCGCGCCCAAGGCGTCATCATCGAAGCGCTGCTCGACCGCGCGCGCGGTCCGGTCGCAACGGTGCTCGTCAAAAATGGCACGCTGCGCACCGGTGACATCGTCGTCGTGGGCGCTGCGTGGGGACGGGTGCGCGCCATGTTCGACGACAAGCTCGATGCGATCAAACGCGCGGGACCTGCGATCCCTGCTGAGATCATGGGTCTGTCCGACGTGCCTTCCGCCGGCGACATCTTGGAGGTCGTTTCCGACGAGCGCGACGCGCGCGAGCTCGCCGCCAAACGCAGTCAGCGCAAGCGCGAGCAGCGCATGGCCACGACAAGGCGTGCGGTCACGCTCGACGGCTTCTTAGCGCAAGCCAAAGAGGGCGGCATCAAAGAACTCAATCTCATTATCAAGGCCGAGGCGCAGGGCTCGGTGGAAGCATTGCGGTCGCAGCTCGATGGGCTCGCAAACGACGAGGTCCGTACCCGCGTGATCCACACCGGCGTCGGCGGCATCAATGAATCGGACGTCATGCTCGCGAGCGCATCCAATGCGATTATCATCGGATTCAATATCCGGCCTGACGCGACCATCGCCCGCAAAGCCGAGGCAGAAGGGGTCGACGTCCGGCTCTACGATGTCATCTACAACGCCATCGACGAAGTCAAGGCCGCGATGACCGGCATGCTCAAGCCTCAAGAGCGCGAGGTCGTGCTCGGCCAAGCAGTCGTGCGCCAGATCTTCAAGGTGAGCAAAGTGGGTACGATCGCGGGCTGTTACGTGAGCAGTGGGAAGATCACGCGCGATGCGGGCGTCCGCGTGCTTCGCGATAGCGCGATCGTCTATGAGGGCAAGCTCGCGTCGCTCAAGCGCTTTAAGGACGATGCGCGCGAGGTGACCGAAGGATACGAGTGCGGCATGGCGATCGAGAACTTCAACGACATCAAGGAGGGCGACGTCATCGAAGCCTTCGCCATGGAGCAGGTCGCCCCGTAGCATGGACCGCGACGTCGTCGACCAGGCTCACGAGATCTATTTCAACGTCATCGTCGCGCACGGCGATGGCGACGAGCCGTGGACGCCCGAACAGCGTTCGGAGCTGCGGCGGGCGCTCGCGCTGCTCGAGCCGGTCGAGTCCTCCGGGGATCTCGGTCCCGAAGGCATTCAGCTCATGGCCTCGCTGTGTTTGGAGCTCGGCAACGACGAGCGTGAAGAGCATCTGCTGCGCGCTGGAATCGAGGCGTTTCCGGCGGCGGCGGGACTCCATGCCGACCTCGGCGCCGCCTATGCCAATCTAAGCCAATGGTCGCAAGCCGTCTCGCACCTCTGCGCGGCGGTGTTGCTCGGCGTCGATGACGCCGATGAGCGCTGGGCGATGACGGCCTCCCAGCTCGTCGATGCGCTCGTCGAATGCGGCGACGAAGAGCGAGCGAACGCCGTCCGCGAGTGGGCCATGTCGCTCGTCAAGGATGAGGCGGCGCGCCAGTGGCTCGAAGACGACGAAGACGATTCCTCAGGGACTTGACCATCGATCCTGACGTGGGAAACAACGGTGTCTGGACAACAACCTGAAGCGCGATCGCAAAGGCTCCAGCGGATCGAACACGAGATTGTCCGGGAGCTGAGCGAGATCGTGCACGAACAGCTCAAAGATCCTCGGGTCGGCTTCGTCACCCTGACGGGGGCGCAGGTGAGCCCGGATCTGCGCACGGCGCGCGTCTATGCAAGCCCGCTGGGCGACGAGCGCGAGGCGCGCCAGACCATGCGAGGCCTGCAATCGGCTGCGGGATTTTTGAGCGCCGAACTCGGCAAACGGCTGCAGACCCGTCATACTCCTTCGCTCACCTTCATCCGTGATACGTCCATCGAACGCGGGGTCCGCGTGACGACTATGATCGACGAGGTGCGGCAGCAGGATGCCCACAAAAACCACGGTTCCTGAAGACCACCGAGACGACGCCCGGCCTCAGTTCGTGCTCGAGGCCCTGCGCGAGCATCGGCATTTCGTCATGTGCGCGCACGAGAAACCTGACGGCGACGTGCTGGGCAGCGGCTTTGCGCTAGGACTGGCGCTCAAGGCCATGGGCAAGACCGTGCATTACTTTCTCGACGATGAAGTGCCGAGAAACCTGCGCTTCCTCCCCGACGCCGACAAGACGCAACGGACGTTTGAGGGCATCGATCCATCTGCGCTATACGTCTTCATGGACATGAGCGATCGGGCGCGCGCAGACGATGCGCTCGCCGCGGTACCGCGGGCCCAGATCATCAACATCGACCATCACTTGGGCAACAAGCGCTTCGGGCGCTGGAACTACGTGCTCGAAGCGGAGGCAGCTACGGGGATCTTGGTCCTCAACCTCATCGGCGGATTGCGCCAGACCGTCACCGAGGACATCGCCACGTGCCTGCTCACGGCGATCATATCTGACACCGGTTGCTTCCTGTACAGCAACGCGACCCCAAGCACGCTGCGCGTCGCAGCGACCCTCCAGGACCTTGGCGCTGACAAGGACGTGATCACGGAGCAACTGTACCAAACCCGCAGCTTCTCAGGCCAAAAGATCCTCGGTCGCGTGCTCGATGATTTCGTGCTCACCGACGATGGCATCTGCTATTCCACCGTGAGCCAAAAGCTGCTTGAGTCGTTTGGCGCCAGCCACGAGGATCTCGAAGACGTGGTCGGGGCGTTGCGCGCCGTCGATCATTGCGAAGTCGCGGCACTGCTCAAAGAATCACCCGACGGTTCTTACCGTTTGAGCTTGCGATCGCGCGGGCGCGTCAACGTCATGGAGGCCGCGCGAGCACTTGGCGGCGGCGGACATTTTCGCGCGGCAGGGGCGACGCTTGCCGGGCCGCTTGCCGACGCGCTCGATCGCATGCTGACAGCGGTGCGCGCGGAGATGGAAGCGGAACGCGCTCGGGGTTGAGCGCGCCTTTCGGCTTCCTCAACGCCTTCAAACCACCGGGGCCGAGCTCGGCGGCGTTCGGCAATTGGGTGAAGAGGCTCGCCGGCGGCGCTTCCGTCGGCCATTGGGGGACGCTCGATCCTCGCGCGTGCGGCGTTCTGGTCCTCGCTGTCGGCAAGGCGACTCGACTGCTTCCCCTCATCACCGATTCGAGCAAGAGCTACGTGTTCGAACTCGTCGTCGGCGAGCAGACCGATACGGGTGACGGCGCAGGCCAGGTGGTCGCGAGGGCGACGGTCGGACAGGATTGGCGCCGCCAGCTTCCCAGTGCCATCGCGGCGCTCCGCGGACCGCAGTTGCAGTTGCCGCCGATGTACTCAGCCGTGAAAGTTTCGGGTTCGCCGCTCTATCGAGCAGCTCGCGCTGGGGCAGTCGTGCCTCGCGCGCAGCGTGCCATCACGGTCTGGGAGCTATGCATCCTGCCGAATGAGACCGACGGTCGAAGCGCACGCCTCTTCGTCCGCTGCGACGCTGGCACGTACGTGCGCGTTCTGTGCGAGGATCTTGGAAAACAGCTCGAGATGCCGGCGCGCATGGGCGCGCTGCTCCGCGTGGCCTCGGGTCCGTTCGAGCTTAGCGAAAGCATGACGCCGGCCGACATCGCACGCTCGCTGAAGGCGTGTCTGCTCGATCCGCTGCGCGTATTGTCGCAGCGGCGCTACGAACTCGACGCCGTTGGCGCACGACGCTTTTGCGCTGGCAACGAGGTCGTGCTCGAAATGCTCGAAGGGCGACGGCCTCACGAAGCGCCGGATGCGCTGAGCGACGACGTGCTCGCGACGCACGACGGCACACTTCTGGGTACGGGCGTGCTTATCCGACGGGATGACCAAGCGATGCTCGCGCCGACGCGCGTCGTCGCCGCGCACGGGCAAGGCACCTAAGGCCGCGTTCGCGAACGGACGTGCCGCGATGCGCATCGTCCGCTCCATTGAAAACTATGAAGCAGACGCCGATCTCCTGCTGACGATCGGGGTTTTCGACGGCGTCCATATTGGACACCGTGAGGTGCTTGCAAAACTCGTCGCGCGGCGCGATCGCTCGACCCGTGCTGGCGCGCTGACCTTCGAGGCGCATCCGCAGCGGTTCTTGCGCCCGGAGGCCGCTCCGAAATGCTTGACGACGCTCGAAGAGAAGATCAACCTGCTCGCCGGCTGTGGGCTTGACCTCTTGTTCTTGTTGCCCTTCGACGAGCGCATCGCGAGCATCACGGCGCCCGCGTTCCTGAGCGACGTGCTCTTGGACCGGCTACGAACTAAAGCGCTCATCGTTGGACCGGAGTGGCGCTTCGGCAAAGGCGCGGAGGGCGACGTGGAGCTCGCGCGGCGCGTATTGTCCGCACGGGGGTGCGCGTTCGAGGCCGCTCCGCTCATCGAGCGCAACGGCGAAAAGGTTTCGAGTTCGAAGATCCGCTCGCTCGTCACGGACAAACAATTCGAGGAAGCCGACGTGCTGCTCGGCTCACCCTTCACGGTGCGGGGCACCGTCACGACGGGTGACGGCCGCGGCCACGAGCTCGGTTTTCCCACTGCGAACCTACGGATCGCCGAGGACAAGCTCATCCCGGCGCCGGGCGTCTACGTGACGCGTGCGAAGCTTGCGGGTCAGGCCTACCCGTCGTTGACCAGTATCGGCGACAAGCCCACCTTTGGTGGAAACGACACCGTCCTCGAGACGTATCTTGCTCAATTCTCGGGCAGCATCTATGGGGAGCAGATCGCGCTCTCGCACTGGCGTTTTCTCCGGGAGCAGCAGCGCTTCTCGAGTGCGGGCGACCTCGTCGCGCAAATGCAGCGCGATCTCACCGCGCTGCCCTCGTAAACGCCCGCAAATAGATTTGCGCGTCCTACATCAAAAAGCGTTCGAACCACTCGAGGATCGCTTCCTCGTGCGCGATACGTTGGCGCGGCGCGCCGTTTCGCGAGAGATTGTGGTCGGCATTCGGAAAATGCAATCCTTCCACCATGGCTCCCCGATGCAGCAAGGCGGTCAAGAGCTGCTCGGACTGCTCTGCAGGCGTGCGCCAGTCCTGGCTGCCGTAGACGATGAGCAACGGCGTTCGTATGGCCTGCGCGTGGGTGAGCGGGGAGTCGCGATCGTAGATCTCCCGCGCCGCGTCAGGCGAACCGCCGAAATCCTCGGCGAGCATCCGTCCGACTTCTGAAGTGCCCCACAGGCTTTGGAGACTAGTCGCGGGGCGCAAGGCTACCGCCGCCGCAAACCGATCGGAGTGCGCCACGGCCCAAACGGTTAGGTAGCCCCCGTAGCTTCCTCCGGTGACGCCGAGCCTGGAGGCATCGATCCTGCCGGTTGCGATAGCGGCGTCGAGCGCAGCCATGCAATCCTCGAACGCCGGCCGGGCCCAATCACCGGCGATCGCGCGAGCGAAGCGCTCCCCGTAGCTCTGGCTGCCTCGCGGGTTGCAAAACACGACATCGAAGCCTGCCTCGGCGAGCGCGACGAAATGGTATACAAAGGCGTAGCCGTATGCGAAATGCGGGCCTCCATGAATGGCAAGAATGCATGGTCGAGGCGCATCGCTCGATCCTTGCAAGTGCCAAGCCTCGATCTCCCACCGATCGCTGCGAACGCGACACGGCTCGGGCTTTCTCGCTTTGATGCGCTCGGACCAAGCCTTCGTTTCCCAAGTCACCTGCGAGGCCCGGCCGTTCGAGCACCGATACAACTCTGGAGGCGTCGTCTGGTCCGAGGCGCAGCAGACCACTGCACCGTCAGGCTCGCACGCGAAGTGAGTAACGGAAGCGTCCTGCGGCGTCAACGCCTCGGCTGGTCTGTCGGCGCACACGCGAAAGACTCTCGCCGCACCATGGCTTGAACCCAGCACGGCGAACGCGTCCGGTGCCATCCATACGGGAGGCAGCAAGCTGCCTGCGGCGCCGACGTCCGTGAGCACAAAGTTGCCGCACGTCCATTCCTCATCAGTGGTCCAGCAGGCGACGTCCTCGCCCAAGGGATCGGTGACGAACGCGCGCACATTGTGCGAGCCGCCACCGCCGCTTTCTTCCGCCAGACCGCAAAACGCGATGCGCTTCCCATCGGGAGACCACGCCGGAGCTTCGATCGCCGTCGGAAAACGCAAGATCTGCACGGCCTTGAACCCGTCGTCGGCCGATGCAGTCCAAAGCTCGCGCCGCCACAGCGAATCGGCATCGGCTCCGTGATCGCCGCAAAACGCAAGGCGCCGTCCGTCTTTACTCCACGCAACGCCGGCAACAAAGCCGCTGCCATCGGTCACCTGCACGATCGCGCGCGTGACAAGGTCGATGACGAACACTTGGGGCCAGTCGTCGAGGTAGTTGGACCCATCCGCTCGATAGCGGATGCGCGTGATCCGTCGCCAACCCTGGCGCTCGACCAGTTCTTTGCCCTTCGTCGGAGTCGCTACGGCTGCGATGCGTGCTCCGTCTGACGACACCGCCAACTCCGAAACATTACCGGGAAGCGAGGGCAGCGGCTTGGGATCGCCGCCTGCCGCGCTGATCTGCCAGAGTTGCATGCCGCCGGTGCGATCGCTTGCGAAGTAGATCGTGGTCCCATCCGCGGACCACTGCGGTAGCTGATCGCGGGCGCCGCCGTCCGTCAGCGCAACGCTTTCGTGCGTGTCCAGGTCGATGATCTTCAAGACGCCCCTATAGGCGTTGTTCTCTTCGTCGAGTCGCGTCACCGTATAAGCAACTACGGGCCGCGAAGGATGGAACGCGCACGAACCCACGATCGGCAGGTCGTACAAAGCGCGCGGGCCCGCGCGGCGACGCGACGCGCTCAGATCTGCCATTGCACCACGTTCCAGAAGTCGGAGTTGATGGGTTCCGGGCGGAACCCGCGGAAATCCGCGTTGATGACGTCGATGTCATCGGCCCACGCAAGGGGGATGATCGGCAGATCGGCGTTCCAAAGACGCTGCAGCTTTGCGTAGAGCGGTTTGCGCTGCGCGTGATCGTACACCGCGACCGCTGCAGCGCCCAAGGCATCCGAGCGAGGGTTCACGTAGCGCATATCGTTGAATCCTCGCGCGCCGATGAATTGGCTTCCGACGTTTTGCGAGCGGTCTGGATCGGGATCGAAGATGAAGGAGAGCAGCGCAGCATCGAACTGGCCCGTGACAAGCAGTCCGGTCGGGCTACGCAGCACGTTGAGCGGTTCCGAGCGCACGCTCACATCGGCGCCGATAGCTCGCCATGCCTGCTGTAGCTGCTCGGCCATCGCGGCTCCGGTGGCCGAACCCGTGACGGTGAGAATGTCGAAAGCGAGCTGGCGGCCCCCGTTGCGGCGGACGCCGTCGTCTCCGAGATGCCAGCCGGCCGCGTCGAGCATGCGATTGGCCCCGCTGACGTCGAACGGCGGCGACCCGTTGTCAGCGTCATACGCCCAGGAGAAGGGTGGTATGAACGAGTCGGCAGGGATCGCCGTGCCGACAAAAGTCCGCGACGTCAGCCGCGGGCGGTCGAGCGCCATTGCGAGCGCGCGCCGGACGGGCGCCGCATTCAACGGGGCTCGCGTCACGTTGAACTCCACAAAGGTCAGCGCGTAGTTCTTCACGAGCAACACGCGCAGCCCGGGCGTGCTCCGTAGCGAAGCCACCTCGGCCGGGTTTCCGAGGTGAGCGAAATCGAGGCCGTGCGAAGTTAGGGTCGTGAGCCTCGTGTTCGCATCGGGGATGATCGGCACCACGACTGAGCGGACCTTAGGGGCGCCACCGAAATAGCCCGCGTTCGCCATGAGCACGATCTGCGCGCCGCGATCCCAGCGCGTCAGCCGCAGCGGTCCGGTGCCGACCGGGTGAACGCCGAAAGGATCGTGGTTGAAGTCGGTCGACCCCTCGAGCAAGTGTCTTGGGATGATCGAACCGTTCTCACCGTTGCAGAAGAGCTGACCGATAGCAGGCGCCCACGGCGCTCGCAGATGGACGACCACCGTGTACTTGTCCGCCGCGGCCACGCTCGCGATATGCGTGTAGGGACCGCTGTTGGGAGCGTTGACCGCGGGGTCCTTGATCTTCGCAACCGTGAAGAGGACATCAGCGGACGTGAAAGGTGCGCCGTCTTGCCACCTGACCCCCCGGCGCAAGTGATACGTGATCGTCTTCCCGTCCGCGCTGATGCCGCCGTTGGCACGCGAGGGAATTTGGGTCGCGAGGTCGGGCACGAGCCGTTCCTGATCGTCGAGTTTCACGAGCCCGTCGAACACCGCGGATTCGATGGCGTTCTCGTAGGCAAGGCCGCCGATGACGGGGTTCAACGAGTTGAGATCGTTGGGAATCGCATAGCGCACCACCCCTGGGATGGTAGCTCGATCGGATGCGACCTCGCCCCGCCCGGTGGTCGTGGTCACCTTGCTGCATCCGCACAAGAGAAAGAATGCAGTGAGCGTCAGCACGGCCGGGCCGAATTGGCGGCAAATGCCGAACCGGGGCGTCATGCGATCGACTGCTCCGCCGCAAGGATGCGCTTGCGCCTGCGCGCGCCGGCGGCGTAGAAGAGAACTCCGGTTCCAACCATGACGGCGGTCAAGCCCAAGATCTTCGCGATCGCGAGCGGTTTGTTGGGCTCGCTCGCAGGCGGGATGAAGGTGAGGACGATGGAGCCAAGCGTTGTCAAAAATCCTACAAGGCTTGCGAGGATGATCGTGCCGCGACCTCCCCAGATCCGGATGTCCTCCGCTCGACGCGGGCCACCGCTAAGCGCGATGCCGGACGCGAACAGCAATAAGAACGGGAGCAGAGCGCTGATGACGGTCATGCTCACCAAGACGGTATACGCGCCACGCACCGACGTTCCGCCCTGGCCCAAGAAGATGAAGAGCGCCGCGACGACTGCTTGCGTGACGAGCGCCGTTACCGGCGAGCCCCAGCGTGGGTGCATCCGGCCAAAACTCTTCGGGAGATATTGATCCAAGCCGGCGACGAACGGGAGCCGCGCGACCGCGCCGAGCCAGGCGCCGGCGCTCGCGAGGCAGCTGATGACGACGAGAAGGGTGGCGACCGGAGCGAGGAGATTCCAGCCGAACCGTCCTGCCCCGACGCTGATCGATTGCATGACGCCGTAGAGCGCATTTGTGTCCGACGGTTTCAGCGTGGCGAGCACGGCGGCGGTGCCGCCGATGTAGATGACGGCGACGGCAGGGGCGGCCAGGGCCAGCGCGCGGCCGATCGTCCGGCGCGGGTTTTTGATCTCACCGCCCATGAACGACACCGCCTCGGGTCCCGTCCATGCAAACGCGATCGTCGACCAGAACACGAGGTCGGTGACGTGCGCGCTCGGTCGCAAGGTCGAAAGCGTGATCGGTGTGGCGAAACCAAACGCGCGCCAGGCGAGTAGGCCCAGCGCGATGAGCACGAGCGTCGCGATCCACCTGCTCGCAGCGCCGACGTTGTTCAACCATTTTTCGATGTCGAGGCCGAAGACGTTGAGAATGGTCGCGACGGCGAGCCCGGCGATCGCGACGACGATGAAATAGATCGGTGAGCCGGAAAGCGCCCCAGAGCTGCCACCCCAGAAATATAACGCGTTGCCGGCCATGAAATACAGCAAGGCTGGGAAATAGGGAAGGTTCGAGGTCCAGTACGTCCAGCCCGACAAAAAACCGGCAAACGGCCCGAACGCGAGCTTGCTCCAGACGTACAGGCCTCCCTCATTGGGATGGCGAGCCGAGAGGAAGACGACGACGAGCGATAGCGGCACGAACATGCACGCGCAACCGAGAAACCAGATCAGAAGCGAGCTCGGGCCGGTCGAGGCTGCCGCTGCTACCCATTGGAGATTCGAAGCGGCCACGACGAAGAACAGCGCGACGTCGGCCAGCCCGAGGCTGCGCTTGAGGACGGGAGCTTCGATCATACCATGTACGTCTTCGGCGGGTCCGCTTGCGCGAGAATCGGGCGGTTGAGGCGAAACCCTGAGATATCGGCATCCGTGCGCCCGTCCATGACGAGCTCAGTCAAAGTCTTGCCGATCACCGATGCGAATTTGAACGCGTGACCGGCGCCGATGGCGACCGCGGCCCTCGAATGTCCGGGCAGCGTATCAAGGATGAAGTCGCGGTCAGGAGGCAACGTGTACAGACACGTCTTCGTGTAGAGCTGCGGTCCGAGCGCTCCCGGCAGATACCGTTCCAAGAAGGAACACACCCGGCCCAGGTTCTCGAGGTCGGGTTCAAAACCGCGGGTATCGGGATCGACGGCTTTACCGCCTGCGTCCTGTGCCACTTTGACAGCCGTCTCACCGAAGACGGGGAATCCGTAAAAGCTTGGATCGTCCATCCAGATCCACACCGGAAAACGGCTCGGTTCGAACGGCGCGAGATCCGATGGCGCGAAATAGGTCACTTGCTCCTTGGTGACTTCCAGCGGCAGGCGCAGGCCGAAGTGCGAGAGCGGTTCGTTCGACCACGGACCCGCGGTGATGACGAGCGTGCGGCAACGATAGGGCGTCTCACCGGCCAACACCTCGAACTCGCCCCCGACCTCGCGCACCAAGCTCACGCCGGCGCGCTCGCGCAGCGTCGCCCCATGTTCGCGCGCCATGCGCTGGTGCGCGGCGTTGGCGCGCGCGGCCATCGCGATGCCGCCCTGTTCTTGATAGACGCCATGGATCGAGTCATCGAGCCGGAAAGGCGGCCAGCGGCGCATGATCTGCGCCGCATCCAGATGTTCGAAGGGAACGCCGCACGCGGTCATGCTGTCCATATAGGTCTCAAGCGGAATGGCACTCTTGCGTGGACCGAGATCGAGACCACCCGTGCGCAGCACGAGCTGTTCCCCCGCGTCGTCTTCCAACGTGGCCCATGCGTCGTACGCTCGTTTCGCAAGCGCGACATAGTCAGGCCGGTGATACGACAGGCGGATGATGCGCGAGTGGTCCTGTGATTCCCCGCGCACGTGTCCAAGCTCGAATTGCTCGAGCCCCAGTACGGCTGCGCCGGCGCGCCGCGAGAGCCAGTAAGCAGCGCCGCTGCCGAGGCCCCCGAGCCCGAGGACGATGTGTTCGAAGTCGGTGCGCACGCGTGGGACGCGCCTACGTACAGTGCGCGTCGAGCGGGCCGATGCGCTCGCGGATGTATCGCCGGATGTCGAGGCTCAAGCTTTCCATCGGCGCGTAAAACCCGGACCGGAAATTGCGGGAAGTCATGCCGCGCTGCACCCCTTCGCAGATGCGCCAGTCTTGGCGATTGACGAGATCCCAAAATTCCACCGCGTCGGAGGGATCGAATTGAGGCTTGGCCATCTCAGAGGGATGGAACAAGAAGTCACACACGATTTTTGTGTGCTGCGCCGAGCGAGGCCACAGCGTAAATGCTGCGGCGTGATCGGCCGCAAGACTCAACATGAAGTTCGGATAGATGAGCTCGCCTTTGTGCCGGGTCTTCTCGTCGTCGTCGAGCCCAGGGAACGGCGCGCGGTCGGTCTTTCCGCTGAACGTGAACGTATGTGCGCCGTCTTTGTGCGGAATACCGCGGTCCCAGTCAAGCTCGGCGCCACCACCTTTTTTGAACGCTGGCACGATCTCGCACAACTCGGGATGCACGCCGCCGCAGTGGTAGCACTCGTTGTAGTTCTCTAAGATGACCTTCCAATTCGCTGCAACGTCGTAGACGACGCGGCGCGCCGAACGCAGCTCGGCCAGCGGATAGCGGCGCAGACGTTCCGGAATCGGTCCGAGCTGATCGACAAGCGTCGGAGGCCGGGCATCCCCGGAAGCGAGGTTCAAGAAGAAAAAACCGCCCCAGCTGTCAAGGGCAACGGTATGGAGGGAGAACTCGTCTTTGTAGAACGCGTCCTGCTCGCCCAAGTACGGCGCCGTGCGCAAGGCGCCATCGAGCGTGTAGGTCCACGAATGGTACGGACAGCGGATCGCGCCCGTGAACGTGCCTGCTCCTACCGGATCGAGCACGAGGCGACAGCCCCGATGGCGGCACAGGTTGTCGAAGGCCCGCAGCTCGCCTGCTTGCGTCCGTACCACGAGGGTCTCTTGGCCGCCGATCTCGACGACGACATAGTCTCCAGGCGCCGGCAGCTGCTCGCAGCGCCCCGCGCAGAACCATTCGCGAAAGAAAATGCGCTCGCGCTCGAGCGCAAAAAAATCGGGCGACAGATAGCAGTCGCGCGGCAGGGTCGCTTCGAGAGCCGTCCTCACCCGCCGTGGATTCTGGTCGGCCGCGGGTGAGTCCCGTTACGAAACGCTGAGTGTCCGCAACCAGCGCCAATGCAGCACGAACAAGACGATGGCGATGGCGAGCATAAGGCCGTTGAGGGTGAGATCGCTCCTCGCCTGATAGGTGTTGGAGGCGATCCGATCCGCTTTCAGCGCTTCATAGCGCTGTCGCAGCACGGCATCGCTGGGCGTCGTTTTACCGACTCCTGGGGCCACGACCGGGGTAACAAAGGCAGCGTTGGGGGCGTTGATCGTCGCCTTGTACGCCTCAAAGGTCTCCAAAGACTGACCGTAGGGCGACGTTTGCGCGAGCGGGTCGCTCAAGGTGATGAGTGCGCTTGCGATCGATCGCACGGTCACAAGAAAGATGATCACGGCGATGAGACAGACGGCGTAGCCGTACAGTTGCGCGATCCTGTTCACGGGTCGTTCCATGTCCTCTCCTTCCAAGAGGTAGCGATGGCCAATGATGAGCCATGCGCATCCGAGCACGAAAAAAATCTGGATGAGCACCCCGAAGATTTCGAAGCTGCCCAGCGGATCATGGTGGACCGTGAACGACGGTTCGCTCACGCACGTCTTCCTACGGGCTAGGCGCGGTCGCTAGGCTTCTCAGGCGGAAGCTCAGGCCGAGCAGCATGATCCCGTAGAGCAGCGCATAGAACCCGAACAGATATGCAAGCGTGAGCACGCCGGCGAAAGGTCGCCAGATGAGCAGCACGCCGAACAACACGGAGACGATGCCGCCGAG
This sequence comes from Pseudomonadota bacterium, assembly GCA_021325335.1. Lineage (GTDB taxonomy): Bacteria > Vulcanimicrobiota > Vulcanimicrobiia > Eremiobacterales > Eremiobacteraceae > JAJPHJ01. The sequence continues at coordinate 21,953 of JAJPHJ010000091.1, read as the reverse complement.
CACGAGCAGCCAGTCGTTGGGGATGACCTTGCGCATCTCCACCGCGACGACGAGCTGGATCAAGCCCGTGACAATCGCCCACCAAGCGACGACGAACACGAGGGTGACCGCTAGGATGCCAGGATAGAGCACGGCGCACACGCCGACCGCGAGTCCGAGCAAACCCATGAGGATGAGAAGGAAGCGCTGCGTGGCCGGCAGTCCCCAACCGAAGGCGCCGATCAACGCGAAGATCCCTTCGATGAAGGCGAACGCCGCGAGGATGAAAACGAAGGCGAACGCCGTGGCGACCGGCCACGCGAAGGCGAGTATGCCGAAGAGCACGGCCAAAGCCCCCCGCAGCGTGAGAATCCACCAGTTCTGCTTCAGTTGCGCGATCATGGCTTCCCCCTGTTTGGGTTTAGCGGCGCCTGCCGCTCACGAGGCTCAGGTAATACAGCAGCGTGAGCAGCGATTGCGCCGCCGCGGCGACGTATGTGAATGCGGCGGCATTGAGCACTTTCCTCGCGCCTGTGACTTCCTGGGAGCTGACGAGCACGCCGTTTGTGGTGAGCATCTGCATGGCGCGATTGCTCGCATCGAGTTCGACAGGCAGCGTCAGGATCGAGAATATGACGGCTGCGGCGAAGAAGATGATGCCTACCCACACGAGGTTCATGTTGGAAAGCATCCATCCGACAACAAAAAGCAAGGGGCCGACCCACGAGCCGAGACTGACCGCGGGAACCATCGCACCGCGCAGGCGCATCGGCACGTAGCCTTGCGCATCTTGGACGGCGTGACCCATTTCGTGCGCGACCACGGCGACCGATGCCACCGATCCTTGCACCGAGGTCTGCGAGAGATTGATCGATTTGTTTGAGGGGTTGTAGAAATCCGTCAAGGAGCCGCGCACGCTGTTGACCCCAAGACGCAGGCCGTTTCGCTCCATCAAGAGCTGCGCGACTTGCGCTCCCGTGACACCGGTAGACGTCGGCACTCGCGCGTAGCGCGCGAACGTTCCCTTGACCAAGGCCTGCGCCCACAGAGCGAGCAGAAGACCAGGGATGACGAACAGCATGTACTCAGAGTTCATGTAGTACATGGCTACGTGCTATGCCAACCGCCTGAAGGTCCCCTCCGGTCGGGTACGCTAACCGCGCTTGCGCCGTCGCGGGCTGGCGCGGCCGTCCAGCGGCATCCACCGCTCCGCCCAGCCGGCGAGAGCTCGCACCGTCGCATCGAGCTCCGTCCCGGACTTGGTCAAAGCGTATTCGATCTTCACGGGCGGTCCGGCATCGACTGCGCGCGCCACGATACCGTGCTCCTCGAGTTCGCGAAGCCGCTCGGATAGCAGCCGCCCGGACATTCCGGGCACCTGCGTCGCGATCTCGTTAAATCTGCTCCGTCCAGCCATGAGCGCGCGGATAATAGCGCCGGTCCACCGCCGCCCGATGAGCTCCACAGCACTATGGTAGCGGGGACAAAAGCCGCTTAGGGAGGCCCGCTGCCGGGTATTCGCTTTCATAACCCCTCTTGACAAACACTTCTTCTTGGTGATAACCTTTCCCTACTTAGTAACGAAAAGTAACTAAGATGCCAAAAGTAACAGTAATCCTTTGTCTTAGGAGAAGCATCTATGGTCATCGCAATTCTCATCGCCCGCCTCGTGCTGGGCCTCGGCATGGCGGCCCACGGAGCGCAAAAGCTCTTCGGCTCGTTCGGCGGATACGGGATCAAAGGCACCGGCGGTTTTTTTGAATCGCTCGGCTTCCGGCCCGGAACGCTCTTCGCGCTCTTGGCGGGACTTGGCGAATTCGGAGGCGGCTTACTGACCGCTCTTGGTCTCGGCGGTCCGATCGGGCCGGCGCTCGTGGTCCTCGTCATGCTCGTCGCCATCTTCACGGTGCATGCCGGCCACGGATTCTTCACCACGAAGAACGGCGCAGAGCTGCCGCTCGCCTACATCTCGGGCATGATCCTCCTGGCCCTGTCGGGCCCCGGCCCGCTCTCGCTTGACGGGCTGCTCGGGATCAGCACGATTTGGACGCAAGACGCAGGCTGGATCGCGCTCGCGGCTGCAGTCGTCATGGCGCTGCTCAACCTTGCCGTCCGGCGTCCTTCGCATCAACCAGCTGCCCAAAGCTAATCGGCGGGTACCCGCTCGCGGCGCGGCTAAGTCGCGCCGCGTAGCATGGGTGCACAACAAGAACTGCAGGCCGAGCGATGAGCAAGATCGCAAACACGATCGCGATCGGGGCTCACAAGGTTTCGCTCACCAATCCCGATCGTGTGCTCTTCCCCGGCGAGGGCTATACCAAGGGCGACCTAGTCGCGTACTATCGAGCCGTGTCTCGGTGGATTCTCCCGTACCTCAAGCAAAGACCGCTGAGCTTAGAGCGCTACCCTGGCGGCATCGCCAAACCTGGATTTTTTGAAAAGAACGCTCCGGCCGGGCTGCCGGATTGGGTGAAGACCGTAACGCTCGCCGGCGGTGGCAAGCGCGCGCAGGTGCGCTACCTGCTGTGCAACGACGAAGCCACGCTCGCGTACGTTGCGAACCTCGCATCGATCGCGCTGCATGTCTGGATGTCACGGGTCGGCTCTTTGGATCATCCCGATTTCATCTTGTTCGACCTCGATCGAGGTGACGGATGCACGCTCGGCACGCTCGCGACGGTGGCGCTCGCCGTGCGCGAGGTCCTGCAAGCAAAACGTCTGCGCCCGGTGGTGAAGACGACCGGCGGGTCTGGCCTTCATGTCTTCGTCTGGACGAAGGGATCGATGACCTACGATCGCGGCCGTGAGTTGACGAACGAAGTCGCGCTCGCCGTCCAGGAGCAGCTGCCCAAGCTGGTCACGCTCGAGCGCGCGATCGCCAAGCGTGGACGCGGTAAGGTCTACATGGATTGGGCCCAAGTCGGGCGCGGCAAAACGGTCGTGATGCCGTTCACCGTGCGCGCGCGCAAAGGCGCGCCCGTGTCGATGCCACTCCGCTGGACCGATGTCGAACGTCTGCGGCGCTCGACCGAGCTCGATAGTGGAAAGTACTTCGCACGCTGGAACATCGGCAATGTGCCGGCGCTGCTACGCCGCTCGGGTGATGCCTGGAAAGCGAAGAACCGCTAGGCCATGCTGTATAAAGAAGGTGCCTGCGCATCGAGGTAGCCCTGGGCGAACGCCGCCTCGATGTCGGCTTGGTGATTGAACCCCATGGTCATCACCGCAAGCGGGGTTTTCGGGCGGATGATCCGCAGCGTCAGCGGTCTCCACGCCGTGGCTTGCAGCGACTTGATGTAGCGCCGCACCGTGGGGTTGAGATCGGCCGGGTCACGCTCTCTTTGCACGAGATTTTTTGCGATAGCCAGAGCGATGTCGTCCTGAAGAATCTGCTCGTGCATGAGGGCGTACGCTTCTTGCAGGACACCGGGGAGCGTCGCTTGGTTTTTTGGCAATTCCCCTGCTGCGGTGCCCGTCAAGATCGTGATGTCGGTCGCGCCGGCGTCCGCCGCCAAGCTGACCGAAAGATTGTTCACGACGCCGCCGTCCACGTAGAGAGCTGTTTCTCCGGTTTCCGCATGACGCACCGCGACGGGTTTGAAAATGCCCGGCATCGAGGCGGAGGCGACGATGGCGTCCTCGACGTTATCCTGCGTCAGCGCGTGATGGAGCGGAAGCTGCGGCAAGAGCGCCGGCGCGTCGGCGGCGCTCGCCAGCCGCGGGCGGGGTTCTACCCGATCAAGGAAACGCCGTCGCGCGCCGTCCGCGTCGGGTCCGGCAAAACGGTAGAACGCGTCTGACGCCATGCGCGTGATGTTCGTGGCAGAGATGAGCAGGCTCGACTTCAACCCGCCGATGTCATACGGGTAACGCTGCACGAGCGCGCGCACGCCCGCATCGCTCGCCGCGCCGCCGAGCTTTGCGATCTCTTCCGGCGGCCCCGCCGCGTCGAGGAACGTGCGCGCGCGGTTGAAATGCACGAGATTGGCGGGAAATCCGTGCCGGGCAGCTTCTTGCAACTCAATACCCGCATCGACGAGATCTTGCACCGGGGGCTCGAGGCGGACGACGTTGGCCTGGGGCATATTCTTCCACAACGTCTCGATTTGCGCGATCGCTGCCGAGGTTCCCAAGGCGGCAAACGCGGCGTTGATTGCGCCTGCTGACGATCCGCAGATGACGTCGAATGGAGGACCACCCTGGTCGGTCTCGCGGAACAGCCACTTGAGAGCCCCTGCTTCGTACGAGCCGCGCGCCCCCGCCCCGGAGAGCACGAGAGCTCTCGAATGGGCAGTGGGCGTGGGAAGCGGATCCCATGGCGGTTTGGAATGATGGGAGATCGGCGCTGCGCCAAGCGCTGTGAGGACGGAGAAGAACTGAGAACGCGATAGGGTCATGATAGATCGCGCGACGCTTTGGATAGCTCGCCCCGCTGGGCCTCTGCAATTGAGGCGGCCGCCATCGGCAGCAAGCGATCGTAGCGACGCAAGTCGGGGAACAACCAACTCGACAGGCCGACGACGGCGAGCGTCGCAACCCCGCCGAGGACAACCGAAGCTTCCGTACCGAGCAGCGCCGCCACAGCGCCCGACTCAAAAGCGCCCAACTCGTTGCTCGCTCCAAGGAAGACGTTCTCGACCGCGCTCACCCGTCCACGCAGCGCGTCGGGCGTTCCCAGCTGCACGAGCACGCCGCGGATGACCATGCTCACCATGTCAAACCCGCCGGTGCATGCAAGCGCCAAGAACGAGACGATGAAGACCTTTGAAAGTCCGAAAAGGATGGTCGCCACACCGAAGCCCGCAACGCACCACAGCAAGGCGGACCCGGCGTGGCGTTCGATCGGCCTTCGTGAGAGGTAGACCGCGACGAGGGCGGCGCCTACCGCGGGAGCGGCACGCAATGCTCCAAATCCTAGTGGCCCGACCTGAAGTATGCTCACCGCATAGACCGGCAGGAGCGCCGTCGCGCCCCCAAAGAGGACTGCGAAGAGGTCGAGCGAGATCGCGCCCAAGACGACCTTCTTGGAGAAGATAAAGCGGATCCCCGTGGAGGCGGATCGCATGAGCGGTTCCTCCACCCGCCTTTCGGGTGAGCGCCTGGGGAGGCTCGCAAACCCGACGCCGGCTACCGCATACGCCGCGGCGGCTCCCGCGAACGCGATCGGGGGGCCGAGCGCGATGAGGGCGCCGCCGAGCGCGGGGCCTGCGATGCTCAGAAGCTGTGCGACCGATTGCGAGAGGGCGATGGCTCTCGGATAGTGCTCTGCCTCGACGACGTTGACGAGCAGCGTTCGCGTCGCAGGATCTCCTAAAGCGTGCGCGACACCGATGACTGCCACTGCTGCGAAATACGCAGCAACAGAGTGCGAACCCACGACGGATAACCCGATGAAGAGGCACATCGCCAAGATTTCTGCGACGGCCATGACAAGGCAGATTAGCCGCCTGTCAAAACGGTCAGCGAGCAATCCAGCCGGTAACGCAAGGAGCAACTGAGGCAGGAACAAGGTAAGGCCGACAAGACCGAGATCGAAGGGGCGATGTCGCAGCGCGAAGATCTGCCAGCCGATGGCCGTGCTCTCGATAGAAAAAGCAAGCACCGAGCTCTGGCGCGCCACGAAGTACGCCAAAAAATCGCGCTCGCGGAACAAACGTCGCACTAGGGTGAATCTGACTCCAGCGCGGCTAAGAACGAACGATGCGCGGCGATGGTCGCCTCGAGGCGCCGGCAACGGTGCGAGATTGCGGCAGTCTCCGCTTCAGCCCCCGACCGGTGCAGCGCCTCGATGCTCGCCGCTCGCATGATCGCCTGCGTGCGGAAATGATGCGCTGCGTACTCGACGTGGAGCGCGTAGAGTTCGTCGCGCGCCTGGTCGACGAGGCGGCGCAAGTCGGCGATCTCGTGCCGCAGCGCTTCGATTTCACCGTCCATACCGTTTTTGCACCTCGGCGATACGCTCTCGTAGTGCCCGTTCCTCGGCGACGAGCCGTGCATGTCGTTCGGCCAGCTCTGCGTTGTGCTCTCGCGCGTCGTCGAATGCACGCTCTTGATCAGCTAACGTGAAGCCAACGGTGGCACCGATCTCTGATTCGTCCGCACGCTGAGACCGCAGCGATTCGACCGCACTGCGCAGCCGCTCGAGCTCCATGCGCAGCCGGTCGCGTTGCAAGCGCAGTTCGGCTGCCAGCTCGTTACTCATGCTCCGCGAACGGCGACCTCGACCTCTTCGAGACCACCGGACTCCGCTTCGAGGACCTCTTGCGTCGGCGGAAAGTGGACCTGGGCAATGAGCGTTGGGATAATAGCCGTCGCGATCACCACCGTGACGAGCACGCTGTACTGGAGCTGGTCAACGTAGTGATGGCCCAGGCCATACAAGCTTGAGATGGTCCCGAAGGTGAGGCCCGTTGCCATCATGAGCGTAAGGTAGGTAGCGTCCGTCGCGGTATATTGGAACCGTCGTGTCGCCGGCCAGATGCCCACAAATTTCGCGATCACCTTGACGAAGAAGAGCGCTGCGATCATCTTGATGCCGGCGATGACCTGCAGGATCGACACGTATGTGCCGGCTTTGATGAAGTAGAAGGGCGTGAGCAGGCTCATCGTCGTCGTCCGCAGCTTGCGCGCAAGCTCGATGTGTGAGAGGAGAAATCCGGCTGAGACGAACCCCAGGATGTAGGCCGGCAAGACGCCCTCGCTCTTTGCGAGCGTCGCCAGACCCGCTAAGAGAAAGATGATTGCGAAGAGCAGCCGAGATCCGGGCTCGCTGACCCGATCGCCAAGCTTGAGGAAGGCAACCGGTAGCAGCCTGGGCAGCGCGAAAGCCGCCACGAAGGAAGCTGCGACGAAGAGCACGAGCCAGCCGTTGTAGTCGGCGAAGAGCAGCCCCAGTGCCAGCACGGTGCCGAGGTCGGTGACGAAGCACGCAGCCAGGATGAGCTGACCGAACTCTTTTCCTGCGAGGCCCGACTCCAGCATGACGGCGTAGACGACCGCCACCGAGGTGGTCGACATGGCTACTCCGGCGACCTTGGCGGCGTCGAGCGACCAGTGCCCGACGAAGAGCGCGAATGCGAACGCTGCTGCGAAGGGAAAGGCGAATGAGACCGCGCCGATCAGGAAGGCGGGTCGCCATTGGCGGCGCAGCACGCTCGGGTTGATCTCGGCGCCTGCGAGAAAGGTGAGCATGATGCTGCCGAATCCCGCGACGAAATCGATCCATGTGTTGGTCGCAAGCGCGATAAAATTGCCTGCGAGGATGCCGAGGATGATCTCGATGAGCGCGGCCGAGATCCGGAACCGGATAGCGAGCAACGCGCCGAAAAACGCGAGCGCCATCCAGATCGCCGCCAGCAACCAGACGTTCTCGAGAGACCCGATATGGCCGAGCGCGAGCATAAAAAAACCTCCTGCGAGCGATTAGGCTTCGTCAGGAGTCATCGGCCGAAGGCTGTTCGGCGGCGTCGCCGGGCGGACTCCACCACCCTGTCTATGGGCCGCTACGAAGCGCGGGCTGCCGATTCCTGGCCCGGCGGTATTGGTCCCTCGAATGTGGTTACGATCTCTGGCCGCTCAGGACAGGGACGAACCACACCGCATAGCTGCCCGGGTCTTTCACGATCGCGATCATCTGATCAAAATGGGCGCGTGCCGCATCCTCTGAGTAGTCGGTCAGCTCGCCGATCGATTCCGCATATCCGTCGCGCCAGGCTTCGAAAATGCTCGCCATGGTCTCGCGCGGTACGCGCGTCGGGTCGACGACGACGTAATCCACCGTGACATTGGACAGGCCGAGGGCGAGCAGCATCGCAAAAGTGTTGCGGCCGACGAACAGATCGGTGTTCGTTTTGCGAGCGAAGCTGGCCGGCGCATTGCACCAGAATTCACGCAAGTCCAGGCCTCCGCTTTGGAAGTGGAGCATGCCGTAGTCTTCGGCGATCACGTGGAGGTAACCGCCGGATTTGGTGACTCGGGCAAGTTCCGTCAAGACTGCATCGGCGCGCGGGATCGAGTGGATGACGTGCCGGCAGACGACGAGATCGAAAGAGCTAGCGGGTAGCTCTAGTTCGAAAATGCTGCGGTGTTCGAACGCGAGCCGGGAAGCGAGTTCGGCATAGCGGTTTCGAGCGAGTTGCAGGTGCGCGTCAATGATGTCGACCCCTAGAACGCGCGCCTCGGGGTACAAGTGTGCGAGTCGCGAGCTCCCCTCGCCGGTTCCACAACCCGCATCCAGGATAGCCGGTCGATCGGGTAGGCGATAGCGGCGAAAGAGCTCGACCTCTTGCGGCCAGATGGCCGCGGCCTGAGCTCGTAGACCGCGCACCATGGACTCGTCGGCCATCTGTTTGGCTTGCGGATTGAGGTCTGCCACCGAAGCTCCTAGCGGTCCGAGGGGACTTCGAGTTGGAACTTGCCGTTGGCATCCTCTACTTGTACCGGTCGCTGTGCGGTTCCGTCCTTGCACACGTAGTCCCAAGTCGCAAATTTGTCGTCCTTGTCGGTCACGTGCGAGGAAGCGACGCCCCCGTGTTCCGAGCACACTGGGACGTAGTGGACTTGGGCACAGCCGCACGCGAGCGCCGCGCATGCCGAGCATACAATCGTCAGGCCGTACCATCCCTCACGCTTCAAGGATGCCATCATTACGCGCTTGGCGCGCGTTCAGAACTTGTCCTTGGTGGCAGCGAAACGTTGATTCGACGGGAAATCGCCATCGCGAGCATGAACTCGCGGAGCGATGCGCCACCCGAGCAGAGCGAAAAATTTTTCCCTTGCTGCCACGGCAAAAACAGTGCTGGCCGCTGCCTTCGCCTGCGGCGTGCTTGCCTTAGGTGCGTGCAACTACGGGACCACGGCAAGCGTTTCATCGAGCCCGACGCCTCGTTCTGCAAAATTCGCCATGACGGCGTTGCCCGTGCCGGCTGGTGGCACGCAGGTCAACCTGCCGCCGTTTGGTGGTTTCAGCGGCGACTTTATCGCGCCGAACAATACGGCCGGCGGTGGAACGATGCTTGTGCTGACAAGCTATAGCTCGCAGCCGAACAGCGCACCATTACCGCTCGCGTTTCGACGTCGCGCAGACGCGGTGATACTGCCCGATTCCGTCGACTTGTCAGGCAGCAAGGCCATCTTTTGGGTTTCGCTCGGGACGAACATTGCATTCAATTTCAATGCGTTCCCCGTGATGTCGTTCACCCTTGCGTCAGGGACGAACACGAGCAACGTGACGTTTTATCTCGAAACAATCAACGGCACGACGAACACGCTCTTGGATCAAGAACAGGCGTCGAGCGTCAATGGGCTTGTGGTGGATTTCCCCGGCGCCTCCGGCACGTTCGGTTTGGCGCCGGGGTTCACGTACTGGTGGGAACTGATCTCCGCGACACCAACGCCCTCGCCTTCTCCCTCAGCATAATGCTGAAGAAGGCTCGGGTTCCCTAATGCGGGATTCCTCACGCCTCGGCCTCTTTATCGCTCTCGGTGCGGGAGTAGGCACCGCAATCGGTGCGGCTTCTCACCATATACCGCTGGGGCTCGCATTAGGAACGGCCTTTGGCGTCGCGCTGGGCGCGCGCGCGGATCAGCGAAGACGCTGAAGCTGGCCGCGCACTTTCTTACTCTTCCTCGAGCGTTGCCTCGTCTTTCATCCTACTAGGAAAAAGTTATTGAGCTTGGGAAGGCGTCTTCGCGGTACAAATGTCAATCGAGGCCTTGAGCACCGCCGCATCAATCGGTACATTTGTCGTAATCGCGGCGACGGCAGTTGCAGCGCTCGCGCAACTGCGCCATATGCGTTCGAGCAACCAAATCGCAGCCCTCATCGGAATGCAGCAAATGCTTGAATCCGAGAGATTTCACCGCGATCGACGCTTTGTTGGAGAAGAAATTCCGAAACTCATCGCCGACCCGGTCGGCCGGAGCAAACTCGCGGCTGACGTTCTCCCTGCCGAAGTGGAGGCCGTGCGCGAGGTGGGGAACTTCTTTGAACTCATGGGATCATTCGTAAAGCTGGGCATCATTGACCGAGCGCTCGTCTTAGATCTCTGGGACGGTGTCGTGTTCAAAACATGGAAACAGCTCGAACCCGCGGTCATGATACGACGTGCCGTATCTTATCCTGGAACCTGGGTTAATTTCGAGTATTTGGCTGTGATTTGTCAGGAGTCGGCATCAAAACGGCCGGGGGGCAAGTATCCCGCGGGCGTGCGCCGGATGGTGATTGACGAGCGCTCATCTGCGGCGGCGGCGGCGTTGGCCCAAGATCGATCTAGCACGCTCAAAACATGAACGGTCAGGAAATTTGCGGGGGATGGATTTGAACCACCGACCTTCGGGTTATGAGCCCGACGAGCTACCGGACTGCTCCACCCCGCGTTTCGTAGGTTAGCCGGGTCAACGCACCGTACCTCTGGCACTACAATGCACCCTGCGACGTTTTCCATTGCAGCATTCGATGACGCTGAGAACGAGCTCGGCGTCGCCGTTCAATCGAAATTCTTGGCGGTTGGATCTGCGGTACCATGGGTTATGGGAAGTGTCGGTGCGATTGCGACGCAGGCGTGGGCGAACACAACGTACGGCCCGCGCGGCTTGGAACTTCTTCAAGCAGGCCATCCTCCCGCCGATGTCATCGATCTGCTCATCTCAAGCGACGCGAATGCCGACCAACGGCAAATCGGCATCGTCGATGCGAAGGGGCGCTCGGCGACCTACACGGGAAGCGGTTGCGTGGAGTGGGCGGGCGGACTCGCGGGCGACAACTATGCCGCGCAGGGCAATATCCTGGCAGGTCCCGATGTCGTCCGCGACATGGCAGATACGTGGCGAAGGGCGACCGGTCGATTGGCGGATCGGCTGATCGCAGCGCTGCGCGCGGCTCAAGCCGCTGGAGGCGATAAGCGCGGGAAGCAATCTGCGGCGCTCTACATCGCCAAGCCCGGTGGCGGTTATGCCGGATTCAACGATCGATATGTCGACCTACGGGTCGACGATCATCCGGACCCGATCGAGGAACTGGCGCGGCTGCTCGAGCTTCACAAACTGTACTTCTTCAAGCCCTTGCCGGAGTAGATATTCACGATCACGCCGACTCTCGGCGCAGAACTCGCTGGCTTGCTGGCAAGAATAAAGGCAATTCCTTCGCCTGCGATCTATGACGAACAGGCACGCTCCGCGCTGGTCGCGTTCATGCACCGTGAGAATTTGGAAGATCGCGTTCGGACCGACGACACGATCGATCGTCAGACTCTCGAGTATCTGCGACGGTTTGCCGCTCGTTGAACCACCGCCGTGCTTGGCTTGAGGGATTGCCCAAAGCCGAGCTGCACGTCCACCTCGAAGGCACGATCACGCCGCAGACGTACGAACGTATCGCGCGGAGGCGGGGCGTTGCATTACCGGACGATCTTGGGTCCATGTTTGCCTGCAGCGATTTTGCATCGTTCTTACGGTCCTTTCTCGCCGTGGTCAAGACGCTTCGAGAACCCGAAGACTTCGGGGAAATAGCCACGGAATATCTCAGCGGGAGCTCAGATCGGGGCGTTTTGCACGTAGAGCTGTTCTTTTCTCCCGCCACGATCCGGCACTTCCATAAAGATGCGGACTTGCACGGCATCTTGCTCGCCATTTCCGATGCCATGCAAGCAGCAGCGAAGGAAAAAGGAATCTCAAGCCTGCTCTTGTTGGATCTCGTCCGCAATCTGGGCGAAGATAGTGCTCTGGCAGACATCGATCTGGCCCGGCAGTGTGCCCCAGATGGCGTCATAGGGATCGGGCTTGGCGGCGACGAGCGCAATTTTCCCGCACGCGATTTCCAAAGGGTGTTCGAGAGGGCGAAGCGGCTGGGGCTGCGCAGAACGGTGCACGCGGGCGAGGCGGCCGGAAGCCAGTCTGTCCGCGACGCGATCGAACTTTTGGATGCAGAGCGCATCGGTCACGGCGTTGCCGCAATGGGTGACGAGAGGGTCTTAGAGTTGGTCGCCCGTCGGGGTGTGGGAATCGACAGCTGTCCGACGAGCAATCGCGTGACAGGAGCGGTCGGTGCAGAAGAAGAGCATCCCTTGGGAGCATTCTTGCGACGTGGTCTCAACGTGACGCTGAGCAGCGACGACCCCGCTTTTTTCGGCGCAAGCCTCCTCGACGAGTACGAAAACGCCGTGAAGAGCGGGCTCAGCGCTGATGAGGTCATCGCGCTGGCCCGCAACAGCTTCAGGATGTCCTTTGCACCCGAAGAGGCCAAGCAGTCGTGGCTAGCACGTCTTGACGAGTACGTGGCCGCTACATTGCGCCTAAGAAAAGGGCGCGAATGAATTCGCGCCCGCTCCATTTTCCCATGTAGTTCCAGCTAGCGCGGGACCCCGGGGACGATGCGATACGCGGCGATCTTTCCGTCCACATCGAGACGCATCCCGACGGTCATGTCACCCTTGTCGAACTTCGCATCGAAGGTATAGCGCCGCGCCGGGATATCCGTCGCCGTCTCGGTGAGTCCTTGATAGGCGCCAAGCGCATGCATCTTGTCCGATAGCGTGCCCACGCTAGCGCGAGTGACCTGCGACGCAAGGTCGCTCGTGAAGTTTTGGGTTACGCCATTGGCGTCGTTGTCGTATATCGCACGCGTCACCTGATCGGCGACTTTGGTCTCCGAGCTGCCGCCGCTCCCATTACCGCAACCGTACATCGCAACCATCGCGGCTGCCGCGATGGCTGCGAACACCGATGTCTTCCTCATCTAGAGCGTGCCCCAGCCGTACGAGACCATCTCGCTCGAAGGCCCAGAGGCGACTGACCGAGATGCGCGTGCGGTATTCGACGCGGGCGCGCGCACGGGAGCGATGGCCACGGGTTGTGCTGACACGCCCATCTGCGCTAACTGGGTCTTTTGCTGCTTGATGACCGAGCTTTGGTCTGCGATGACCTTGTCTTTGAGGGCGACTTCCCTCTTGAGGTTGTCCGTCACCGCGACTTGATTTTGATACGCCTTGAGCTCCGCCTTATATGCTGCCTGGGCGTTGTCGCGCTGATTCGCGAGCGCGGCCTGGGTCGCAGCATCCTGAGCATACTTCTCGTGGACTTGCTTGTTGTGGTTGATGATAATGAGCGTGCCGGCAGCCGCTCCGATGCCGAGCAAGATGTTCCGCGTGCTCGCGGCGCCATCGGCGACGGCTTGCCGTGCTGGTGCAAACGCCATGAAAAATGCGGCGATCAATACACCGACCAGAATTTTGCGCTTCATCTATATGCGTGGTTACCTCCGCATAGACTTCAACGACTAAAGTATTGCCAGGATTGCGCGGTGCTAACCTGCGTCCCGCTGTGTGACCCAAGTCAACCCGAAACGCCCTTGCGACGTCTATCTTGTGGAGATCCTCACGCTGCAGCATGGACTCGTCTAACTACCGAATAAGGTGAGCCTAATTCCCCGCCGTGGAGGCCACCGATGAACAACTCCGCTCTCAAGTTCCCGCCCTCGCCCGAGGCCGAAGCCCCGGAGATCAGCCCGAACGTCGAGATGTATCTCAAATCGATCGTGCGGCTGTACGACGGCGAAGAACCGGTTTCGACGTCCGCCGTCGCGCAAGAATTGGTGATCTCGCCCGCTTCGGTCTCGTCGATGCTCAAGCGGCTTGATGCGGACGGTTACGTGACCCACGAGGGGCGCCACGGTGTCGTGCCCACCTCGAAGGGTGCGCGCATCGGGGCGGTGATCTTGCGACGTCAGCGTCTTGCGGAAAGACTGCTCGTCGATTGCTTCGGGATGTCGTGGGAGGTCGCCGGCAACGAGGCCTGCCGTCTGGAGCATGCGATCTCGCCGTCGGTTGAAGAGCACCTCGCGAAATTTCTCAACCATCCGACGACGTGTCCGCACGGCCACCCGATCCCGCACGCGGACGGGACGCTATGGAAACACGCCGGGTCCATAGAGCTGATCGACCTGCCAATCGGCAGCGAGGCAGTCATCCTCGAAGTCAAGCATGACATCCCAGAACTCTTGCGCTTTCTCTCGGAAGTGGGTTTGCGTCCGGGCGTTTCGGTGCGCTCGATTCGGCGAGAGCGCGCCGCAGGCTTGGTGACGATCGCGCTCGGAGACCGCGAACATACGATCAGCGCGCAGCTCGCTGGCGACATTCTCGTCGCGCCGTCGGGCAAACGGCAGGCGATCGAGCGGAGCAGGGTGCGATCGCTCAAGTGAAACGACTCGCTCGCGCAGTTTTCCGGAACGGGATCGCTCTTGGGCTTGTGCTCATGTGCACTGCGGTCGCTTTGGCCGACGGAACAAGAGCCGGGCTGACGCTGAGCGCGCAGGAGCGCGCGAACCTAACAAGCGCCCCGTGGCAGCAGCACATGGAAGCACAGGCACAGGCCGCTTTCAACGCGCTGCCTGCGATGCAGCCGGTCGCTGCCGGCCGCGAGAAAACCTACTATCTCTACGCGGAGGTGGCGCCGTGGCTTGTGGCGCCTGGGGTGGTGCAACAAGCCTGGACCTACGATGGAACGGTGCCCGGTCCGACGATTCATGTCCGCCAAGGCGACCGCGTGCGCGTCATCTTGGTCAACAGGCTTCCCGAGCCGACCACGATCCATTGGCACGGCCTGGAAGTCGATCCGGACATGGACGGCGTTCCGGGTTTCAGCCAAGACGCAGTCGCTCCCGGCCAGTCATACGTCTACGAGTTCACTGCGAACTCCCCGGGCACGTACATCTACCACACGCACTTCGACGACCTGAACCAGCTCGATCGCGGGCTGTACGGCGCGGTTGTCGTCGAACCGAAGGTGCCGGAGCATTTCGATCGTGACTACTTGATGCTACTGTCGTCGTGGCGCATCTTATCCGATTCCGAGAATTATTTCAGCATCAACGGCAAGAGCTATCCGCTCACCAAGGCGTTCGTCGTGCACAGCGGACAGCGCGTACGCATTCGAGAGATCAACATCAGCGGCACGGAATTCCATACCATGCATCTCCACGGCCATCGCTTCCAAGTGATCGCCGTGGACGGCCAGCCGGTCGCGCCCGCCAACCGGCAGGTCATGGTCACGCTGACGATTGGGCCCGGAGAAACGCGCGACATCGCGTTCGTGGCGAATGCGAAACCGGGAACGTGGATGTTCCATTGCCATGTGCTCGACCACATGATGAACGGGGCGGTCGGCCCGGGCGGCTTGATCACGGCGGTGCAGTACGACAACGCTCCGCAGCGGCTTGCCTCGCTGTCCTCTCAGGATGCCATGGCCATGCCGCTCGGAGGGAAGAGCGGCGAGGGCGCGGCGCCCCGCGGCGGACCTCCCATGGCGCCGCTTGCGGTGTACATACTCGGAGCCATCGCGGGATTGACGATTTTCTTCGGGTTGCCGTTCGCCGCGCTGCGCAACCTGAGCGGCAAGACGATCGCGTTCCTCAACGCAATCGCGATCGGGATCCTGTTCTTTCTGCTCTTCGACATCTTACGCCAGGCGAGCGATCCGCTCGAGAACGCCTTGCACGACGTGGCGCTCGGCGCTCCGCGCGGACAATTCTTCGGCTTGCTCGCGATCTATCTCGCCGGGCTTGGCATCGGCCTGTGCAGCCTCATATTTTTCTCGCGCTCGTTCGTCACTAAAGCGACGCACGGTGCCGCGGGACCGCTAGGCCTGGCGACGATGATCGCGGGCGGCATCGGACTGCACAACTTCAGCGAGGGTCTTGCGATCGGGCAGTCCGCGGCGACCGGCGCGATCCAACTGGCCTTGCTGCTCATCATAGGCTTTGGGCTGCACAACATGACCGAAGGGTTCGGCATCGCCGCACCACTTGCAGCGGCGGGGGGCGCTGGCATGCGCACGATCGTCAGGCTCGGATTCATCGGGGGAGGGCCGACGTTCTTGGGTACGGTAGTCGGCTACCACTTCGTGTCGCCGGTACTCTCAGTGCTGTTTCTGACGCTTGCGGCCGGCGCGATCATCTATGTCATCTCGGAGATGACAAAGGCCGGCTCGCGCATCGGATTTCCAGAACTCGCCACCTTCGGCGTGTTCCTAGGCTTTGTGGCCGGCCTCGGCACCGACCTCGTCTTGAGCGCAGCCGGCGCGTAGGCGCTCGCCTCTCAGTCCTCGGACGCCGCGGTCTTCGCCGCCTCGGCGAGATTCCTCACGACGGTGGCGTCTGCAAGCGTCGTCGTGTCTCCGAGCGGCCGGTTCTCCATGACGTCGCGCAAGAGCCGGCGCATGATCTTCCCGGAACGCGTCTTTGGCAGCTCCGGCGTGAACGTGATGTATTTCGGTTTCGCAAACGCGCCGATCTTCGAAGCGACGTGCTTGCGCAACTCGTCCGCATCGGCTTGCGAGCCGATGCCGCCCCCTTTGAGCGTGACGAAAGAGGCGATCGCTTCGCCCGTGATGTCATCTTTCTTGGAGACGACGGCCGCTTCGGCGACCTTAGGATGATCGACGAAAGCGCTCTCCACTTCCGTCGTTGAGATGCGATGGCCTGAGACGTTCATGACGTCGTCGACGCGGCCCAGCAGCCAGTAATATCCATCCAGGTCGCGCTTGCAGCCGTCCGCGGGAAAGTAATAGCCTGGCTTGGCGAAGCGGCTCCAATACGTGTCCAGATAGCGATCGTGCGACTTCCATAGCGTGCGCAGCATCGCAGGCCACGGTTTTGTGATGACGATATAGCCGCCGCTGCCGAGCGGCACCGAGGCCCCGCTCTCATCGACGACATCCGCGAAGACAGCCGGGTACGGCAAGGTCGCAGATCCCGGTTTCGTCGCCGTGATGCCCGGCAGCGGGCTGATCATGATCATACCGGTTTCGGTTTGCCACCACGTATCGACGACCGGGCAGCGACCACCCCCGATATGCTCGCGGTACCAGATCCATGCCTCGGGGTTGATCGGCTCGCCGACCGAACCTAACAGTCGTAGCGACGACAAGTCGTGGCGCGCCGGATACTCGGGACCCCACTTCATGAAGGTGCGGATAGCGGTCGGCGCGGTGTACAGCACGGAGATCTTGTACTTCTCGACGATCGCCCAGAACCGGTCCTTGTCGGGAAAATCCGGCGTCCCTTCGTAGAGCACGCTGGTCGTGCGGTTCGCCAAGGGTCCGTAGACGATGTACGAATGCCCCGTGACCCAGCCGATGTCTGCCGTGCACCAATAGACGTCGCTCTCGCACTTGATGTCGAAGATGTTGCGATGCGTCGAGCTCACGCCCGTCATGTACCCGCCGGTCGTATGCACGATGCCTTTAGGCTTGGCGGTCGTGCCGCTCGAGTAAAGGATGTAGAGCACGTCTTCTGCGTCCATGCGCTCGGGTTCGCATTCGTCGGACTGGCGGTCCACAATGTCGTGGTACCAGACATCGCGCCCCGCTTTGAAATCGACGGGGTCACCGACGCGGCGCAACACGATCACTTTCTCGATCGTTGGAACGCCGGCGAGCGCCTCGTCCACGATCTGCTTCAGCCGGATCTTACCGCCGCGCCGCCAGGCTTGGTCCTGCGTGATGAGCGCTCGGCATTCGCCATCGTTCATGCGGTCGCGCAAGCTCTCGGCCGAGAACCCGCCGAATACGACGGAGTGGATGGCCCCGATGCGCGCGCACGCGAGCAGCGCCACCGCCAATTGAGGCACCATGCCCATGTAGATGCCGACCCGGTCGCCGCGCCGCACGCCTAGTTCCTTGAGCGCGTTCGCCAGCCGGCACGTCTCCCGAAGCAGATCGGCATACGTGAGCACGACGCTGTCGCCGGGTTCGCCCTCCCAGTAAAAGGCGATCTGCTTTCCATAACCCGCGCTGACGTGGCGGTCGAGACAATTGTGCGACGCATTCAGCTTTCCGCCGTCGAACCAGCGTGCAACCTTTGAGGTGGCATCCCAGACGAGCGTCTTGCGCCAGCGCTCGAACCAATCGAGTTGCGCCGCCTCGTTTTCCCAGAATCGCTCGAAATCTGCCGCCGCCCGCGCGTACACTTGAGGATCGCGCATGCGCGCCTGTTCCCTGAATGATTCGGGCGGCGGGAAGGTGCGGCGCTCGTCGAAGAGCGCTTCGATGGCCTGTCGTGCATCGCTCATACGCCGCGCCAGTTTCGCCGTGACGGCACATTTTCATCCACACCGGGGATGCGCTGCGCAGCTATCGAACCTGCCGAACGCACCCCTCGTCACGAGCAAGGAAACTCCGATGCGCCTCATCGCCTTCGTCCTGACCTGCGCCTTCCTCGCAACCCTCGTCCTTCCGCTTGCCCCAGCCGCCGCGATGACGACGGCGAAAGAGGTCGCGATCGGCCAGGGCCAAAGCCAGCAGATCGACGAGGAGAACATCATCTCCACGGATCCGTTCCTCGCCAACTGGGTCAACGGCATCGGAGGCAAGCTCGCGGCCAACCGCTATCGCACCGACATCAACTACCGGTTCGAGGTGCTTGACGTCAGCGATATCAATGCGTTCGCGCTGCCCGGCGGATTTCTCCACGCGGATCTCGGGCTGCTCAACTTCGTCGGTTCTGATGACGAGCTCGCCGCCGTGCTGGGTCATGAGATGGGTCACGTCGAGCGCCGCCACGTGATCACACTCAACGAGAAAGGAGACATCTTAGCGGTCCTCATCGGCGTGCTCTCCATCCTCTCGCCCATCGCCTACGCGTTCGGCGGCTACGGCGGCGACCTCGCCATGAACAAACTGTCGCGCCAAGACGAGCTGCAAGCCGACCAATATGGATTGCTGCTCATGTCGCGCGCGGGCTATGACCCAGAGTCCAACGTGGACATGATGGCCGACCTCGCCAAGCTCGATGCAAGCGGCCCGCAACCAGGCAAGAGCGATAAGTGGATGGAGGACCATCCTGAAGCGCAAGATCGCATCGCCCATCTTTTGGGTTACCCGGAACTCGACAAACCGAGCGCGAGCTCGATCATCGCGGATGCGATCCACGACCAAGAAGAAGGTCGCTATTCGTACGCGCAGGCGCGGTTGCAGACCGCGCTCAAGAAGGCCCCGAACAACCCGCTCGCGCTCGCACATCTCGCTGAAGTGCAGAACGCGCTCAAATACACCGACATCGACATTGCGATGCGCAAGCGGGGCGCGCCCCAGCCTTCTGAGGAGCGCGCAATTGCGAACGCCCTCGCGCTCGACGCCTTGAGCATCGGCGACCTCGCCACGCGTTTGGCCCATGCCCAAGCCGTGGCTCAAGCCGATGCTCGCTTGGCCACTCAGCGCGCGCGGGATTCCCGCAACGATATCGAGTCGCTGTTCAACGCGCTCGAGGGTCAGACGAACGCGACCCCTAATCTGGGCTCGCCCAAGGCGAAAACGAATAATCTGGGCAAAGCCATCGCCGGCTTGCAGCATCTCACGAAAGATATCAACGCCACCCTCGACAGGAGCCAAGACGTTCTCGGCAACGCGCCAGGCCTTGCCTCCGAGAACCTCGTGCCGCTGCGGGAGATGGCGAACTCGATCGCGACCGGTCCGCCTTCGGGCAAGACGCGCGCGCTGCTTCCGTACTATCCGCAGCTTTCCGCGAATCTGACCGAGAGCGCGGACCAGATCTTGAGCAGCGTGGACGAGGCGCGCGCCGCCGTCTCAATGGCAAGCGACGCGGTGAAGCAGCTCGCCGCGTTCTTGGGAGTGCTCAACGCGGCCGACACTTCCAAAGGCGACATCAGCGACAAGGACATGCCGAAGATCCAGGCGGCGCTCGACAGCGCGACGACCGCGTGGGATGCGGCGCTCGCCACCGCGCAGCACGCCTCGACCTTGGCCTACGGCGGACAGACCACGACCCTTTCAGCCAACATCACGCTGCTCGATCTGTACTCCTCGAGCGAACGCTACGACTGGTATCGCAAAGCGATCGCGTACCGCTTGGCGGGGGTGAGTCTTCCCGATTACAAGACCGTAGTCGCCTCAGGCGTGCTGCCGGGCGAGCTCGGCTGCGATGCCTGGATCTCGTACGAGACGAAGCAGAGCGTTTCGCAACTGCTCGCTCTCGAGCGGGAGAACGGCTCGTCGTGCGCCGACGTCGCCATCGGGCAAAACCTCTACGGCGAGTCGATGGAAATCGCCGAGGGGCTGCTCTACGAAGACTACATCGAGGTCCCGGAAAAAGTCTAGGTTATTTGGCGACCGCCTCTAACGGAGTCTTGGCGAGCGCCGGCTCGGATTTGCGTTGCGCGAAGATGCCCATCACGAGGGCGATCACCGAGAAGAAGCTTGAGACGGCGCCGGCCCAAGGCGTGCCGAACGCGCCGAGCAGTCCCGTCGAGAGCGGCGGCATGGTCACGCCGGACAGATTGTCGAGCGCCGAGCTGACGCCGAGAATCGTGCCGCGCTGATTTTCCGGCGCGCCTGCCGTCAAAATCGAAGAGAGCGCCGGACGCGCGACGGCCATGCCGACGGCGAAGAGCACCATGGTTGGGATCATGGTCGCGAGGCTGTGGATGGTCGGCACGAGCAAGAAAGCGACCACCGCGCACGCGATCCCGATGTTGCTGCTGAGCCTGTCTCCCGAGCGATCGATGAGCCGCGGTCCTGGACCCAGCTGCAAGATGACGCTGAGCAAACCGAACGAGGCGAAGAAGAAGCTCGCCTGGCTCGCGGTGAACCCGAGCGCAGCCTTGATCAAAAGCGCAAAAACGCCGAACCAGGCGTAGAGAGCAAGCGAGAAGGCCCACATCTGCAAGAGCACCGGGCCGACCTTCGGATCGGCAAGCGAAAGACGGATCTGCCCGAAGGTTGCGGGTTGGCTCTCGGTCGCTCCGCGCGACTCGGGCAGCATGACGATCGTGACGATGAGGGTGATCACCTGGAGCGTTGCGGCTGCCAGGAAGGGCGCTGCAAAGCCGTAGCGCTCCAGCAGTACCCCGCCCAGGACCGGACCGAACACGATGCCCGCGCTGAACGACGCCCCCACGTAGGAAAACGCCCGCCCGCGCTGTTTGGGCTCGACCAGGTCGGCGACGTACGCCTGCGTGACGCTCAGATTGCCGCCGGACACGCCTTCGATGATCCGCGCCAGGAACACCACGCCGATGGTATGCGCGAAGGCGAGCATGTACCATCCGATGCTTGCTCCGATCTGGCTGACGATGAGGACCTTCTTGCGTCCGATGCGGTCGCTGATGTTCCCCCAGATCGGCCCCGCGAGGAATTGGCAGCCCGCAAAGGTCGAGAACAGCAAGCCGACGACAAAATCCGAGGCGCCGAAGGTCTTGACGAAATACGGCAAGATCGGCAACAAAATTGAGAAGCCGAGGATGTCGATAAACGTGACGCCCAAGATAGGCAAGATGCGAGCGAACATGCGCGATCATATGACTTGGCAGTGTCCGTATCACACCCCTTGCCCATGAGCGCGGTCACAAACAAGCAACCGGCCTGGCGACGAAGGTCTCGCGCGGTAACGGCTTCGCACGGCGCGCGTCATACTGACATGTGGAGTGCAGTCATCGCCGGCCTGGCCATTTTTGGGCTGATCGTATACATGCAGGGACCAATCGTCGCGCTCACGCTGACGGCGGCCGGATCCCTAGCTTTGCTCGTCGCGATGCGCATCGGCGAGCGCACCACGGCGGCCCACAGCCCGGCGCGTACACCGCTGCAAGTGATCAGCGGCAAAGACGAAAAAGATCTCCTGTTCCCACCGCTGAAGCAGAAAGCATCGTAACACTGCGCCGAAGCGGCGCGTGAATATGAGGCGGGCCTTCAAGGTCCGCCTTCGCGTTTTCCCTAAGTGCTTTTTCTGTGACCTGCGCGCGCGCGTCGACTCTCGCAACCCTCACGGCGCTCGTCGCCATCTCCACGTGCCTGTTTTCACTGGACCGCGCAGCGGCAATATCCACCACCGAAGCCGGCGCAACCATCTCCCTCACGCTGCCCGGGATGTCGCACCGCACGATCGATCTCGATGCGGACACGCTGTTCCACACCCTTTTCTCCGATTTTGCGCTCCAAGACGACGGAACGACGTACGTCGAAACGGG
>JAJPHJ010000038.1 GCA_021325335.1 Pseudomonadota bacterium | reverse complement strand
GGCGGCATGCAGAAGCGGGTGGGATTCGCCCGCGCAATCGTGAATGACCCGCAAATTGTCCTTTTCGACGAACCGACGACGGGCCTCGATCCGATCATGACGAACGTCATCACGGAGACGATCAAGAACATCCAGTCGCGGCTTCATGCGACGAGCATCGTCGTCATGCATGACCTGCCGTCGGTCTACGCTATCTCCGACAACATCGCCATGCTCTTCGAAGGATCGATCATCGAGGCGAGCGATGCAAAAAGCTTCCGGCACTCGCGCAACCCCATCGTGCAACAATTCCTGGAGGGCAGCGAAGTTGGCCCCATCCCGCTCTAATATCTTGCCCGCGAAACGTTTAGCATGACGACCGCCTTTCGCGTCGGCATCTTCGCCATCGCCACGATCATCGGGATCTTCGTCGTGTGGTCGCTGCTCAGCAACTTCTCGCTCAACCGCAACTCGTATCAGATCGCGGTGCACTTCCGCAACGTCGCGGGATTGCTCGAAGGCTCTTCCGTGCAGCTCGCCGGTGTGGAGATCGGTACGGTCGACAGGATCCGCTTACTCCCGGACCAGACGGCGAGCGTGGTCTGCACGATCCACGGCGACACCACCGTGTATCGCGGCTCCTTGTTCACGGTGGCAACCACCTTGACCGGCCAGTCGACTTTGACGATCTCGCCGCCGCCGGACCTCAGCTCGGCGGTGCCGTTGCCGCGGCGCATCTTGCCCGAGGGCGAACAGCCAGAGGGCGTCGTGCCGCCCACCATTGCGGACCTTGTCTCGGAGGGTCAAGCCCGCTTGCGCTCCCTGGACAAGACTCTCGCGCTCGTCAATGCCGAGCTTCCAGGCATGGTCCACCACTTCAACAACGTCGCGACGCATACGGATTCACTCGTCGTCAACGTCAACCGCAGCTTCTATATGCTTGGAGCGCAGCTCAACACGACGGTCGCCAGCGTCAACCAGCTCATCTCGAACTTCCAAGTCGTCCTTGCCGAGAACGGACGCAACGTCACCGTGATGACGACGAGCCTGCGCCAGCTCATGGTCACCAAGGGCCCGCAGTTCGCATCGCTCGTGAACAACCTTGCGGCCACGGCGGCCAATTTGAATAAGACCATGGCGGCGGTGACCTCTATCGCAAGCGATCCGAGCCTGAAGACGAACCTCATCGGCGCTACGGCCAATCTGCGCGATTCGAGCGAGAAGCTCAAACAGGTGACGTCGGATATCCAAAGCATCACGGGAGATCCACAAGTGCAGGGCCAGCTCCGCGGTGCCGTCTACAACTTGAGCGGCGCGATCGCCAAGGCAAACGCGATTTTGGGTTCGTTCTCCACCGCTTCGGGAGCGCAGCCCCAGGCCCAGTCTTCGACGCAGCCCGCGACAGGGTCGCCCGGCGGAAGTCCCGTGCCCGCTCCGCTGCCGGCGGCAGGGTTCCATGCAGGCGCGCCAGGCGGCCTCAATCTCGCGACGGCGCACGTCCGCATGACGTGGAATAACGGATCGCCGGGGCCGATGAGTGACCTCAACCTCGAACTCTTGCCGCGTTTCCCGGTCCATGTCACGGTCGGTGCGAACGACCTCGGCTATCACACCACGTACAACGTCTTGGTGAACATGCAGCGTTCGGCGCAGCTGCAATATTCGTTCGGCGTGCTGTATTCAAATCTCGGAGCGCAAGCGATCTACCGCCCGACAGGTCTGTTCGGCATCGATGCGCGCCTGTACGACCCCAAGCAGCCGAAGCTCGATCTCTACGGCGACTTACATCTGGCGCAGCGCCTCGAGCTGTTCTACGGCGAGCGATCCCTCATGGGGCCGTCCACGCTACGCACCCCGGCCTTCGGCGTTCAGTTCAACCTCTAGCTGAGAGCGCCCGTTCGACCGCCGCTTTTGCATCTGCGACCCTTACGATGCGATCCGATTCACCCCGTTCGCGAGAGAAGACCCACGTCCGCAAACCGATGACCGGGATCTCTAGCCGTAACGCGAACGCGATTTCGGAGAGCGTTCCGTACGATCCGCCGATCGCGATCACCGCTTGCGCGCTTCGAACGACAATGATGTTGCGTCCTTCGCCCATCCCTGTGACAACCGGTATGCTCACATAGGGATTGGCGTCTTGGGCGCTCTCCGTGGGCAGGATCCCAACGACAAGGCCTCCGGCATTTCGGCAGCCGCGCGAGGCCGCTTCCATGACGCCGCCCATGCCCCCGCAGATGAGGATCGCGTTGCGACGCGCCAGCTCCGTGCCCACCTCCTCGGCCAGCAGAAGAAGATCGTGCGGCGCACCGCGCTCGCCGATGACGGCGATCCGCGCGTTTTCAGCCAGCGGGCCGCCTGAGGTCGCAGGACGAACGCTCATCGAGTCACCCTCTCGCCTGTAGGTTGCTCGCGCATGGAAAACATTCCTAACACGGCGCGCACGAAGGTGCGCCGCCAACCAGACCAAGGCCGCTACGACCGGGCCACGATCGACGCGATTTTGGACGCCGGGCTCGTCTGTCAGGTAGGCATTGTGGAAGACGGGCTTCCGGTCGTCATCCCGATGCTGTACGCAAGAGACGACGATCGAATCATCATGCACGGTTCCACTGCCAGCCGTCTCACCAAGTCGTTGTCGTCCGGCACCGATGTATGCGTCAATGTCACGTTGCTGGACGGGCTCGTGCTCGCGCGCTCGGCATTTAACGCCTCCATGAACTACCGCTCCGCGGTCCTGTTCGGCAAGGCGACCGAAATCAAAGATCTGCAGAAGAAGACCGAGGCCATGCGCCTCTTCAGCGAGCGCGTCATGCCGGGGCGTTGGGCAGAGATTCGCGGCCCGAGCGAAATCGAGCTGTCGGCGACCCGGGTGCTCGAGATGCAGATCGAAGAGGCAGCCGCCAAGGTGCGCACCGGGCCGCCCAAAGACAATGAAGAAGATCTCCATCTGTCCGTGTGGGCGGGCGTTGTGCCCCTCACGTTACGGCGCGGCACGATTGAAAGCGACACCCCGGAAATACCGATCCCGCCCTACGTCCTCAACGACGAGAGGTTTTGAGCCCGACGTGAGCCGCTTGGACAAGATCTCCATAGCAGACACCGCTCGTTGGGTGGCCTACTACCGCGCGATGGAATCAGAGCGGCCCGACGCGCTTTTCCATGACCCGTATGCGCGGGCGTTGGCCGGTCCTCGAGGCCAGGAGATCGTCTCGAAGATGCGCGGCGGGGTCGCGCTAGCCGTACCGAACATCATTCGCTCGGCGGTGATGGACGAACTCATCACAGAGAGCATAGCGGAGCGAGGTGTTGACTTTGTCATCAATCTAGCGGCAGGTTTGGATGCGCGGCCGTACCGGATGGAGCTGCCCCCGAACTTGCTGTGGATAGAGGTCGATTACCCGGAGACGATCGCCTATAAGACCGCGAAGCTTGCGACGGCTGTCCCCCGTTGCAGGCTCGAGCGCATCGGTGCCGACCTCGCCGATGCGCAAGCCCGTCGTAGCCTTTTCGACGCCCTCAACGCACGGGGCGCCAAGGGCCTTGTTCTGACGGAAGGGCTCATGGCATATCTCACCCCTGAACAAGCCGGAAACGTGGCTGCGGACCTTGCCCGAGAGCCTAGTTTCCGGTACTGGATGACCGATATCATCGCTCCCATGGCGCTACGCATGGTGCGCCGCCGCTTGTCGCGCGTCATGGACGCCAAGACCGCTATCTATCAGTTCGCACCGGCAGAAGGGGCAGATTTCTATGCCCGCTTCGGGTGGAGTCTCGTCACCTACCGGTCCATGCTCGTGGACATGCGCCGCTTCCGCCGCGAGCCGCGCGGGATGTGGTTTTGGCTTCTTCTCATGCCGCGGTTCGCGCGCGCCGAGCCGACCCGCCGCCACGGCCCCATGACCGGCACGATCCTCATGGAGCGAGTATGCGAGTAAGATCCAGTTTACGTTGGCTTCTTATCGTCGCCCTATGTGTTCTTCTCGTTATGATTGTTCGAGCATACCTTAAGCAGAAGACAGCAGCTGAGGTGGGAGAGCAGGCTGTGGTTAGTCTTTATAAGACGATGCCGGCTCCGCCCTTTGCAACCGAAGTTCGGGGGTCAATGGGGACCTACAATAAGCCACACTTTGCGGGAATTCGTGTTATCTTTCTAGCTAAAGTTCCCCACTCTGATATTACGGACTACTACGAACAAGAATTCAAGACCAGGGGTTGGCAAGTATGTGTGATTAATGACCACTCGCCCTATCACGAACCAGGGCCGGTCTTTGAAAAGGGAAACTTCTACGGCGAATTGGTCTTTATGAGGGTGTCGCCGAACAGTTACATTTTCGACCTCAACTGGACCGATGATCCTTCACCTAGCTGCACTTCCACGTGAAGTCTTGCTCTTAGTCTCTTCCCTCCTCTCCGCACCTGAGTAACGCCTAGGGTCAAGCGTTTCATTGCATCCACAAGCCAACGCCTAATCGTCCGGTAGAAGAAGCGCAAAATCCGCTGACAACTGCGTGCGCCCCTTTCGGAGTGCCGGTTGAATAGAGGGTTGTCGTTCTTTTGCGCCGTAAACGGGTATCCTGAAACTCTGATTCTCGTTAACTAACAGAAGAAGCCGGAAAGGGCTGGCCCGAGCTCCCAATGCCAAGGCAAAAAGCGGTATTCCCGGCTGACCCCCTCATCGTCGAGTGGGCGGGGGTGTTCCAAGCCAAGGATCGCAGCCCAGCGTCCGTCGCCGCATACGCAGGCGACCTTGAGGTGTTCGGAGCCTTCCTCGCAAAGGCGCCGAAAAAAGTGTCGCCGCACGGCAAGGAGTGGCCTCAGCTCGCCACGGCCACAAGATCTGACGTGCTTAGGTTCCTGCAAGAGCTGATCAATAACCGGGGCTACGCGCCGCAGGCGGTCCGCCGAAAAGTCGCCGCGCTGCGCTCCTTTTACAAATTCCTCCGCAAAGAGGGCAAGCGGACGGACGACCCTTCCTACGACGTCGAACTGCCGAAGCGGCGCCGCTCGCTGCCGAAGGTGCTCAAGGAACCGGACGTGGTGCGCCTGCTGCGCGCGAACGCGGGCTGGAAAACTCCTTGGCTACGAGTCCGCGATCAGGCCATGATGGAGCTTCTCTACGGCAGCGGCATTCGGCGGGCGGAACTGGTGTCGATCGACCTCTCGGACATTGACCTCTCGACGCGCACGATGTTGGTCACCGGCAAGGGCAACAAAACCCGCCAAGTCGTTTTCAACCGCACCACGGCGGATGCGTTGCGAAAGTACATCGGCATGCGCCCCCGTTCCAGCGAGGACGCGCTTTTCTTGAGCCACGCCGGCAAGCGCCTCAGCACCCGGCACGTTTGGGAGATATTCAATCGCATTCGAAAGGTCAGCGGTGTCGCCGCCAAAGCGAGCCCGCACACGCTGCGACATTCCTTTGCGACCCATCTGTTGGAGCACGGTGCGGACCTCGTGACGATTCAGGAGCTGCTCGGACACGAAAGCCTCGACACGACGCGTATCTACACCAACGTGTCGTTCGGGCATAAGCGCCGCGTGTACGATAGCGCGCATCCTCGCGACCGACAACGGGAGCGATGAGCCCCGTCTCGGTCGAATCAAGGTAGCCATGCAGCATCCGCCCCGGGAAGAACTCAATAACGCCTTGCAGACCGCGCTCCGACGCGGAACCGGGACGATATTGGCCACCGTGTCGGCGGAAGGGCTCCCTTCGACCGCCTTCTGCAGCTGGATCGTTTCCGCGGGACCGCGACGCCTTGCCCTCGCCTTGGACTCGCGCAGCACCGCCCATCGCAACGTCGCCGGGGGCAACACCAAGGTGGCGCTCGAGATCCTCGCCGACGACATGATTCTCGCCGTGCGCGGCGATGCCGCGATCGTGAAGGAGCAGCTGCTAACGGTGCCGTTCCCCTGCGCCCTCGTCAGCGTCACCATCGGTGAAATCCGCGATCACGGCGTGGACGGCGTGGTGTTCACTCCCCCGAAGTACCTTTTCGCCGACGGCAAAGAGCATCGCGATGAAGTCGAACGTGCGATTTTCGAAGAGCTCGCGAAAGGCTAAGTCTCGACCGGTCGCCGGCGAGACGAAATGATCCCTGAGTCAAACCCTTGGGATGAGAGAGCCCGGCCGAAGCGCGCGTGCTCGACTTTCATGCAGCGATCGGCCACGACCGTCAAGCCTGCGCTGTCGGCCCGCTGAATGGCCGCGGCGTTGACGACGCCGTACTGGAGCCAAAGGGTCTTGACGCCGCACGCTATCGCTTCTTCTACCAATCCGGGCAACGCTTCGGGACGCCGAAAGACGTCCACGACGTCCGGGATACCGCGCTCCTTGACGAGCGCGGTCAGATCCGGGTACGATTTCTGACCGTCGACGCGCTCCAGGTTCGGGTTCACGGCAAACACCGCGTAACCGTGCATTTTGAGGTAGCGGAGCACGAAATAGCTCGCCCGCGCCGGATTGTCGCTCGCGCCGACGACTGCCACCGTCTTCGCTTTGTCCAAGATATCGGCTCGGCCGCTGGGCGTTTCGACGATCATGCTGCTTTCGCAGCCCCCAGGCCTTGCTCCAGATCCCAGGTGAGGTCTTCGACGTCCTCAAGCCCTACCGATAGCCGGATCATGTCCGGCGTGATGCCGGCCGCCGCGAGCTCCTCGTCGTTGAGTTGCGAGTGCGATGTGGACGCCGGATGGAGCACGAGGCTCTTCGCATCGCCCATGTTGGCGACGTGACTCCACAACTCGAGGGCGTCGATAAAGCGCTCCGCGGCACTTCTGCCGCCGACCACCCGAAACGTCACGATGCCTCCCGCGCCCAACGGAAGATAACGCGCAGCTAGATCGCGTTGCGGGCTCGAGGCAAGGCCCGGATAGCTGACCGCTGTCGCGCCTTCGTGCGCTTCGAGAAACTGTGCGATCTGCATCGCGTTGCGAACGTGCGCCTCCATACGCACAGCGAGCGTCTCCACGCCTTGGACCAGTAGCCAGGCGTTCATCGGCGAGAGGCAGGCCCCGAGATCCCGCATCACTTCGGCCCGCGCGCGCGTGAGGAAGGCGTACTCGCTAAACGCGTCCGAGAAGCGCACGTGGTGGTAGCTCGGACTGGGCTCGGACAGCAGCGGATGTTTACCGCGGCCCCAACCGAACTTGCCTGATTCAATGAGCACTCCCGCGACCACCGTGCCGTGCCCGCATAAGTATTTCGTCGCCGAATGGAGCACGATGTCTGCGCCGTGCTCGATCGGTCTGCACAAGTACGGCGTGGCGAAGGTGTTGTCCACGATCAAAGGCAGGCCGGCCGCATGCGCGGCCTCGGCAAGACCGCCGAGATCGGCGACCGTGACCGACGGATTGCCGATCGTCTCGACGAACATCGCCTTGGTGTTGGGCCGGACGGCTGCGGCCATCGCAGCTGGCGTGCCCCCAGTGACGAACGTCGTCTCGATGCCGAGCCGGCGCAGCGAGACGTTGAGCTGCGTCACGGTGCCGCCATAGATGTTCGAGGACGCCACCAGATGGTCGCCGCTTTGCGCGAGGCTCAGGATCGCGACCATCTGCGCTGCCTGCCCCGAGGCCGTCGCGACGGCGCCGAGACCGCCTTCGAGATTTGCGATCTTCTCCTCAAAGGCGGCCACCGTCGGATTCGATATCCGGGTGTACATATTGCCGTAGGCTCGCAGCGAGAACAGCTCTTTGGCTTGGGCGATGGAATCGAAGACGAATCCCGTCGATAGCTCGACCGGCGGCGTGGTCGCACCGCTGGCCGCGTTCGGCGGCGTGCCGGCGTGCAAGGCCCGCGTGCGGAACCCAAAACGGCGATCCGAGTCCATACCGGGCAGTTTAGGGAACGCCGGCCGAAATCATCCGGCTGACACGCTTCAGGCGACCGCAGCCCCTAGATGGTGACGCGCACGACCTCTTGCAGGGTGGTTTCACCGTTGGTCAGGCGACGCAACGCATCATCCCGCAGATCGTTGAAACCTTTGGCCGACACGTAGTCGAGCAGCTGGTTCGAGTCGGCGCCGCGCGCGATGAGCCGGCGCAAGCCGTCGTCCACCGCGATCACTTCGTGCACGCCCATGCGCCCGTAGTACCCGGTGTCGTGGCAGTGGCGGCAACCCTTGCCGCGGCGCAGCGTGTTCGGGGCCACGAGCGGCAGCAGCTCTTGCAAGAGCACGGCTTCATCTTCTGCCACCTCGTATTCGTGGGAGCAGCGCGGGCAGATCTGGCGCACCAAGCGCTGGCCGATGACGCCGATGAGGGACGAGCCGATGAGCGCCGGATCCACGCCGATGTCGACGAGTCGCGTGATCGCT
Organism: Pseudomonadota bacterium; assembly: GCA_021325335.1. GTDB lineage: Bacteria > Vulcanimicrobiota > Vulcanimicrobiia > Eremiobacterales > Eremiobacteraceae > JAJPHJ01. The sequence continues at coordinate 815 of JAJPHJ010000038.1, read as the reverse complement.
TGGACGGCGCTGTTCGTGTGCAAGGTTGAAAGCAAGAGATGGCCCGTGAGAGCGGCACGGACGGCGAGGTCTGCAGTTTCGCGGTCCCGGATCTCGCCCACGTAGATCACGTCCGGGTCTTGGCGCAAGAGCGAGCGCAGGACCGATGCGAAGGTGAGCCCGCGCTTGACGTTGATCTCGACCTGATTGACGCCGCCGACGCGATATTCGACCGGATCCTCGATCGTCGTGATATTGGTCAGGCCGTCGTTGATCTCTTGAAGGCAGGCGAAAAGGGTGGTCGACTTGCCGCTGCCCGTCGGGCCGCAGCACAAAATCATGCCGTACGGCCGCTTCACGAGGGGCGCGAACAGCTCGTAATTTCCATCCGAAAATCCGATCGCCCGCAAGTCTTTGAAGGCCGGGTTCTTCTCGAGCAGCCGGATGACGATCTTCTCGCCGTTAACGGTCGGCAACGACGCGATACGCAGGTCGGTCTCGCGCTTGAGGTAGCGCATGGAGGCGCGTCCGTCTTGGGGGATGTGGCGAATGGTGATGTCCATGCGCGCCATGATCTTGATGCGCGAAACCACGGCCGGATAGATCGGACGGGGCAGCTTGCGGATCTCCTGGAGCACGCCGTCCAGACGGAAGCGCACGCGCACGGTATCATGGTACGGCTCTAAATGGATGTCGCTTGCGCGGTACTCGGTCGCCGTGCGCAGGATTGACTCCACGAGGGAGACGATCGGCGTAGCGTCCGACATCTTGCGCAGCGTCTCAAGATCTTCGACCTCTTGGTGCTCCTGGCCCAAACCCTCGGCGGCGACGCTCGG
>JAJPHJ010000039.1 GCA_021325335.1 Pseudomonadota bacterium | reverse complement strand
TGGCGGTTCGTGCTTTTGGACAGCTCCGTTCCAGGCGAGGATGGCGGCGAGCTTGGGGACGCGCAGCGCGCCTGGCTGCGCTCGACGCTTGCCGCGCACCCCAGTACCCAGACGATCGTGGTCGTCCACCACAATCCCATGCCTGTGGGGTCGGCGTGGCTCGACACGATGACGATCGCCGATGCCAATGCGCTCGCCGCTATCTTGGAAACGTCCTCGCAAGTCCGCGCGGTGCTCTTCGGTCACATCCACCAGGTCTTCGAGACGCGACGAAATGGGGCGCAGTACTTGAGCGCGCCGTCGACATTTTTCCAATTCAAGCCGCATTCCGATCGTTTCGGCAAAGACGACCGCCCGCCGGGCGTTCGCGTGATCAGGCTCAACGGCGACAGCGTGCGCAGCGCAGTGTATCGCTTCGGCGAACCGCTACCGCCCATTTAGGAAGTGTGGCCCGCGCGGATTTATTCCGCGCCTTTGCAGGACGTATCAACACCCCGCAAAATATCAAGCGCATGCTCAACCAGCGCGCAAAAAATCTGTCGCCTTCGCCGACGATGGCGATGGACGGCAAGGCGAAAAAGCTCTTGTCACAAGGCGTCGACGTCGTCAACCTCAGCGTCGGCGAGCCTGACCAGGACACGCCGGACACCGCAAAAAGCGGGGCGCTCCAAGCGATCGCTGCGAACTTCACAAAGTATACGGCCTCCGCCGGCATCGCCGAGCTGCGCGAGGCGATCGCCCAGAAGCTTTCGCGCGAAAACCACGTGGAGTACGCGGCTGATGAGATCGTCGTCTCCAACGGAGCGAAGCAGTCGCTCTTCAACACGTTCATGGTGCTCCTCGACCCCGGTGACGAGGTGGTCATCCAAGCCCCCTATTGGGTCAGCTACCCTGAAATGGTCAAGATCGCGGGCGGCACACCGGTCATCGTGGCCACCGACGCGCGCAGCGGATTCGAGCTCGAGCCGGAGGCTCTCGAGGGCGCGGTGACCGCCAAGACCAAAGCGCTTGTCCTGTCCAATCCGAGCAACCCGACGGGCATCGTGTACGGACGAGAAAAGCTCCTAGCGCTCGCGGAGATCGCCGCCCGTCACGATCTGACGATCGTCAGCGACGAGATCTACGAGCGACTGACCTACGACGGTGCCGAGGCCGTGAGCATGGCTGCGCTCGGACCTGACGTGCGCGAGCGCACTGTCACCGTCAACGGCTTCTCCAAAGCTTTCGCGATGACGGGCTGGAGGCTCGGCTACACCGCATCGAACCGCCAGCTTGCAAAGGCCATGTCCGAGCTCCAAGGCCATTCCACGTCCGGGCCTTCGTCCGTGACGCAGAAGGCCGGGCTGGCCGCGCTGCTCGGGTCCCAAGAATCGGTGGCGTCGATGCGCGAGCAGTTCGACGAGCGCCGCCGCTACGCGATCTCGCGCGTGAGCTCCATTCCAGGGCTCGAGCTGGAAGTCGAGCCCAAAGGTGCGTTCTACGTCTTCCCCAAGGTGGGCGCGCTGTTCGGCAAGAGCATCGCCGGCCGGACGATTTCGGGAAGCGAAGATCTCAGCATGGCGCTGCTCGAAGAAGCGCGCGTCGCGGTCGTGCCCGGCAGCGCCTTCGGCTCGCCCGATCACATCCGCATCTCGTATGCGGCGTCCATGAAACACTTGCGCGAAGGTTTTGACCGCATCGAGCGTGCGCTCGCGCCGCTGGCCCAGCCCGCCTAGCTCGTCCGCGTCCTTGACTCCTACCGCGCGGCGCTCGCAGCCGGTTTGGGCGCAGGTTCGCGCCGGCGCGGTCGCAACCGGTCGAACCACAGCCACGCCGATACGATAAGGCAGATGTCGGCGCCGATGCCGAGGGCAAGCGACGCGCCGAACCGCTGGGCAAGCGCCCCTGCCTGAAGCGCGCCGAATGGCGCAAGACCCATCATAAGCATGTTGTACAGCCCGAGCACCCGTCCGCGCATCTCCTCGCCGGATTCGGTCTGCAAAAACGTCGTCAGCCGCACGACGAACTGCACCATGGTGAAGCCGAGCAGCGCCACGAGCACGACCGCCACGGGTAGCTGCCGCGCTAGAGAAAAGGCGATCACCGACACCGGAAAAAGAAACGACATCGCGACGAGCGTGCTCAACCGCGTGCTGCCGCGGCCGGCCAGCACGAGGGAGCCCATCAAGGCTCCGAAGCCCAGACTGCTGAGGAGCAGGCCGAGCGCCCCTGCCGTGAGATGCAGCTCGAGCCGCACGTACACCGGCATCAGCAAGACATAGTTGAAGCCAAAAATGCTGTAGACGATGAGCGCCACGAAGAGCCGCGAGAGCAGCGGATGGCGAGCGATGGAAGCGACCCCGGCGAGCGCGTGGCGAAACAGCACCAGGTGCGCGCCCTCTTTGGCCTCCCGGGGCTCGGTCCGCATCGCTACGAGCGCCCCGACGACAAAAACATACGACACGGCATTGGCGAAAAAATTAGCGGCTTCGCCGGCGCGCTCGATGATGAGCGCCGCGACCGCCGGCCCGATGATCCGTGCGATGTTGAACACCACCGAGTTCAGCGCCGAGGCGTTGAGCAGATCTTCCGCGCCGACGATGTCGAAGATGAGCGACTGCCGGACGGGAAGGTCGAAGGCGTTGATGACGCCAGCTGCAAGCGCCAACCAGAAGATGTTCCAAAACGTAGCCCGGCCGAACACGACGAGCAGGCCCAAGGCCAGCGCCTGCAGCGCCATGAGGGTTTGCGTGACGATCGCGACGCGGCGCTTGTCGAGCAAGTCCGCGCCCGCTCCCGCGAGCAGCGAGAAGAAGAGCGACGGCAAGGTCTCCATCGCCGTGACGACGCCGAGCAACAGGGGGGAATTCGTGATCCGCACGACCAGCCAGCCCACCGCGACGATCTGCATCCACGTGCCGATGAGCGAGAAGATCTGTCCTGAGAAGTAGAGGCGGTAGTTGCGGTGACGCATCGCGCGCAAGGTACGGCCGAGCATGCCGCTGCGCAGGGACGAGGGTTGGAAAGGCAAAGAGTCTCTCCCGTTAGGTCAGATGTATGCCGATGATAAGGTTACAACCTTTCCGCATACGTTGACGCAGAACAGAGGATGCAGCGTGCCCAGATCAAGGCGATGGACAACGGAAGTCAGTCAGCAGGAATCAGCGGGCAGCGGCGGCCGCGGCATGACGCGCTGGGAGCCGACGCTTGCGTTTCCAAAGACGGGCGCTCACCGCGCGACGCTCGGAGACAGGCTCTTCGCCGAGGTCCATATCGACATCAAGCTCCAACAAGAGCGAGAGAACGTCCGCACGGATTCGCTCGATAGCACGACCTCTCGCCTCTCGACCCCCTTTCTCGAAAGCGTCGTGTACGATTACATGGGCGTGGAAGATGCAGGGCGGACGCTCATCATCCGCGAGACCTCGCGTCAGGGCGAGCGCATCGAGCGCTCGATGGTATCGGTCGCACTCAATGAAAGCGGTCCGACGAAGATTCGATTTCCATCAGGGGTGGTGACCGTCGAGATCGACGACGAGCAAGTCGCCATCGTCCACTGGATCGGAACCTAAAACCCGTGCCGCGGACCGCGCTAACGGTGGGCACCTGCCACGCCGAGCCCGGCCAGATAACCTACGGTTCTTTCGAAGGTCCCTCGCTGCCGACGGGCGGGAGTGACTCGCTCGCCGTCATCATGGCGCAGGGTAAGGAAGACGGCCCCGTTTTGTGGCTGACGGCCAACATCCATGGCAATGAGGTCTGCGGCATTCCGGTCATCCACCGGCTGCTGACGGCCGAGCTGTGCGCGCACCTGCGCGGCACCATCGTCGCGATGCCGACGCTCAATCCATCGGGTCTGCGTACCCATCGGCGTCATCCGTACTATGACGACCGCGATCCCAACCGCACCTTTCCCGGATTGCGCCGCGAAACAGGCGAGCCACGCGAACCGACGGTCTACGAACGGCTCACTGCCCGCCTGCTCGAAGCGATCCGCGGTTCGGCTTCCTATTACGTCGATCTGCACACCGCCTCGATCCTTTCGGTGCCGTTCTCCATCCGCGATCGCGTGCTCTATCGCAAGGAGTCCGAGAAAGCAGCGGCGGTCGCGCTCTCCGAGCAGCTCGACGAGATGACCGCGGCTTTTGGATTTCCTGTCGTGATGGAATACCGGGTCGGTGGATACGTCGCCAAAGAGCTGCATCGGTCCACCACCGGCGCCGCGCTACAAGAGTTACGGCTGCCGGCGTTTACGGTCGAGCTCGGCCCGCACACCATCGTCGACGAGCGCAACGTGGGCGCAGCCATCATCGGGCTTCGCAACCTGTTGCGCTGGGCCCAGATGCTCGGCGGAGAGCCGGAGGTCATGCCTGCGCTCCCGCGTCCGGCAACTCGCCAACGCCTGCGCCGCGAGGATGGCCCGTATCCACCGGCTGCCGGCATCCTCGACTATCGCGTGAAGCCAGGCGATACGCTCGCAGCGGGAGGCGTCATGGCCGACCTGTGCGATTTGTGGGGTCGCCCGGTCGGTGACGGGGTGATCCGCGTCCAGGCGGAATCCTGGGTGATCGGACTCGAGGATGGGATTCTCGCCTACCCCGGCGCCGCGATCGCGCACGTCGCCGTGATCGAAGACTCTCCGACCGTGGACGTGTGGCCGGCGTGAACGGCGACATTAATCTTCAGCGGCCCAAGACGATAACTATCTCGTGAGCATCCGCGACGGGAGCAGAATTTTGAGCGCGGCCTTACTGGCGGTGCTCTTTTCCTGTTCCGGCGGCAGCGCCGCGGACATCGCAGCGATCTATGGGCATGCAGTCGACGTCAACGCTGCACTTTTCTTCCGCACGCCCGACCGCACCACGTACGTGAGCACGGGCGACATCGACGCGATGTGGCTGCGCGACTCGAGCGTGCAAGCGATGTCCATGTTCCGCGACCGCGATTTGATCCGCGGCGTGATCGCGCGGCAAGAGCGCTTGATCGCGATCGACCCCTATGCGAATGCGTTCCACAAAGATTATGGCGTCGCCGAGCGCAAGTTCGAACTCGACTCGCTGTGCTATCCGGTCCGGCTGGCAGAGTCGTATGTGAAGGCGACCGGGGATCGCTCGATCTACGACGCGCACCTGTATGCCGAGCTGCACATCATCCTCAAGACCATGCTCATCGAACAGCGCCACAACGATCGCTCGACCTATCACCGCAACGAGCACGCGGCGAAGGACGCGACAGGTCTCATCTGGAGCGCATATCGGCCTAGCGACGATCCGCAGGCCTACAACTATAACATTCCGGAGAACATGTTCGCCGCCACGACGCTGCGCAACATGGCGAGAATCTTCCACGAACAGTATGCAGACGATGCCAGCGCGCACAAGGCGCAGACCGCCGCCGATCGGATCTCCCAAGCCATAGAAACGCGCGCGGTCTTCTGGTCGAGCCGCCACGGCTGGATCTACGCTTACGAGATCGATGGGCTGGGCCACGCGAAATTCATGGATGACGCGAACGTGCCGAGCCTGCTATCGGTGCCGCTGCTAGGTTATGAGTACAACAAGCGGGTCAATGCCGCGACGCGAGCCTTCGTGCTCAGCTCAGGCAACCCGTACTACTACCGCGGCCGATATGCCAAGGGGGTGGGCAGCCAGCACACGCCCTCGAATTACGTTTGGCCGATGAGTCTCATCGTGGAATACCGGACCACGAATGACCCCAAGGAGCGCGAACGGATCGTGCGCGAGCTTTCGCTCTCAAACGCCGGGGATGGAGCGTTGCACGAGTCCTTTGACGTCAACGATCCGAGACGGTTCACGCGCCCCAAGTTCGGATGGGTCAACGCGCTCTTCGAGCAGACCTTCCTCTAAGCTACAACCCCGTGTAGACCGGGCCACCTCCACCTTCGGGCGGCACCCAATCGATGATCTGATAGGGATCCATGATATCGCACGTCTTGCAGTGCACGCAGTTCGCGAAGTTGATCTGCAAGCGCTTGCCTGAATCGGCGAAGCCGTCTTTTTGGATAGCAGGACTGCCGAGCGCCGCCGGAACCATTTCGTAGACCGCCGCCGGACAGAAATACTGGCACGGATTGCCGAACTCGTGCGCGCAGCGTGTGGCGCAGATGTCGGTGTCGGCGACGTGCAGATGGCAGGGACTGTTCTCGTCGTGCTTCGTTCCGCTGCGAAACACATCGTCGAGCTTGCCGAACGTGAGCTTGCCGTCGTAACGCGGCCGTTCGAAGCCCGGGACGTTGCGACCGAAATAGTCGACCAGTTTCTCCATGCGCTCGTAGCCGGCTTCGCCCGGAAGCCGGTCGTAGATCCCAAAGCCTCGGCCGCCCGTGATCTGGCCGAGCGCGGCATTGATCACGCCCGTCACGCGGCCGCGCTTGAAACCTTGATGGAAGTTGCGGGCCGAGTAAAGCTCGTTGCGGATCCACGAGGCGTTGATGCGATCCCAATAGCTGGAGAGCGGACTGCCCGCTCGGACCGCATCGAAGCACGTTTCCGCCGCGAGCATCCCGGATTTGAGCGCGAGGTGGATGCCTTTGAGGCGCATGGAGTTGAGCATGCTCGCCGTGTCGCCGATGAGGAGCACCCCGTCGGCGTAGGGGCGAGGGATGGACCACCACCCGCCTTCGGGGATGGCCTTGGCTCCGTATCGGAACATCTGCCCGTCGCGTAACAGCGCGGCGACCGCGGGATGCTCCTTGAAGCGCTGGAACTCCGCGTGTGGCTCGAGCAGGGGATTGCGGTAGTCGAGCCCGACGACGTAACCGACATCCCAGATGTCGTCGGCCATCGAGTAGATGAAGCCGCCTCCAAAGGTCTCCGGCGCCAGCGGAAACCCAAGCGTGTGGATCACCTGCCCGGCCGCGACGGTTCCCTTGGGCATTTGCCACAGCTCTTTGATGCCCAACGCATAGACTTGCGGATTCTTGCCGGCGCACAGATCGAGCTTGCGGTCGAGTTGCTTGGCAAGCGTGCCGCGTGGCCCTTCGCCGAGCACCGTCACCTTTGCGTGCAAGTCGGGACCGGGCTCGTAGTTCGGCTTGGGATTGCCGTCGCGATCCACGCCCTTGTCGCCGGTGCGCACACCGATCACCCGATCGCCGTCATAGAGAAGCTCTTGGCCCGGCGTTTCGGGAAAGACCTGAATCCCCAGTGCTTCGGCTTGCGCGCTGAGCCATTTGACGATTTTGTTGAGGCTCGCGACGTACTTCCCGCGATTGTTCATGGGGGGCGGGAGCAACGGTGCCTTCACGCGCTCGGATTTCGAAAGCAGCCAAAACTCGTCCGAAGTGACCACCGATTCGACCGGACAGCCGGCGGCGAGGAAGTCACCGAATAGCTCGGCCATGCTGCGCGGATCGAGCACGGCGCCCGAAATCGCGTGGTCGCCGACGTTCTTAGCTTTTTCGATGACGAGGATGTTCTCGGTCGACAGCTCGGGGCCGGGCACGGTCCCTGCCTTTACCGCTGCGTTATGCTCGCGATAGAGCTGGGCGAGACGGATGGCGCCGCCAAGGCTCGCCGGACCAGCGCCGACGAAAAGAACATCGACCTCGAGGACGTCTCGCTCGCGGGGCATACTGGTCGCTTTGCCGTCGTGCTAGAGCAATACTGCCGAGGCGCTCGCGAGCACGAGCCCGTTTTGCTGCGCTGTGATGAGATAGCTGCCGGACGGCAAGGTCTTGCCGTTATACGGCACGACGATGCTGATGAAACCGGATGCGCTGCGCAACGGCACGACCATGGGGATCGCGAGCTTGATCGTGGCGCCCTTCGGCGGCTTGATGTCGAACTCCGAGATCGAGGCCGGAAGCATGCCGGGATTCGTGACGGCAAACGTGCACTCAAACGTCGTGCCTTGGCCCGCACTGATCGGGGAGATCTCCGCGCCGTCGATCGAGAGCGCTCCCTTGGGATGCTTGTCGTCAAGACCCGTGAAGGAAGCGTCCTGCACCGGCATGTCAAGCTTTGACGATCCGATCATCTTTTGGCCGTCGAGGAAAGCGATAAGTAACGGGGCGCGATTTTTCGAGAGGTCTTCGGGCGCCTTCAACACGAGCGACGCGACGGCCGACGTCTGCCCGGCCGGTGCATTCACAGAAACCGTCGCATCCGGAAAGGCGGTCGCGCCCGCGCGTGGGCTCACCTTGGTGATCTTCGCCGCGCTCTGCGTCGTGTTCTGCAGCGCGAAGCTCAGCTCCAAAAGTCGCGCGGCCTTCAGCGGATCTTGCGCCGTGCCATCGTACGCGAGCCGCAACGCGGCGCCGACGATCGACAGCGTGTTGGGAACGGGCGTCGGAGAGGGAACCGGAGATCCTGTGGGAGCCGGCTCAATTCCGCCTCCGGGATTGGGCATGCCGGTCGGACCGCCTTGCTGCGGATAGCCGTTATTCACGGGTTGCGGTCCGGTTGCCGGCGTGCCGAAACCGGCGTTCGTGCTACAGCCTGCGACGATAAACGCGAGGACGATCGCAGGCATGCGATGGGTTGCGAGCAGATGTGAGAAGCGCATCGTGCCGTGTTTCGCGGGCACATCCGAGCCGGCCTTCGGCCGGCGGCGGTCATGTCTGAGTCTTAGCTGAGAAAAAACGGATTGTGATCGCGCTCCTGTGCGATCGTCGTGGACGGTCCATGTCCTGGGAAGACGGCGGTCGATGCTGGGAGCGGCAACAATTTTTCGCGCACGCTGCGCCGCAACACGTCGTAACCGAAGCGGTCGCCGAATAAGCCGCCCACCGAGCCAGCGAAGAGCGTGTCGCCTGTGAACACGTTATCTTCGTAGACGAAGCAGCACGATCCATCGGTATGACCGGGTGTGTAGAGCACGCGGATCTCGCCGTTGCCAAAAGGAAGCGTTGCGCCATCGACCGCGTCGATTGCATTGCGCGCCGCCCCCGCGAGCGTCGCGCCGTCGATCGGATTGATGACCGGCTTCGCCTGCGGATAGGCTTTGCGAACGGCTCCAAGCGCGTCCGCGTGATCGGGATGTTTGTGCGTGACGAGGATATACTGCAGATCGATCCCTCGGCGCTTGAACGCGTCGATGATCGGTTCGGGGCGTCCGGCCGGATCGACGAACGCGCCTGCTTTGTGATCGGGGAGGAACAGGAAATAGCCGTTGCTCGGATGCGGCGCGTTGATCTGGTGCGCTAGGAAAGGTGGAAGCTTGCGCTCCTGCGGGTACCAGCGCTGCAACCCGGAGTCGGCGAGTTTCCCGGCATCGAGTCCGAGTCGCGCCGCGATCGCTTCGGCCTCTTGCCGGGTCGGTTGCGCCTTGTCGGCGAGGAACTCCGCCAGGCGTGCATCTGCGATCCCGGTTGTTGCCGCCAAGACCTCCACGCTCGTCTTCGTCCCTCGCGTGGCCTTGCGAAGGATATCGCCAAAGGTGTCCTCGAGCTCGATCCTCACTATTGTTGGCGCGCGCCCTTCGGGGAAAACCCGCGCACGACGACTTGGATGAGTTGCATGCCGCCGTGGTCGTCTGAGATCTGGATCGTCGTCACGCCGACGGCTCTGGGCACGATCGCCAAGGTGACGAGCGGTCCCAAAGCGATTTGCTGGTCTGCCGCGGCGACACTTGGATTCGCGCTGACGACGCGGAACGAGCGCTGATAGCCAGGCTCGCTGATCGTCACGCGCTGGGCCGGTCCGTTTTGGATGAAGCTCAGAGCCGTGACCGATACGTGAAGCGCCCCAATTGCACCAGGCCCTGGTCCGGGCGCTGGCGTGGAAGCCGGCAATGGCGTTCTCGGAGTTTGCGGTCTTGCGGGTGGAACGATCGGCCCAAAGCCACCGGCAACCGGTGAGCGAGATGGCACGGGCACAGGCTTATGGGAGCCAACGCCTTTGTGTTTCTTGCCGAGCGGGCTGACGCCGACCCCGACGCTCACGGTCGCCACCCCGCCCGCCGTGTCTTGAACAACGACGCTGCCTTGTCCATCGGAGCCTGCTGTGACCGTGTACGTGATTCCAGCGGCACAGAACTGCGGTCCTGAAGGCGAAACGCTTGCAGCAACGGTTCCATCGGGTGTCGCAGTGACCGTATCGAGAAACACGCAGGATGGATCCGAATACACAAAAGTCTGCGTCTGACCGGCGGAACCCGACGGGAATTGGAGCGTGTTCGGGTTCACCGAGATCGAGCCCGAGGTCACGAACACGTCCACGTTAGCCGTATCTCCCGCGTCGTCAGTGACCACGATCTTGCAATTGCCCTCGGCCAGTGGGCTGACGGTGAACGTGGTCGACTGGTTGCCGGACAACGGGCTCACGCTTGCGGCACCACTGGACTGGCACGAGCCGGGATCGATTGTGTAGCCGCCCGTGTAGTTCGTCTGCGTGACGCTGAAGCCGCCGCTGGAACCACCGGTAGACAAATTGATCGAACTCGGATTCGGCGAAACGGGTCCGAAGGGACCCACGGTCACCGACACGTGCACGGGGGTCGAACTTTGATTATCCGTGACGGTCAAGTTGCACGGGCCGCCGACCCCGACGGGCGTCACCGTGAAGGCGCCGCTCGAGGTTGTGGGATTGACCGTTGCGACGCCGGCGCATGCGCTCGGATCGATCGTGAACGATCCCGAGTAGCCATTTTCGGAAATATTGAGCGGCTGCGCAGCGCCGGCTCCGACATCGGTGAAGGTGAAGCTGGTAGGCGCAGCCACGATCGGCTGTGCGAGGGAGACGTTCACAATCTGGGATCCGCCGCGATCGTCCGTGACCGTGATGGTCGCGGTGGTGGTTTGGCCGCCTAAGTCCACCGGCGTCACGGTGAATTGCACCGACGGTCCATTGCCTGAGGCTGGAGACACGGTGGCGACGTTGGGATCGCTGCTCACGGCGTTGATCGCGCCCGCGTAGTTCGCTTCCGATGCGGTGAACGGCATGGGCGAAGCGCCGACCGGAAAGCTGATGCTGTTCGTGCTCACCTGGAGCGAGCCGGGCGGTGCAGTCGGCGTGATCGTGGGCTGGGTCGAACCGCCTCCGCCGCCTCCGCCACCATGTCCGACCGCGGCGGCGATCGCGCCAAGCCCGAGCAGCGCCGCGAGGAGGCCGCCCGCGCCGCCTCCATGGCCGCCGCCATTTGCTTGGGTCGGCGGCGGAGACGGCAACACGCTTTGCACGATGTCGGGGTCTGGGCATTGCAACGCATTGAAAGCGGGTTGCACGCTTGCGAGAGACACTTGTTGCGGGTTGCCGCCCGAACTGACGGCGGCTTCGCCGGCTTTGAACACGAGCGGCTTGGCCGCGTTTGCGCTCGTTCGCGCCGTCACGCTGCCCTGATAGACGGCAACAGTCGTGGCGTCGGGGGTGCGGATGAGACTGAAGATCGACGAGTCTTCAGCGGGAGAGAGAGTCAGCGGGCCGGCAACGATGTTCACTCCGTGGCCGAGCGCTTGCGCACAGGCCGAGCCCGCCGACACGTTCACCGAAAGACTGTTGTTCGCGACTGAGGCCGTGACCGTGCTCGTCGGTCCGATGCGCACGCCGCCGACGTCTGCCAAGTTGATGATGGCGCGGGAGTCGATGCCGGTCATCAGTACATCGCCCGAGTGGATGATCCGCGAGGAGATGATCTCGTTGGAGACGCCGTCGCGACCGCGGACGGATACCGCTCCGGAGAGCTTCGTGACCACCGGCACAGCGCCCGACTGGGGCGGACTCGCTGCGACGATGAACCCAGGCCACAATATCAAAAAAAGACACAGCCATGCCAAGTACCGAACTGCCACATCAGGCAGCCGCAAGCGGTGGAGCATGACCACATTTTTCGCGGGTCGAAGAACGGGACGATAGGCACAATGTCACAACGGCCTAGTGCTTTGGAGGAAAAGGCGACGACGCGTTGGCGCAACTGATCGAACGGATCCTGGTTTGGATCGCCGGGCTGGTGACGGTGGCGGCTCTCATCGCCGTGCTGCTCAATCTCATTCCGGGTGGACTTGGCGGTCTCCACTGGTCTCGCAATACTGGTGCGACCGCTCCCGGCCCCATTGACCTCGCCGAAGAGGCGGTGGGTCGCAACGATAACCGGCAGGCGCTCGACCTCGCCCAAAAAGCCGTGCAAGAGAATCCGAGCGACGCGACGATCGCAAACCGCGCGGGCAACGTCGCGCTGCGTGCAGGGGACGCGGCCACGGCGGAGCGCTACTATCGCGCGGGTGAAGATGCTGACTCGCATTACCCGTGGAATTTCGTCGCGCTCGGACAACTTTACGAGCGCCAGGGCAAAAAAGATCTGGCCGATGCGCAGCTGCGCGTGGCCACGGCGGCCGCTCCCGACCAGCCGTTCATCCACTACGATCTTGCTGTCGTCGAGCTGGAAGAGGGCCTCTACGCCGCAGCGCTCTCCGATTTTGAAACCGAGCTGAAGCGCTCGCCGACGTATAAGCCCGCCATGATCGGTCGTGCAGAAGCGCTCGAAAAGCTCGGGCGATCGGGTGAGGCGGTCGCGCTCTACAAGAAGGCCGGCGTCAATACGCGCAAGCCCGCGGCGGCGCGGCCGCGACTGACCGTCAAACCGATAGCGGCCCCGAGTCCCACGCCGGTTCCCTCACCATCGCCGACTCCCACTCCAGCGGTCGCCCTCGCCAGTCCATCACCAAGTCCGAAGGCAAGACCAACACGGGCACCCGTCCTTGCCATCGCTCCATCTCCGACGCCGCGGCCGAGCGCCGCGCCGGCCTTGGTGCGCCCGCCGTGGGCGACCGCGCAACCGACCGGTGTCGCCGCGACCGGCCCAACGCCCACGCCACTGTCAGTCGTCTCAACCGATGCCCGCAGCTACCTGCTCGACGTCACGCAGGATCTCGGCTTCACGCGATCGCTGCCGCAATCAGATCCGGGTCAGTCCGCCGCCGCCCTCAACACGAAGCTCAATTTCGCACTCGCCAGCCGGCCTCCCGATATCGAAGCGATGATCGGCGTGGGCGCTGCAGCGCTTCTGAGCGGGCGCATGGAACTTGCCTCGCGCGCATTTGACGCGGCCGGGCAGGCGTCGCCCAACGACTGGCGCGGGCCATATTACGCCGGGCTTACCGCTCAGGCAAACGGCGATCTCCAGCAAGCGGCCTCGCTGTTCAGCTCATCGATCGCACGCCAGCCTCGCGCTGAAGCATTCACGAGCCTCGCCGTCGTCGAGCTGCAAAGCGGCGATTTCGCCGGGGCCGCGGTCAACGCCAATAAAGCCTCGCTGATCAATCCGGGTTACGAGCCGGGCCGTTTCGTCGCCGGGATGGTGGCCCTCGTCGAGGCGAATCTGCCGGATGCGCGCAACAACCTCGAGGCGGCGCAAGTCCTCGGGGGAGCGCCCGGACGCACCGCTTACTTCCTCGCGGCCGTCTCGCCGAAATCGTAAACGCGCGAAAATCCAACCGTTCTCAGTGACCGCTCGGACCGCCGCTCGGCATGCCGGGCTGCACGCGAAAGAGCGGAATGATGAGCAAGGTGAGTCCGAACGCCGCGGCGAGCGCCAGCGCGACGTCGTTGAAAGCAGAGACGTAGGCCTGTTGGGTCAGCTGCAGCGAGAGCACTGACTCGGCTCGCGTATTGGCAAGACCGGGGCCGAGGTGCCCCGCAATGCCGCTCGCGAGCTCCGAGAGACGCAAGCGCGTCGCGGCGCCGAACTGGGTGATCGATTCCCCGAAGCGTTCGAAGTGGAAGCGCTGGCGGCTCACGAGGGTCGTGCCGATGATCGCGATGCCGATGGAACCACCGAGCGTTCGCGTCAGATTGAAGAGTGAGGATGCATCCGCCTTTTCTTGGGGCGGAATCGAGGTGAGCGAAAGCGCACCCACCGCCGTGAACAAGAACGGCAGCGATGCGCCGCGTAACATCTGCAGGTAGACGAGCGTCTGGAACGAGGTCTGCTGGTTGATGAAACCATTGCCGAAGAGCGAAGCCACAAAAAGCACGATGCCGATCGCCATGAGCAGTCGCGAATCGACGATGCTCGCAAGCCGCCCCACGACCGGAAATAACGTCAGGCTCACGAGCGCCGGAGGCAACAGGATCAAACCGATCTGCAGCGCCGTGTAATGGAGCAGCAAGCTTGCGAAGAGCGGCAGGATGAAGATCGCTCCGAAGAGGGCAGCCCCGAGCATGGCCCCCGCGAACGACCCCAGCGCGAAGTTCCGGTTCTTGAAGATCCGCAAATTGATGAGCGGGTGAGGCGTGCGCAGCTCGTAGTAGAGGAAGACAAAAAACGACGCCGTGGAGATGACGGCGAGCGTCACGATGAAAGGCGACTGGAACCAATCGTCGCGCTGACCCTGTTGCAGCAACACCTGCAAGGTGCCGAGCCAGAGCGCTACCGTCACGAGCCCGATGAAGTCAATAGGAGCCCCGCGCCGCTGCTCGTTCACCTCCTTATTCTCGCCGATGAGCAGCTGGCTCAGGATCACGGACACGGTCACAATCGGCACGTTGACGAAGAAGATCCACTGCCATGAGAGCGTGTCGGTGAGCCACCCGCCGAGCGTCGGACCGACTGCCGGTCCGATGGCCGCGCCGACGCCGAACAATGCGGACGCCATGGCGAACTCTTGGGGCGGGAACGCTTCGAGCAGGATCGTGAGCGCGACCGGCAAGATCGCGCCGCCGCCGACGCCTTGGAGGATGCGGAAGAAGACGAGCGAGGGCAGATTCCACGAGATGCCGCATAAGAACGAGGCCACCACGAAGAGGATCTGGCTCATCGCGAAGTAGCGTTTGAGACCGAACACGCTGGACATCCATCCGGTCGTGGGGATGATGATGACGTTTGTGATGAGGTAGCCTGTGATCACCCAATCGATCTCGTCGACGCTCGCGCCAAAGCTCGACTGCATGTTCGGGATGGCCACGTTCACGATGCTCGAGTCCAAGACGGCGATCAACGCCGCCAGCATCACCGGGATGGTGATGAGCCACTTGTTGCCGATGATGAGGGGCTGTTTGCGTTGCATTGCTGGACTCTAACGGCGCGAATCTCAAGGAGCGCCGCGAACGTACTCGCGGCTTTATCTCTCAGTGATTCGTCGTGTCAATGCTCACTTCGACGGATAAACCTTGCCGGAGCAAGTGATTCGGATCGGAGCTCGGGTCGATCGCGATGCGGACCGGCACGCGCTGCACCACCTTGGTGAAATTGCCGCTCGCATTGTCGGGCGGAATCAGAGCAAAGGTGGCGCCGGTGGCCGCCGAGATGCTCGCCACTTTACCGGCGAAAGTGGTGTGCGGGTAGGCGTCTACTTTGATCGCGACCGGTTGGCCGACGCGGACTTTTTCGATTTGCGTCTCTTTGAGGTTCGCGTCGACCCAGAGATGCGTCTGATCCGCGATCGCCATCAGCGGTTGGCCCACCGAAATCGTATCGCCGACGTTGACCGATTTCTTGCTGATGACGCCGTCCACCGGAGCGGTGATGGTCGTGTAGGATTCTTGCAGCTTGGCGTTCGCCAAGGCGGCAGCGGCCGCTTTCACTTGAGCCGCGCTCACTTGCGCCTGCGCGGATTTGATCTGGGTGGTTTGCGCGCCCGTCTGCGCCTGGTCCAACTGAGCGCGGCTGCCCAGTACCGCCGCTTGGGCTTGGTCCACCGCGGCTTGGGCTCCGCCGATCGCCTGCTGCGCGGCGTCACGGTTGGCGACGGCGGTCACGGACGCAGCCTGAGCAGCGTCGAGCTGTGACCGCGCGATCGCCCCTTCGGCTGTGAGCATGCGCGCCCGCTCGAAGTCTTTTTCCGCTTTGACTGCATTGGCTTGCGCCGCGGCATAGTCAGCGCGCGCCGATGCAAGGCGTTCCTGGGCTGTGAGTACGCCGCTGGCCGCTTGCGAGATGCCCGCCTGCGCTTGGGCCTCCTGCGCTGATGTCATGGTCGATTGCTGCGGTACGGCGGTCTCGGCCGCTTTCATGTTAGCCACGGCTTGATCGTATGCGGCTTGCGCTTGCGCCAGCGCAACTTTGTAATCACGATCATCGAGCTGGACGAGCTTATCGCCCCGGTGCACGAACTGGTTCTCAGCGACAAACACGGCGACGACTTGGCCCTTCACCTTCGGGCTGATGGTCGTGATATTGCCGCCTATTTGCGCGTCATCGGTGCTGACGTGGTGCGCCGAATATATAAGGAAGCGAATTCCGTAGAAAAGGCCGATCGCGACCAAAACAATGACGATCGGGATGATGATCCTGCGTTTGCGACCGGTGACGGGTTCTTGAGCTGGCGCTGGCACTGCCATGGGTTAGGCTTCCTCCGGTTTGGGGATATCGACCTCGCGCAGATGAAGCCGCAGCTTGTCGAGCAATTGCACGAGTTGGCGCTTTTCGCCCTTACTGAGAGCGGCCATCGTGGTGTTGACCACACGCAAGTGAAAAGGGACGAACGTGCGCATGAACTCCTTTCCCTGGGCGGTGAGTTGCGCAAGGATCATGCGCCGGTCTTCCGAGTGGTGGATGCGTTTTACAAGGCCATCGTCGACGAGATTGTCGATGAGGCCGGTGATATTCGGACGCGACACGACGAGGTGCTCTCCGATCTCCGAGAGCGGCATCAGTTTGTCGGGATATGCGTTGAGCACCATAAGTACGCTTAACCGCCCTGGGGACAGGTCAACCTTTTTGAGGTATTCCGCGCTGTAGTTTTCCAGATCGGCGGCAGTGCGCTTGAGGGTCAGAAGCGCGTTGACGGTCTCGTAGTCGCAGCCCCCGTACCGAGCGCACGTACCCGCGACGCCCCGGCGCAGCTGTGCCATGTCTGAGGGCGCGTCGGTCTCGGCCCGGACGGTGTTGGCCATAGATAGTTCGGCTCCTAATGGTTTGGTGCCTAATTATCGGCCGCCAACGATATTTCCTCCGAGCGATTTGACGACGGGTTGTCTCCCGTAAGACATACCTAAAATGGAAGGGCGGAACTAAGTTGAGAACCTGGGGGCTCACATCGTCGCGTGGGAACCGTGGTCTGATACCTGCGCTTTGAACCAAGCATGCACAGCCTGAACCAGCCTTGGGTCAGTAGTATAATAAACGAGTCTTGCACCGTTCGGAATGTCGCTGTACGTCACGGACATTTTGGAGTAATCATGTTCCATCTCGGCAATCCCCGGCATGTTGGTACCGTGAATGTAAGCGGGGTCGGAGAAGTCTCCATGCGAGAACGCGGAGGCTTCCTTGCGCAGGTGCTGACGAACGAGCGCTATCTGGTCCGCGTTGTCATTATGTACCATTACTGACTGGACCCCACCGGCTGAGGTCGGAATGAACGTGTGCATAGTGGCGCTCATGCTGAACGGCATGACTTGCTCGCTGCGCCGCTCCACGGCGACCTGCCTGTTTTGCGCCGCCGGCTTAGCACAAGCCGACAAAAGCGCCAGCGCCATGCCACAAACTATAATCGCACGGTAAGTATTCAAATGTTCCCTCCCACCCTGAGGGCCTAAATGTTGCAGTAGCAGTAAGTAAACTGTTGAACCGAACCTGCCGGGGTTCGGTGAAGCTCCGCGACGTGCTTTACGAGCTGAAACTTTGGCCCAAATTCGCCGTGAAGCACGCCAGGATCATAACGCACAACATCCAGGCCGCTACACCTGGTCGGACCTTCGGGACCAAACGTTGCGACGATGACATGGCCTCCGGGCCTCACGGCATGGGCGACTTGGCGGACGTAGGCTGCTCGATCCGTCGCACGGGTGAGGAAGTGGAACACGGCGCGGTCGTGCCACACGTCGTATTGGTGCCGAGTGAAAGCGAAGGTCGTCAAATCACCGCAGAGCCAGTTGACCTTATTCGCCTTGTCTCCAAGGCGTTCTTTGGCCACCGCCAATGCGGTCGACGAAATATCAAGAACCGAAAGGTTCAGATACCCGCGGGCCAGTAGGTCGTCGACCAATGTCGATTCTCCACCGCCAACATCAATGATTTGGGCACTGTGGCTGCGACTGGCGTCCTCGATAAGTTGGAGCGATACATCCAGGTGGGGTCGATACCAACTGACCTCGGTAGGATGTTTCGTTCGATAGACGTTTTCCCAGTGCGTTTTGGAGTCCACAGGCTTACCGACCCGAACGGGCTATTGTCACGCGACGCCGGGTTTCGTACGCTATGTTGAGGCCGGCGGCCTGCCGTTCCACGCACACGAACATTCAGCAGACTTGATCTAGATGTTAGGCAATTCCCTACTGTGAACTCGCCGATGAGATATGGAATCCTCATGCTGGCGATCGTGTTGTGTTCAACATTCACAGCTGCTGCTCGGCCGTCATTGCCGACCGCGCCTGAAGCCGTTCGTCACTATTATCAGAGCATTGGTGGGTACGCTCGACTGAAGGCAATTCACAGCCTTCGCATGCGCGGCGTCTACACTGAAGGCACGTTTATCGCATCCACGGTCATGGAACGTCTGAGGCCCAATTTTCGCGTGGTCACGGTCGACGGATATTGCGAAGGGTTCGATGGCTCGGCCTGGGAGCTCAATACGCACTCGCACGGCATTGTGCGCACGTCCGGCGACGCTGCTGCGGCGTCACGGCGCGGAGCCGAATTCGATGAATCGTTCGTGGACGCGGCGCAAAAGCATACAAAAATCGAACTGATCGGAGAACGGGTGATCGGATCCACGCGGGTTTGGCTGCTCCGTGCGACACTTCCGGACGGCTGGAGAAAAGACTACTACCTGGACGAGCGCACGGGTCTCATTTCCGGGCTTGAGGTATCGATGCCCATCCACGCGCGTGGTAAGCCTGTCACATCGATCTCCCTATACGCCGACTATCGCCGCGTGAACGGA
>JAJPHJ010000046.1 GCA_021325335.1 Pseudomonadota bacterium | reverse complement strand
GGGTCCGGTAAATCGACGACGCTCTACGCGACCTTGAACACGATCAACCGGCCGGATACGAAGATCGTCACGATCGAAGATCCGGTCGAGTACAACATCCAAGGCATCAACCAAGTGCAGGTCTATCCGAAAGTGGGCTTGACCTTTGCCGCCGGGCTGCGGGCGTTCTTGCGCCAGGACCCGGACGTCATGATGGTCGGTGAGATCCGCGATCACGAGACCGCGCTCATCGCGGTGCAATCGGCCTTGACCGGCCACCTCGTACTTTCCACGCTCCACACGAACGACGCGCCGTCGGCGATCACCCGGCTTATCGACATGGGCGTCGAACCGTTCCTTTTGGCGTCATCCGTGCAAGGCATCATGGCGCAGCGGCTCGTGCGCACCGTGTGCAAGACGTGCAAGCGCGGCGTCAAAGCGGTCAAAGCGATGCACGCCAAGTTCGAGGAATACGGCATCCCGATCGCCTCCCTGCAGCTCGTGCGGGGCGAGGGGTGCGATGAGTGCGCGGGGTCTGGCTACAAGGGCCGGGCTGGGATCCACGAACTGGTCACCATGTCCGACGAAATGCGTCGCCTGATCTTGGAGCGCACCTCGACCTCAGATCTCAAGGCGCTCGCTCTGCAGCAGGGCATGCGCACGCTGTATCACGACGGCTTGCTCAAGGTCGCGCAAGGCGTGACCACTCTCGAAGAAGTCCTCCGCGTCGCCGTCGACTAACTAGGGTTTTCGCCGCTTTTCCCAGCCTTGGTCGCTCGGGCTGTAGAACGTGCTGGAAGCGAGCTCGTCCGGCAGATGCTGCTGATCGATCTTCGCGTCTGCGAAGTCATGCGCGTATTGGTAGCCTTCACCGTAGCCGAGGCCTTTCATGAGACCGGTCACCGCATTGCGCAGATGCAGCGGTACCGGGAGGGCGCCGCGCTCTTCTACCGCCGTGCGTGCAGCGGAGTACGCCCGCAGACCAGAATTGCTCTTGGGCGCCAGTGCTAAGTACAAGGTCGCCTCGGCGAGCGGAAACATGGCCTCCGGCATCCCGATCGCGTGGGCCGCGTTGTGGGCCGAGACGGCGACGGACATGGCCGACGGATCCGCAAGTCCGACATCTTCCGACGCCAAGATCACAAGCCGGCGCGCCACGAACATGGGATCTTCGCCCGCTTCGAGCATGCGGGCGAGCCAGTAGATCGCCGCATCCGGATCGCTGCCGCGAACCGATTTGATGAAGGCTGAGATCACGTCGTAGTGCTCGTCGCCGGCACGGTCGTAGCGCAATGCTCGCCGCTGCATCGCTTGTTCCACGTCGCTTGGGCTTAACGGCGCTTGCGGATCTCGGGCGGCCGCGATCTGCGCGGCGAGCTCGAGCGCGTTGAGGGCGCTACGCGCGTCCCCTCCGGCAAGCGCGAGCAGTCGTTCTCGAGCACCCTCCTCAAAGCGAACCCTGCCGCCGAGCCCGCGATCGGCATCCGCAACCGCACGGTCGACGATCGCGCCCAGCGCCGCTTCATCTAATGGATGCAGCACGAAAACCCGCGAGCGCGAGAGCAAGGCTTTATTGACCTCAAAGGACGGGTTCTCCGTCGTCGCGCCGATCAAGATCACGTCGCCCCGCTCCACGCTCGGCAACACCGCGTCTTGCTGGGCTTTGTTGAAGCGGTGGATCTCGTCGATGAACAGGATCGTACGCCGTCCGCTCCGATGCGTCTGGCGCGCCTGCTCGACCGCGCGCCGAAGATCGGCGACGCCCGCGCTCACCGCCGAGAGCTGGATGAACCGCGCCCGCGTGACGCTTGCGATGAGCTTGGCGAGCGTCGTTTTCCCAGTCCCCGGCGGGCCCCACAAGATGATCGACGGCACCGCGTTCTGCTCGATGGCGACGCGGAGCGCGGTCCGGGGACCGACCACGTGCTCTTGTCCGACAAATTCATCCAGCGAGCGCGGCCGCATGCGAGCAGCGAGCGGCGCGCCGGGAGGCAGGGCGTCGTCGCCGGAGCGCTGCGGATCGAATTCGTCGGGGAAGAGGGATGGGTCCGAGGTCATAGGGTGAGCCTTCTGCGGGCAGGCAGGACCGACCCCGCGAAGAAGCGAGCTGCGATGGCGCAGATGGAGCGATTGTATCTCGACAACGCGGCGACGACTGCCACCCGCCCGGAAGTCGTCGAGGCCATGCTGCCGTTTTTTGGCGAAGAATTCGCAAACCCGTCGAGTCCGCACCACAGCGGCCAGCGCGTCCGGCGTGCCTTAGCAGCGGCCCGCAAAAAGATCGCCGAGATCCTCCACGCGCGTCCCGATGAGATCGTCTTCACCTCGGGTGGGTCCGAGTCGGACAACCTGGCGGTCTTCGGCGCGATGACCGGCGCGTTTTCCCGCGCGCATTTCATCACCACGAGCATCGAACATCACGCCGTGCTGCACGCAGCCGATGTGCTTCGCGCGCGCGGCCACCAGGTGAGCGTGCTGACGGTGGATCGAGAAGGGCTCGTGGATCCCGAAGATCTGCGCACGGCTCTGCGCGACACTCCCGCCCTCGTCAGCATCATGCACGCGAACAATGAGATCGGAACCGTGCAAGACGTCGCGCAGCTCGCGAGGATCGCGCGCGAACGCGGAGCGCTCTTCCACACCGATGCAGTGCAGTCGGTCGGGCACGTGCCGGTCGATGTCGAGGCGCTCGGCGTGGACATGCTGTCGTTGTCGGCGCATAAGTTCGAAGGTCCCAAAGGAATAGGCGCGCTCTTCGTGCGACGCGGCACGACGCTCGAGCCATTGATCCACGGAGGCGGCCAAGAATCGGGGCGCCGCTCGGGCGCGGAAAACGTCCCGGGCGCCATCGGTCTCTCAACCGCGCTCGAACTCGCACAGGGCGAGCTCGCGGCCGACGTACCGCGCATCGCGGAGTTGCGCGATGCTCTCATCGACGGCATGCTCGCGCGCGTCGTCGGCGCTGCGTGCAACGGTTCGCGCTCGGCGCGGCTGCCGAACAACGTCAACCTTCGTTTCGAGGGCATCGAAGGCGACACGCTCGTCGTCGGGCTCGACCTTGCCGGGATCGAAGCGTCCACCGGAAGCGCGTGCAGCACCGGGTCGCTCGAGCCATCGCACGTCCTGACAGCGCTCGGCCTCGACGCCGCCTCCGCCCGCGGGTCTTTGCGGCTCTCGCTCGGTCGCACGACCACCAGGGCGCAGATCGAGCGGGTCGTGGACGTCCTCGCGCCGCTCGTCGAGCGGTTGCGCGGTCTGTCGCCGGCGCTCACCATGCCTCGGGAGGCACAACCTGCCGGGCCGGGGAAGCCTCGCGTCCACCCATGACCAGCCAAGACTTCATGTGGGTCGCGTTCGGCGCGGCCGCTCTCATCATCGCCATCGGACTCGCCTTCGTGTTCGCACGACTGGGACGCGTGCTCGGCCGCACGGACGAGACGCTCGGCAAGGTCGAGCATCTGCTCGACGGTCTTTTGGCTCCCACGACGCGCACGCTGGACCACGTGAGCGGGGTCGCCGGTAACATCGACACCATGGTCGGACGCATCGACAGGCTGACCCAGAGCCTCGAGCAAGCGGCGGCCGGGGTCGCCAAAGCCGCGGACAAAGCGCAAAACGCGGTCTCGCCCGCGGTCGCCAACGTCGTCGGCGTCGTCGCAGGCATCTCAAAGGGAGCGCAATCTTTCTTCCGCTCGCGTCATAACGGCGCATCGCGGGAATAAGCTACCTCAAGCGCGCCCCGGCCGTCCGGGCTCGAACTCGCGCGCACGCTACGATTCAAGGAGAGCATCTTCATGGATATGGACAACCGGAACAACTCGGGACTTGGTTTTGCCTCAGGCCTGCTCATCGGTGGTCTGATCGGCGCCGTCGTCGCTCTCGTGCTCGCACCGCAGAGCGGCGAAGAGACGCGCGATCTTATCCGCGGGAAAGCGCACGAATTCAAAGGCAAGGCCATGGATATGGCATCGGACCTGCGAGACCGCGCCTCGGATCTCGCCGACGACCTCCGCACGCAGGCTGACGAGCTCGGTCGTCGCGGCCGCGAAACGTTCGACAACGTCCGCACCCAGTTCAACGATGCGGTCGAAACCGGAAAGAAGGCCGCGCGGGCCAAGCGACAAGAGTTCGAAACCGAATAACGGAGCCGACGCAAACCGCATGGATATCAAGGTCAACGTCAGGGATCACGACGGCCAACGGCCGTGCAGCATCGTCGATCTCAATGGTGAGATTGACGTCTACACGTCACCCAAGGTCAAAGAGGCGATCATGGGCCTCATCGACTCGGGGCACTACGCACTGGTCATCAATCTCGAGAACGTGCGTTACATCGACTCGACCGGGCTCGGCGTTCTCATCGGCGGCCTCAAACGGGTGCGCGAGCACTCGGGTGCGGTCAACCTCGTCTGCACGAACCCGCAGATCAAGAAGATCTTCGACATCACCGGGCTCGTGAAGATATTCGGCATCTACGAATCCGAAGCGGCTGCATGCGAGAACCTCTGACGTTGGAACCCACGCTTTCGGATGACGGATTGGTGGAGCTTCGCATCCCCAGCCGCGCCGAGTGGGTGGGGGTCGCGCGGCTTGCCATCGCGGGCATCGCAAGCCGGCTGCAGTTCTCGATCGAGGACATCGAAGATCTCAAGCTGGCGGTCGCGGAGGCATGTACGAATTGCATCCAACACGCCTCCGAATCGGACAGCATCGCCATCTCGTGCCGCATCCAAGCCGATAAGCTCGTGGTGACGGTGGAAGATAGCGGACAGGCGGCAAATCACGCGTCCCTTGCGCCCAAGCAACTCGGCGAA
Organism: Pseudomonadota bacterium; assembly: GCA_021325335.1. Classification (GTDB taxonomy): domain Bacteria; phylum Vulcanimicrobiota; class Vulcanimicrobiia; order Eremiobacterales; family Eremiobacteraceae; genus JAJPHJ01. Next base: position 4,300 of record JAJPHJ010000046.1, on the reverse strand, counting down.
CCGAAGGTCGGCGGGCTTGGGGTGTTTTTGATCCGGTCGCTCATGGACGACGTCGAGTACGAGCTGAACCCCGGCTCGGGTACCCGACTCACCATGACGAAATTTTTGCGCACGTAGGAACCCGCATGAGGAGCTCAGGGCTCGGTTCGCCGGACGGACTGGAAGAACGGTTCGATCGGAAAGCGACACGCGAGCTGTTCCGTGCCTACGCGAAGACTCGGGATCCGAAGATCCGCGACGAGCTCGTCATCGCACATCTCAATCTCGCTCGCTACCTCGCCGTTCGGTTCGCCAACCGCGGCGAGCAGCTCGACGATCTCATCTCGGTCGGCACCGTCGGCCTCATCAAAGCCATCGACCGCTTCGATGCCGAGCGCGGCGTGGAGTTCACCACGTACGCCACGCCCACGATCATCGGGGAGCTCAAGCGCCACTTCCGCGACAAGGGTTGGGCGATCCGCGTGCCGCGCCGTTTGCAAGAGCTCAACCTCGCCGTCAACCGCACGCTCGAAAGCGCCACCCAAGAGCTCGGTCGCGCACCCACAGTCAAAGACCTCGCGCAGAGATTGGAGGCGAGCGAAGAAGAGATCATCGAGGCGCAAGAGCTGGGCCATGTCTACAACGTGCTCTCGCTCGACGCCGAGCTCGCCGCTTCGGGTGAGCCGGGTGCGGCGACCCTTCTCGACCATCTGGGCCGCAACGATCCGGCGCTGCGCCTGCTCGAGGACAAAGCGAATCTCGAGAACGCCATCGGCGCGCTCAACCGGCGCGAGCGCATCGTGGTCTTTCTGCGTTTTTTTGAAAGCATGCCGCAAGCGGAAGTGGCGCGACGTCTCGGCGTGTCGCAGATGCACGTCTCGCGCCTGCAACAGCGCGCCCTCGACAAGCTGCGTTCGCGCTTAAAAGAAGATTAGCCCGCAGACGCCAACATCTGCCCCACGGTGATGACCCCTCAGGAGATCCGCAAATCTTTCGTCGATTTTTTTGTCGCGAAAGGGCACCGACAGCTGCCGGGCGCGAGCCTCGTGCCGCATGCGCTGTCCACGACGCTGTTCACGATCGCCGGCATGGAGCAGTTCGTCCCCGCCTTTTTGGGCGAGGAGCCCGCGCCCGCGCCCAGGGTGGTGACGGTGCAGCGCTGCCTCCGCGTGGCCGGCGGGAAGAACGACATCGAAAGCGTCGGGCGCACGGGCCGGCACGGCACGCTGCTCGAGATGCTGGGCAATTTCTCGTTCGGCGATTACTACAAGCGCGACGCGATCGTCTGGGCATGGGAATATCTCACGAAGACGCTCGGTATTGATCCGCAGCGCCTTTACGCGACCGTCTACGTCGAGGACGACGAGGCGGCGAAGCTTTGGCGCGACGAGATCGGACTCGACCAGCGGCGCATCTCGCGGTTTCGCGAAGACAATTTTTGGGATATGGGGCCGACGGGACCCTGCGGCCCGTGCTCTGAGATCTTTTACGACCTGGGAGCAGCCGTGGGTTGCGGCAGGGCGGACTGTGCCGTGGGCTGTCCGCACTGCGCCCGCTACGTCGAGTTTTGGAACCTCGTCTTCCAGCAATTCGACCGGACGTCCGACGGACGTCTCGTGCCGTTGCCCAAGCCGGCGATCGATACCGGCATGGGATTCGAACGGCTCTGCATGATCCTCGCGGGTAAGACCTCGATCTTCGAGACGGACCTCTACACGCGCATCATCGCGGCGCTGCCTGCGCCGGTTGGGAAGAGTTCTCTCAAAGGATCGGACGAAGACGTGCACCGCCGCATCATCGCCGATCATGCGCGCGCAAGCGTCTTCCTCGCCGCGGATGGGGTGACGCCCTCGAACAACGATCGCGGCTACGTCATGCGCTTCCTCATCCGGCGCGCGCTGCGCAGCGGGCGCCGTCTGGGTCTGCCGGATGGGTTCTTGAGCGGTTGCGTGCCCGCGGTCATAGCCTCGCTGCGTGACGGATATCCGGAGCTCCCGCAGGCCGAAGCCGCGGCTCGTCGCATCATCGCCGAGGAGGAAGCGCTCTTCGACCGCACGCTGGCCCGCGGCGAAACGCGCGCGGCGGCGATGATCGAGGCGACCAAGGCCAAAGGCGGCACACACCTGCCGGGCGGGCAGATCTTCGAGCTATACGATACGTACGGGTTCCCGCTCGAGCTCACGACCGAGATCGCAAGCGAGAACGGACTGACCGCTGACACGATCGGGTTTCAAGCCGCGATGGAGCAGCAGCGCGAGCGCGCGCGCAACGATGCCCGCGCCAAGCGCGCTGCGGTGAAGGTCGCGAGCGGCGAAGCGGTCGATCTGCCGGGCACTGATTTCGTCGGATACGAGGAGCTCGACGCCAAGGCCACCATCGTCGCGTTGTACGACGCTTCCGGTTCGGCGGTGCGCCTGCTCGGCAAAGGGCAGTCGGGCGTGATCGTCTTGGACCGGACACCGTTCTACGCCGAGCGCGGCGGTCAGGCCGGCGACCACGGCGTGTTGGCCACGCCGTCCGCCTCGTTCGCGGTGAGCGACGTGCAATATCAGGACAAGACCTACCGGCGCGTGTTGCACAAGGGCACGTTGCTCGCCGGCGAGATCCACGTGAGCGAGGCCGTCGAGGCGCACGTCGATCCGGTCTGGCGGCGGGAGGTGCGCCGCCACCACAGCGCCACGCATCTGTTGCAACGCGCTCTCAAAGACGTCGTCGGCGATGCGGTGTCCCAACGCGGAAGCGCCGTTTTTCCCGATCGCACCCGCTTCGATTTCGACGCACCCGGCGGTGCGCTGCAGCGCGATCAGGAGCGTCAGGTGCAGGCCCGCGTGAACGAGCTCATCCGGTCGGATTACCATCGCGACGTCGCGGTGATGCCTTTCGACGAGGCCGTCGCCCGCGGCGCTATCTATATGAAGGGCGAGCACTACGGCGACATCGTCCGCGTGGTCTCGTTCGGGCCGAGCGTTGAACTATGCGGCGGCACCCACGTGGCCTCGACCGGCGAGATCGGTCTTTTCGTCTTGACCGCCGAATCTGCGATAGCGGCCGGAGTGCGCCGGGTCGAGGGAGTCGTCTCCGAAGCGGCCGACGCTTGGGTCGGCCGGCTGCGCGACACGGTCGACAAGACCACGTCTGCCATCTCGGTACCGCCGGAAAAGCTGGCGGATTCCGTCGCGCGCCTCGGGCACGAGCGCCGGGAATTGGAAAAACGCGTTGAAGCCATGCAGGCAAAGCTCGCAGCTGCGAGCGTCGACGAATATGCGGCCCGGATGCAATCCATCGAGGGCGTGGAATGCTTGGCCGTCCGGGCTGATTCGAGCACATCCGTCCGCGCGCTCTCGGATGCCTTGCGCCGCCGGCTCGCGAAGGGCGTGCTCGCCGTCGTCGGTGGTGAAGAGGGCAAGGTGTCTGCGCTCGTGACCGTGGGCGACGACGCTCAAGCCCGCGGCGTCTCGGCGCGTGACATACTTGGCGCGATGATGCCGCTGCTCGGCGGCAAAGGGGGCGGCTCGGCTGCCGCCGCGCAAGGCGGGGGCAAGAACGCGGCCGGCATCGAGGCTGCGCTCGCAACGGTTCCTGCCGCGGTCCGTGCGGCGCTCGATGCGTAAGCTCCAGGCTCTTTTGCTTGTCGCCGCCGCCAGCGCGATGCTCGCTGCCTCACCGCTGACGCTCGACGCGTATCGCGTCGCACTCGCGGACCGCAAGGTGCCGGCCTTCATGGAATTCACCTACACCGTGACGCGCAGCGGGCCCGCTCGCATCGTCACCGAGCAACATCGCGTCTATTGGACGGGCGCGGGCGAAGAGCGAAACGACACGATCGCGGTGAACGGAACGCCCGTGGTTCCAGCGCCGTCGCAGTTGCTTCACCGCTCCGTCTGGCCGTACGACCCCGCTCAATTCGCCGTGTCCGCCGACGACTACGACGCGACCCCGGCGGGCGTCGCGATCGTTTCGGGTCATAAGGCGTATGCCTTTGCGCTTGCGCGCAGTTCGCCCGCGGATTTCATGCAGAAATCGATCTACATCGATGCGAAGACGCATCTTCCGCTGCGCCAGACGTTTGCGGTCGCCGGCGCGGATTGCGAGGGAACGGGCACCATCGACTTCGGCTCGTTCGGCGGCTACTGGCTGCCGAGCTTCGTCTCGGTGACCTGCACGCAGGTGGGTTCCACTGCATCTCCGCCGCCGGTGTTCAAAGAGTCGATCCGCTTCACGAGCTACCAGTTCCCGCGCGCGATCCCCGCCGACATCTTCGGTTCCGGCGCCGCATCGCCGGATGCGACCGCATCCGCGGGCCCATGAACGACGAATCGCC
>JAJPHJ010000033.1 GCA_021325335.1 Pseudomonadota bacterium | reverse complement strand
TGTCTCTCGGTTATTTCTTCTTGGCCTTCTTCGCCTTTTTCTTTGCCACGATGTTAGGGTCACCTCCCCCCTGGACTTTCGGTGCGCGCGAGGCGTTGCTGTACGCCTCATCGATCTTTCTTGCTGCCGCTGCGGAGTTCGGCAGTTATCGCGCGGTTCCGAAGGGTGCGGGACTCATCGCAGAGTTCCTCGCGCGGAAGTTCTGTTCAATGCAGACTTCCCCTCTGTTCATCGGCAGGCCGTAGACAAAACTCAAGCGGCGGATCCCGGCGAAAAAATTCTCGCGCGCGCGAGCAAGGCCATGCGACCCGAGCGCAAACGTGCATCGCCGCGCCGACCACACAAGGGCCGCGGAGCGCGTGCCGACGAACACTCCGAACACAGCATGGATAACACGCGGCGCGTGGTGGTGACGGGGATGGGCGCGGTCACCCCGCTGGGCAACAGCATGCCAGAGTTCTGGAAGAACGTCGTGCGTGGGGCGAGTGGGGTCGGTCACATCACGTTGTTCGACGCTTCGGCGCTCCCGACGACCTTCGCGGCCGAAGTCCGCGACTTCGATCCGGGCACCCTGATCGGCAAGAAGGACGCCCGCAAAATGGACCGCTTCGCGCAGTTCGCGCTCGTCGCCGCGCAAGAAGCGGTGGCCGATTCCGGCTTGCAGATCACCGACGCCAACCGCGACACGATCGGCGTCATCATGGGGTCGGGGATAGGCGGCATCACGACCATCGAGCAGCAAACCAAGGTGATGAACGACCAAGGGCTCGGCCGCCTCTCGCCGTTTTTCATCCCCATGCTCATCAGCAACATCGCGCCGGGGCTCATCTCCATGAAGCTCGGTGTCCGTGGGCCGTCGCAGACGACCGTCTCCGCATGCGCATCCTCGAACAACGCCATCGGCGATGCCATGCGCATCGTCCAGCGGGGGGAGTCCGACGTGGTTATCTGCGGCGGATCCGAGGCCCCGATCACACCCCTTGCGGTTGGAGGTTTTTGCGCCATGCGGGCGCTCTCGACCCGCAATGACACCCCGGCCACCGCAAGCCGGCCCTTCGACCGGACTCGCGACGGATTCGTGATCGCCGAAGGCGGAGGCGCTTTCGTCATCGAGGAGCTCGAACACGCCCGCAGCCGAGACGCGCGCATCTACGCGGAGCTGATCGGTTATGGTCAATCCTCGGACGCGTATCACATGGTCGCGCCCGATCCGGCCGGGCGTGGCGTCAAGCTCGCGATGATCCGCGCGCTCGCCGACGCCCACGTCGCGCCGACCGACGTGGACTATATCAACGCGCATGCGACCTCTACCGATCTCGGCGACACGGCGGAGACGAAAGCGGTCCACGAGGTCTTCGGCGCCCACGCGCAGACGATCCCGATCAGCGCGAACAAATCCATGTTCGGTCATGCCTTGGGCGCTGCGGGAGCGCTCGAAGGCATCTGCACGGTGAAGAGCCTGCAGGAAGGCATCGTGCCGCCCACCATCAACTACGAAGTCGTCGACCCGGCCTGCGACCTCGACTGCGTGCCGAACGTGGCGCGCAAGAAACAGATCGACGTCGCACTTTCGAATTCGTTCGGTTTCGGCGGCCACAACGCGGTGCTCGTCTTCCGCAGGTTCTCCGACAACTAGCGCGTGTCGCACGACCTCGCTCGGAAACGGGCGCTGCGCGAACTCGTGCGCCGGGCCCACCTGCCGGCCCGCGCCGACCTCGATCTTCTCAACGTGGCTTTGACGCACGAATCCTACGCGTCAGAGCATCCGACCGAGGCTGCTTCGAACGAACGCCTGGAGTACCTGGGCGACGCGGTGTTGGGGGCCATCGTCGCGCATGAGCTCTTCTCGGCGCAGCCCAATGCGCGCGAAGGCCGGCTCTCGCGGATGCGCGCGTCGCTCATCTCGCGCGCTGCGCTGGCCCGCGCCGCCGAGCGCCTCGGTCTCGGCCCGCTCATCCGACTCGGCCGGGGCGAAAAGGCCGCGGGCGGTGCGCAGCGCCCCTCCGTGCTCGCCGACGCGTTCGAAGCGCTGGTCGGAGCCGCATTTGAGACGGGCGGTATGGACGGGGCACGGCGCTTCGTGCGGAGCAATCATCTCGTGCACTCGCCCTCGAGCGAGGCGACCGACCCGAAGACCGCACTGCAAGAGTTGGCCCAAGCGAAGTTTAAGAAGACACCGCACTACGCCCTCACCGCGCAGACCGGCCCTCCTCACGCGCGGGTGTTCACCGTGGCGGTGCACGTGGGCGAGCGCACGTTGGGGAGCGGGAGCGGCAGCACGAAAAAGCAAGCGCAATCGAACGCGGCGCGGGAGGCACTCGCCAATCTACCTTAAGAGCATCGATCTCTTCGGCTTCAAGACGTTCGCAGAGCGCACGCGTCTCGACTTCGCTCCCGGCATCTCCGCCATCGTCGGCCCGAATGGTTCCGGCAAGTCGAACTTCGTGGATGCGGTCCGCTGGGTGCTTGGCGAGCAGAGCGCGCGCGCGCTGCGGGGCGCCCGCATGGACGACGTCATCTTCGCGGGCAACGCCCATCGCCGGCCGCTCGGCATGGCCGAGGTCACGCTCACGTTCGACAACTCCGACGGCGCGCTGGCCACGCCGTTCTCGGAGATCGCGATCACGCGTCGGGCATACCGGACTGGTGAGAGCGAGTTCTTTATCAATAAGACGGCGGTCAGACTGCGCGACATCACCGACATGCTGCTCGGGACCGGCCTGGCGGCGGAGCTCGCCGCCATCGTGTCGCAGGGGGAGATCGACACGATCCTTTCGGCCAAGCCGGAGGCGCGACGCGAGCTGTTTGAAGGCGTCGCCGGCACGGCCCGGTACCGCGCGCGCAAGCGCGAGGCCCAGCGCCGCCTCGAACAAACCGCGCAAAACGCGCTGCGGGTGAACGACCTCCTCACCGAACTCGAAAAGCAGCTGCCGCAGATCGAACAGCAAGTGCGGCGGGCCAAACGCTATCACAAAGTGGCCCAGCAGCTCCGTGACCTTGAGATACTGTCCTATGTGCGCAAGAGCCACGACCGGCGCGCGGAGCGGACGAGCATCGTCGCGTCGCTCGGGGTCGACGAACGCCGGGCGGCAGAGGTCGCAGCCGCGCATGCAGCGCTCGCCGCGCAGCTCTCGGAAGCGCGGGATCGAGAGTATCAGGCTTCGCTTGCCCTCGATGAAGCAAGCGAGTCGCACACGAGAATAGCGCAGGAGCTCCAAGGAGCCGCATCGGGTCATGCCGCTGCCGCAGCCAAGACGACCGAGCTTGCCCGCTCCATTGAAGCGCTCGAGCACGAGGCAGACGTCTACGCTCAGGCCGTCGCCGAAGCGGAGACAAGCCTCGCACGCGCGATCGAAGATCTCCGTACCAGTCGCGAGCTGCGCGACACGGCGCTTGGGGTGGCCGAGTCCGCAGCCGCAGATGAGGCGGCGCGCACGGGGGAGTGGGAACGCGCATACGCCGAGTTGCGAGCGGTCGAAGATCGCCGCGCGCGCGTGGTCGCGAGCGCGACGGAGAGCAGCACCGCGGCCGCGGCCGCATCGGCAGAGGGCCAACGGCTTGCCGACGCCGTGGAGCGCATGGACGCGGATCTCAAAGCGGTCCAGGACGCGTCGCGGCGGGCGCAGGCGAAATCTCAGAACGCGCGGGCGGACGCAGAGAGGATGGCGGGGGAGATCGCGCAGCTGCAACGCGACCAAGCGGGTGCTGCGCGCGAGGCGGCGAGCGCGCACGAAGCACTCGACCGCGAGCGCAAGGCGTGCGCGTCGGCGCACGACGAGGTGACAAAACTCCAGGCGAAGCTCGACGCTCTCGCCCAGTTCGGAGCCGGCTTCGGCGGAAGCGCAAGCGGCGCGCGGGATCTCACGGACGCGGGTGACGCCGGCACGCTGCGTGGCGTGATTGGCACCGTCGCGAGCCAGATCGCGGTGGATCCAAAGCATTCGCCTGCGATCGCTGCCTTGCTGGGACAACGGGCCAACGACGTCATCGTCCGCTCGCTCGCCGATGCCAAAGCGGCGGTAGAGCTGCTCAAGGAACGCAAGGGCGGCCGGACGACGATCCTCGTCCTCGAAGTTTTGGCGAAAGAACAAATCCCCGACACCGCGCGCTCGAAGGTCGCGCGACGAGAAGGCGTCATCGGGCGGGCGGCAGAGCTCGTGCAGTGCGACCCGTCAGTCCGCCCCGCGATCGAGTTGATCCTGGGCGATGCGTTTGTGGCGAGCGACCTCAAGAGCGCGTTTGCCTGCGCCGCGGAGTTCGCGGGCGCCGCTTTCGCGACGCGAGAAGGTGACGTGATCCGCGGCGGGGTCATCACGAGCGGCGTTGGCACGGGTGCGCTCGGTGCTCGCGCGGCCCTCGAAGCAGACATCGAACGGGCTGCAGCCCGTGCGCAAGCTGCGGATGTGACGCTCGCTCGAGCGGCTGCGGCTTCGCGCGCGTCGGCGGAGCGATCGGAAGCGCTCGCCCGTCAGATCGTCGAGTTCACCCTGCGCAAGCACGAGGCCGAGTCGCTCGCCGAACAGGCGGGTGCCGAGCACACGACGCACGAGGAGCGCTTTTCGCGGCTCGCGCTCGAGCGATCCGCCGCGCTCGCACGCGCGGCTGACATCAAGGAAACGCTTGCCCGCCATCAGGCCGCCACCGATGCACTCGCCGCCCCGGCGCGCTCGATCGAGACGCAGCGCCAAGAAGCGCTCAACGCGTCGGATCGCCTCGCCGCGGTGCTCGCCGGCGTCCGTGCCAAACACCGCGACGCTGCCGCGAACGCGGCGGCATTGGTCGAACGCGTGGCGCAGCTGGGCGATGACGTCGAAGCCGCACGGCGACAGATCGAGCGAGCGGAGACCCAACGCAAAGAACGCACGGCTGCGCTCGGCCGCTCGCGGGCCGAACTCGAGACGTGCCGGAGCGAAGCGGAGCGCTTCGCCGCGGCGCGCGCCACCGCCGAAAAATGTCTCGAAGCCGCGGCAGGGCGGCTCGGCGAACTGCGCGCCGCGCGCGACGCCGCGCAACAGCGAGCGCGCGAGCTCGATGAGGCGCATGCGGGCGAGGAGCAGGCCGGCAAAGCGCGCTCGATGGAACTCGAGCGCCAGCGCATTCGTCTCGCTGAAATCGACGCCGAGCTTGCGCTCTTGGCGCAGACGTTCTCGCAAAATCCCGCACCTGCGCAGGAGTGCGACGAGGTTGCGGCGCGCTACGCGGACTTCCAGGACGACCCGGATGCGCAGGTCCGCAAGCTGCGCGAGGAGATGGTGCGCCTGGGCAACGTCAACCTGGGCGCCCTCGAAGATCGGGCGGCGACGCTGGAGCGCTGCGAATTCCTGCGCGCGCAATTGCACGATTTGGAATCCGCCAGAGCCAACATCGTCGCGAGCATCGCGGAGATGGACGCCGAATCGCTGCGCCAGTTCAACGAGGTTTTCGCCAAAGTCGCGGTGGCTTTCTCGGAGACCTTCACGCGCCTGTTCAACGGCGGTCAGGCGAAGATCTGGGTGGCCGATGCGGCCGACCCGACCGAGGCCGGCATCGAGATCTCGGCGCAGCCTCCTGGCAAGAAGATGCAAAACCTCAATCTCCTCTCCGGCGGCGAGCGCGCTCTCACCGCGGTCGCGCTCATCTTCGCCACGCTGCAAGTGCGTCCGAGCCCGTTCTACATCTTCGACGAGATCGATGAGGCGCTGGACGAGGCCAACATCGGCAGATTCGGCGTTCAGCTCGGCGAGCTGACGAGCGCCGGCGGATCCCAGATCATCATCATCACGCACAACAAGGCGACGATGACGCTCGTCGACCGGATGTACGGCGTGACGATGAGCGAACCGGGCGTATCGAACATCCTCTCGCTCTCTTTGGAGCGCGCGGGTGCCGCCGGATAGCAAGGTAGCGCTTCTCTCCACCACCGACCCGACCGGCCTGCAGGATCTCGCCCGCGCGCTCGCGTCGGCCGGCTACCGGATCGTCGCAACGAGGGGCACTGCGAAGGCGGTGCGCGCTGCGGGAGTCGCGTGCGAAGAGATCGAGACGCTCACTGGTTTCTCCGAAATGCTGGGCGGTCGCGTGAAGACGCTGCATCCCCACGTCTTCGGCGGGATCCTCGCGCGTGACGAGCCCGGCGACGCTGACGAGCTCTCACGCCACGGCATCGCGCCCATCGCGGTGGTCGCCGTCAACCTCTATCGCTTCGAGAGCGCCTCCGCAAAGGCGCCGGAGCGCCAAGCCCTGGAGGAAATCGATATCGGCGGCGTGGCCTTGCTCCGTGCCGCGGCGAAGAACTTCGAGCGCGTGAGCGTGCTTGCCGACCCCGCGCTCTATCCGGCGTTCATCGCAGCGCTCGCGCGCGGTGGCACGACCCGAGCCGAGCGCAGAGCCTTGGCTGCACAGGCATTTTCGACCGTCGCCCGGTACGACGCGGCGATCGTAGCGTACTTCGCGCGCGCGGCCGATTCGGAAGCGCTTCCCGAGGTGTTGACGCTGGCGCTGCCCATGCAAAGCCGGCTGCGCTACGGCGAGAACCCGTGGGCCACTGCGGCGTTCTATCACGGCGATTCGGCCGGTCTGCCGAAACAGCTCGGCGGCAAGACGCTATCGTACAACAACCTACTCGACGTGGACTCGTGCTTGCGTCTCATCGCACCGATCGAAGAACCGGTGGGCTTTCCCAAAAGCGCGCTCCCCGGTGCTCGGGTTTTTGCGGCGATCGTGAAACACACGGTGCCGTGCGGGCTTGCCGCAGCGGATACGCCCAGCGAGGCGCTGACGGCCGCGCTCGGCGCAGACCCGATATCCGCATACGGTGGTATCGTCGCTGTGAGCGCGCCCATCGACGAGGCGTGCGCGCGCATTCTCAAACCGCGGTTTGTGGAAGTCGTCGCGGCGCCCGCGTTCGATCCCGCCGCGCTCGCGCTGTTTGCCGCGAAGAAGAATCTCCGGTTGCTCTCCTTTGAGCCCTCGGTGCCGGCGCGCTTGCGCGCCGGGACGACGCTGCGATCCGCGCTCGGCGGCGTGTTGGCGGAACGGCCCGATCCGCTCGCCCCTCCGGACGAGTGGCGCGTCATGACGGACAATAAGCCCGACGCCGCCCTTTGGCGCGATCTGCTCTTCGCATTCGGTGCGGTGCGCCAGATCAAATCCAACGCTGCGGTCGTGGCGCACCACCAGGTGACGCTTGGGATCTGCGGCGGTCAGACCAACCGCGTAGCGGCCGTGGAGCTCGCCTGCCGGCGCTCGGGAGACGCGGCGCGCGGCGCGGTGCTGGCCACGGACGGATACTTCCCATTCGCGGACGGCATCGAAGCCGCGATCGCGTCGGGCATCGTCGCGGTCGTCGCCCCTTCGGGTTCGATTCGGGATGCCGAGGTGGTGGAAGCGGCGCGCCGCGGGGGCATCGTGCTCGTCTTCGCGTCGCGCAGGTATTTCCTGCACTGACGCGCCGGTGAGCCGATAACGAAGCTCGCCGTCGATCTGAACGACCTGTACCCGTCCGGTCACCCGCACCATAACGCCGTCAGGAAAATCTCCGCGCGATGCGGGCATGACGTCGAAGCCCACGTCCACCGCGTCGGCGATGCAGCAGGCCATGACCGGACGATAGACCGCAGCCGGAGCATGCAATGATCGCGCGCGCCAGAGGCCGCTGACCGCGATCTGCGCGCCGCCGATGCTCTGTGGGTCATCATCCAAGCGCTGCAGGGCGTCGAACAGATCGACGCCGCGTGCGAAGCCTGGGGCGTGCGTCACGAGCCGGGTCGAAGGAGCAGCGACGTCCCTCGGTACCGTCAAGCCGAGCGCAGCGCCCGCACAGAACGCGAAGACTGCAGACATGCGCGGCCTTGCAGGCGCGATCGCTGCCGCGATTGCGGCCGCGCATGCCAAGAGCAGCCACCCCGGCGCGGTGACGAGCGAGGCAAGACCGTGACGCCAACCGATCGCTGCCACCGCCCCGCAAAGCGCCGCGAGCGCCGCCACGGCGCGCCCCTCCTCGGCGCAAGCGCGCCCTTCATCATGAGAGCACGGCATATCCGAGCACTATCGCCATGATCGACGCGGCAAGCGCGGCGACCGTGCGGCGCGCCCCAAAGGCCCGTCGCAACAAGAGCACTTGACGCAGATCGACGCACTGAGCGGCGACGACGAAGACCAACTGGCACTTCGGCTGGGCGAAGAGGGCCCGCGCGAGCAGCGCGTCCGAACTCGAACACGGCGAAAGGATGCTTGCGAGGGCCACCGCCGCGAGCGGTGACTGCGACACGAGGTTGGCCCATCCCGAAGCGATGAGCAGGCACGCGGGAGCCGCCGCGAGCGCGAACAAGCACAGGCCACGAGACATGGCCCGAACGAAACGCGGCGCAAGTGCAGTCTGCTCCATGGATGCACATCCGGCCGGCTCAACAGATGGGCAGTGATGCGCGACGCGCCACAGCAACGCCGTCGCGGCCGCGGCCGCGCTGGCGCTGAGCACGCGAGCCACGACCACTCGAGGGCCGAGCACGATCCACGTAACGACGAGCGCGGGGGGATTGCAGCAGGTCCCCAGCGTGACGATCCACGCCGCGAGCTGCGGCGGCGTGCGTGAAAGTTCGTGGCCGCGCGAAGCCATGGTGCAATCGCACACCGGCAGGCATAGCGCCGAGACGAGCAATCCAACGCCGGCCGCGCGCCCGCGTAGGCTGCCGGACGCAGCCGAAAGAATTCCTCCGAGCGTCAAGAACGGCAACGCGCCCAGCACCATCGAACACCAATAACCCCACGCGCGCCCGAAGAAGACCGACGCCGCATCCGCGCGCGACAACGCGAGCGGCGGCGGTAATAAGGCTGCCAGGGCGAATGCGCCAAAAATGGCGAACACGGCGATATGGCGGGACACAGAGCACCAGCGTGAAGCACATCGCCGCACCTCGCGGTACGGTCGACATACTTCCCCCGGAAACGTCCGAGTGGCAAGCCCTCGAAGCGATCATCGACGAGGTTGCGACCCGCTTCGGGTATCGCGAGATCCGCACGCCCATCTTCGAGAGCACGGAAGTCTTCGTGAAGCCCATCGGCGAGGGCACCGACATCGTCGACAAAGAGATGTACACGTTTGTCGACCGGGGTGGCCGGAGCATCACCTTGCGACCGGAGCTCACGGCTCCGGTCGTCCGCGCGGCGCTCGAGCACAACATGCTGCAACATCTACCGCTCAAGCTCTACTATCGCGGCCCGATCTTCCGGTACGAACGGCCTCAGCGGGGCCGCTTTCGCCAGGCGCACCAGTGGGGCGTTGAATGTTTCGGCGCGCCCGGTCCCGAGGCGGACGCGGAGATCATCTCGCTCGGGCTCGACGTCATGAAGGCGATCGGCATCACGGATTACCGCCTCGAGATCAACTCGCTCGGCTGCGAAGCATGCCGGGCCCGGTTCCGAGAGGCGCTCATCGGCTACTTGAACCGCAACGTCGCGCGGCTCTCCGAGACCAGCCAAGACCGTCTCGCGCGCAATCCGTTGCGCATCCTCGACTCGAAGGATCCGCGCGACCAGGACGTGATGAGCGGTGCGCCGACGATGGACGCGTATCTCTGCGCCGCGTGCCAAGAGCATTTCGCCACCTTGCGCACGCTCTTGGAGGCGATGGGCATTCGCGCGCTCCACAATCCGCACATCGTGCGCGGCTTGGATTACTACACGCGCACCGTCTTTGAGATCAGCTCCTCCGCACTGGGAGCGCAAAACAGCGTCTGCGGCGGCGGCCGCTACGACGATCTCGTCAAATCCATGGGCGGCCCGGACGTCGCCGGTGTCGGTCTTGCGATGGGCATGGACCGCATGCTCATGCTCGCGCGCAGCAGCGGCTTGGCGCGAGACCGCGACGGTAAGAGCCTGCAGATCGCCTTCGTGCCGCTCGACGAAGCCTCGACCCGCGCTCTCGTGCCCGTCATGCACGAGGTGCGCCAACACGGCATCGCAGCCGACATGGACTACACGCGCCGCAGCATCGACAAGCAGCTGCGCACGGCCGGCGAGAGCGGCGCGCGCTATGCGGTCATCGTCGGCGAGGACGAGCGCCGCAACGGGGAGGCCACGATCCAGAATCTGGCGACTCGCGAGCGGACCCGGGTCGAGCTTGGACAGGTTGCAAGCGAGCTGACCAGGCGCCTCGAAGTATGACCCGGGAGCCGGACGTGGACATCGATCAAAAGACGCTCGACGAGCTGATCGCCCTCATGCAGCGTGATGGGCTCGATCGCTTGCGCGTCGAGGTCGGTGACGTCGCGCTCGACCTGCGGATGACGAGCGCGAACGCGGGTGAACGCTTCGTCGAGGCCAAGCGCTCGGCGTCGGCCGGTCACGGCAGACCTCGGGGCGATGCCGTTGAAGAAGCGCCCCCGGGCGTCACCAAGATGCTCGCTCCGCTCGTCGGCGTGTTCTATCGGTCTCCCGCGCCGGGCGCGAAACCTTTCGTCGAGGTGGGCGACGAGGTCAGCGCGGGCCAGGTGCTTTGCATCCTCGAGGCGATGAAGCTCATGAATGAAATCGTGAGCGAACATTCGGGAAAAATCGCAAAGATCTGCCCGGAGGACGGCCAGCTCGTCTCGCTGCATCAGGAGCTCTTTTGGATCGAAACGTAAGCGGCGCGACGCGGCGCAAGACCTTCGCGGATTGCTTGGCCGAACGCGAGGGGATGTGGCGCCTGCAAGATCACGGTCCCGCGGTCGAACAAGCGGTGGAGATCATCTGCACGGCGCTGCGGCGAGGCGGCCGAGTGTACTTCTTCGGTAACGGCGGGAGCGCCGCGCAAGCGCAGCATCTCGCCGCCGAACTGTCAGGCCGCTTCTTGCTCGATCGTCCGGCTTGGGCCGGGTTGGCGCTCTCCGTCGATACGTCCGCGCTCACCGCGATCGCGAACGACTATGGCTTCGAGCACGTCTTCTCTCGCCAACTCGAAGGACTCGTCCAACAGGGCGACGTCGCTTGCGGCTTGACGACCTCCGGCGAATCTGCGAACGTCGTCTCCGGTCTTCGCACCGCGCGCGCCAAGGGTGCGACGACGCTCGCGTTTTCGGGAAACGGTGGCGGCGTGGTCGCTCGAGAAGCCGACGTGGCGCTCATCGGCCCATCGGGCCCCTCCTGGAAAGTGCAAGAAGTGCACCTTGCGCTTGGGCACATCATCTGCGAACTGGTCGAGATTGCGCTCGCAGGCGCAGGCTAGGCGTGCGGTCTTCTTGGACCGCGACGGCACCCTGAACGTGGACACCGGCTACGTCGCGCGGCCCGACGACGTGCGCTTGATCGAGGGAGCGGCCGAAGGCGCGCGCAGCCTCGCGCACGCGGGCTTCATGCTCGTGGTCACCTCCAACCAGTCAGGGATCGCGCGCGGGATCATGACCGAGGCGCAGGCAGACGCGGTCGACGCCCGGTTGCTGCAACTGTTGCGACAGGAAGACGTGCCGATCGAGGGTATCTACCGCTGTCCGCATCTCCCGGAGGGCAAGGTCCCCGCGTTCGCGGTGGCGTGCGATTGCCGCAAGCCGAAGCCCGGCCTCATCCTGCGCGCAGCGCAGGACCTGCATGTGGACCTGGCGCGGTCGTGGACGGTCGGCGACAGCGAGCGCGACGTCGAGGCCGGAACCGCTGCCGGCTGCCGAGCGGTTTTGCTGTCAGCGGTGCCGGGTCGTGGCAGTGCCCTGCCCGTCGCGAAAGACCTGCGCGAAGCGGCGCAGATCATCATCGCATCGCCATGACAGCTGCGCATGCCTGGATCGCCCAGCTCTTGCGCGCCATGCGCGGGCGTCGCATCGCGGTGATCGGCGACCTGATGCTCGACGAGTGGTATTGGGGAAGCGTCCGCCGCATCTCGCCCGAAGCGCCCGTGCCCGTCGTCGAGGTGGACGACCACACGTACACGCTCGGCGGTGCCGGCAATGTCGTGAACAACCTGGCCGCACTCGGCGCGAAAGTGAGCGTCTTCGGCGTGATCGGCGGCGACGATGCCGGCGACCGGATGCTCGCGCTGTTCGACCGTTTGGGTGTGGACGCGCGCAATGTCGCCCGCGTCACCGGCCGGCCCACGACGCAGAAGATGCGCATCGTCGCCCATAACCAGCAGGTCGTCCGCGCCGATCGCGAGGCCATCGCGCCGATCGATGGAAGCGTCCGCCAGCGTTTGGCCCGAGCGCTGGCCCAGCTAGACGGTAAGATCGACGGGGTCATCATCTCCGATTACGGTAAAGGTCTTGTCGCGAGGCAGCTGGTGCAAGCAGTCCGGGGGTTTTCGCGAGCTGCGGTGATCGCAGCGGATCCCAAGCCACAGAATCTCGACGCGTTCGACGGGGTCGATTGGATCGCGCCTAACGTCGCAGAAGCGCAAAGCGCGGCCGGCATCCCGATCAAAAGCGACGCGGACCTGGCGCGCGCTGCGAAAATCCTCATGCAGCGGACGCACGCCAAGCACGTGCTCGTCACTCGGGGCGAGCACGGGATGTCGCTCTTCTCCAAAGGGGAGCAGCCGCTGTGGGTGCCTGCCTTGGCGCGACAAGTGTATGACGTCAGCGGCGCGGGCGATACCGTGATGTCGACCCTCACCCTCGCTCTCGCGGCCGGGGCGACGATGGCTCAGGCGGTCACGCTTGCCAATCTCGCGGCCGGGGTGGTCGTAGAGAAGTTGGGGACCGCGACCGCTAGCGCGAAAGAGATCGCCGCGTTTGCCGAGCACCGCGGTGTCCAGACGCCGCTCCACCCTGGCCGCAGGCAGCCGGCCAAGCCGGCTGCTGGGAAACCCAAACGTGTCCGCCGCGGCTAAGGTCTTCACCCGTGACGATCTTGCGCGGGTGCTCGAGGACGTCCGGAGCAGTGGCCGCACCATCGTGTTCACCTGCGGCGTGTTCGATCTGTTGCACGTCGGCCACGTGCGCTATCTGGAATTCGCGCGCGCGCTTGGCGACCTGCTCGTGGTCGGCGTCAACTCCGATGATTCGGTGCGGCGCTTGGGTAAAGGAGAGAACCGGCCGCTCGTCGCGGCGCAAGAGCGCGCAGAAGTGGTAGCCGCCCTGGCATCTGTAGACTACGTCTTTATCTTCGATGAATTGCGACCGGACGTCTCGATCCGCGCACTGCGGCCGAACGTCCACGTCAAAGATGCTGCTTACGAAGGCGCCGAGTTGCCGGAAGCTGCGGCCGTCGCGGACGTGGGCGGCACGATCGTCTTCGCGCCGCGCGTCGAGGGGCGTTCGACGACCGAAATGGTCGAACGGATGAGCGCGAAGAAATCATGAGCGAACTCAATCTCTTCGTGACCACGAACGGACCTGGTGAAGTGATGGGCTGGGCGCGCCCCTTCTTGCGCGCGGTGTACGAGCGCGAGCCGCGCGCCCGCGTGACCGTCGCCGTGCTGCCCTGCCCGTATGCGACCGGCAAGGAGACCGAGACGTTGCGCTCCTTGTTCCCCAATGCCACCGTCTTGGATCCGCATGCCTACGGGCGGTTTTTGGTCGGGCGCCCCGTCGGGGGGATGGAACGGGGAAGCGGCTTGCTCCAATACCTGGGGGGCGATCTCTTCCATGCGAAGACGATCGCTCGCCGCTTGGGGCTGCGAGCCATGACGTATAAGTTCACCAAACGCTCCTACGCCAAAACGTTCGAGCGGTTGTACGCGACGGACGAAGGCAACGCCGCGGAGATGCGCGCCATGGGCGCGCCGCCCGATCGCGTGCGCGTCGTCGGAAACCTGGTGGCTGACGCCGTGGTCGGATCGCTCGAACGCCTGCCGCCGCCGCCCGGAACCGGGGAAGGCATTTGCATCATGCCGGGAAGCAGGCCGTACGAGCTGCGCCATCTGACCTCGTTCTTCATGGCCGCGGCCTGCGAGATCGCACGGCTCCGGCCTGGCACCAAGATCACGTTCGTGGTTTCACCGTTCAATTCGGATCAAGACCTGGCGACCGCGATCGAGCAACCCGCCGATCCGAGCTTTTCGGGGGTGTCCGGCCGCTTCGACGCGCAAGCGCGCACCATGTCCGTGCAAGGCAATACTTTTGCCGTCGACCGCTCTCCCGACTACCAGGCCGTCGCGAGCAGCCAGCTCGTCATCAGCATTCCTGGTACCAAATGCATGGAAGCAGCCGTGCTCGGCCGGGCGATGCTCGTCGTGGTCCCGGTGAACCGGGTGGATGAGATCGCGATGAACGGCGTTCTCGGATACATCCATCGCGTTCCCCTCATCGGCTTGCCGTTCAAACGCTGGGCCGCGCGAAAGGTGGCCGAACGCGTCACGTTCTTCGCGCAGCCGAACATCGATGCGGGCCGCATCGTCGCGCCGGAGTTGCGCGGCTTTTTGCAGCCGCTCGACGTGGCGCAAAAGGCCATCGCAATGCTCGACGATCCGCATGAGTTGCGCTTGCAGGGCGAGACGCTCGCCGCTCTCTACGCGCCGCACGTCGGAGCGGCCTCGCGCATGGCCGACGACGTCTTCGCGTTCGCGGGGCGTAGCGCGGCGCAGCAAGTCGCGCGCTGAAGTCCGTGCCCGACGCCACGGTCGTCATCGCGACCCACAACCGGGCGTCCCAGCTGCGCGATTGTCTCGCCTCGCTCGCTCGCCAAAGCGTGCGCGACCGTTTTGACATCGTCGTCGTCGACAACGCGTCGGAAGACAGCACGGCTGCGACGATCGAAGCGGCGCCCGGCGTCCGCAACGTCTTCGTGGCGGCACCGAACAGGGCCAAGGCCCGCAATGCGGGCATCGCCGTCGCGACGGGTTCGATCCTCGTGTTCTGCGACGACGACACGATCGTCCCCGAAGGCTTCGTCGCGGCGCACTTGAAGGCTCACGAGCGCTTCCGCCATGCCGTTGTGTCCGGGCCGATCATCAACGTGTCCGACGAGAGGCTGCGACCGGCGCCTCGCAGCAGCAACTATTCGCGAGCTTTTTTCTGCACGTGCAACGCGAGCGTCGCACGGGCGGACCTGCTCGCGGCCGGCGGTTTCGACGAGCGCTACGATCTCTACGGGTGGGAGGACACGGATCTCGGCGTACGGCTGCGTGCGAAAGGATTGCGCCGCATCTTCGATTGGTCCGCATACATCTATCACGTCAAACCCGCGGCGAGCATGACGCTCGAGCGACGTCGCGCGCAAGCCCGCGAGAAGGGGATGATGGCCGCGCGCTTCGTGCGCAAGAACCCGTCGCTGCCCGTGCGCCTTGCGACCGGAGCGCATGCATTCAATTTCGTGCGCGCGGCCTTCGTGCGCGCGTCCGGCCTGCCCGCGCTTTTCGAACGTATGGCACGGCACGATCCGTCCGATTCCCTGAGCGCCCGCTTAGCGAACGAGGCGCTCGTCGATGTCGCGTATGTCGACGCGCTGCGCGACGGACTGCGAGCAGAGCGTGGCTGATCGCACGGGGATCCTGCTCGTGCGCCTCGACGGTGTGGGAGACGCGGCGCTCTGCATTCCGGCGCTCGAGGGGCTGCGCCGTGCTTTTCCCGAGGCCGTCTTCGGCGCTGTGTGCTCTGAGGCGAACGCGGCGTTGTTCTCGCAACGGGTGGA
>JAJPHJ010000110.1 GCA_021325335.1 Pseudomonadota bacterium | reverse complement strand
TTGGTGAACGCGACGACTGACGGGGTGAGCCGGCTTCCCTCCGCATTCGTGATGACGGTCGGAGTGGTGCCTTCCATGTAGGCGACCACCGAATTCGTCGTGCCGAGGTCTATGCCGACGACTTTAGCCATTGTTGTTACTCCTTATGACCAGGCCGGGATTTCTCGCTCCCGGCCTGACTTGCTTCGATTTGTCGCGGTCGGGACCCCCGACCTTAACCTTGAATCGTTTCTGGTCGGTCGCCCAGCGTGACGCCGTACGGCTGCAAGTTGCCGTTGCGCCACACGAGCAGGGTGACTTTGTCGCCGACCTTCATCTTCGCTATTGCGTTACGGACCTGGTCCGAGGTCGACACCTTTTGATGGTTGAGCTCCAAGATGATGTCGCTTGCCTGCAGACCGGCCTTATCAGCCGGGCTTTGCGCAACCACATCCGTGACGACGACGCCTTGCGTGCCGTTGTATCCGAGGTAGTTGGCGATCTGCGAGTTGAGCGACCGCATCTGGATGCCGATGAAGGGGTGCTGTACGTGGATGCCGTGCCCCGTGGTCTCGATCTGCGCGAGCACCGGTTCCGCGGAGTTGATCGGGATGGAGAATCCGATCGCTTGCGCCTGTTCGGCCACGACTGCGTTGATGCCGACGACGTGGCCGTCGGTCGTGATGAGCGGGCCGCCCGAGTTGCCGGGGTTGATGGGCGTCGTGATTTGGATCATGTCGCTGTAGTGGAAAACGGGGAAGCCCGCGCCGCCGCCGGCATCGATGCCGGGCCGATGAAGGGCCGAGACGATGCCGAGGCTCACGGAATTCTGGAACGACTCAGGCTCGCCGATGGCGAGGACGAACTGGCCCTGCTGCAACCCGCTCGAATTGCCAAGCGGCAAAGCGGGCGGAAGATTCGAGCCATGGATCTTCAGGATCGCGAGGTCGGCATCATCATCCGAGCCGACGACTTGCGCGTCCACCTGACGGCCGGTCGAGAGCAAGACCTGCACTTTATCGGCATGATAGACGACGTGTGCGTTGGTGGCGACGTACGCGGAGTCTCCCTCGCGCTTGATGACGAACCCCGACCCGGAGGCCTGGACCGAGAACGACTGGCTTTGCGGTCCTTGGTCGCCGAAGAATTGACGGAAGAACGGATCGTTTTGGAACGGATTGTAGATCTGCTGGACGCCATGCACCGTCGTCTTAATCAAGACGACGGAAGGCTCGCTCGCCTTGACGACGCTGATGATGCGCTGTTCGAGATTGTCGCTGCCGAGCGAAGCGAGCGGAGCCGCCGACGCGGCGCCCAGACTCAACGACTCTTGTTGCGCGTGCCAGAACCTCGGCGCGAGCATCACGACAACGACTGCACCGATGAGCACGCCGAGAATCCCCACGAGGAGGAAGCCAAGCGACGTGCGGCCTTGCGAACTCATCCTTTTACTATACTCCTTTTGCACTGGCCGGATCTGCGATTAGGGCGCGGGGTCCCGCACGAGGGCTGCGGCGAGATAAGCTGCGCCTTTATTTGCTACCGACGAAAAGATGGAATTGTTGCCGCGGGCAGCCATGTAGTCCGTGTCCCGTGATGCGGTCGGGCGGACCGGTTTAATAATCTTTTAGCACTATAGCATCGAGAGTGCTAATCGTCAACCCGCTCGGCTGCGCTCGGCCGTGCGGCGCCGCGACTATTTAGTCAGCTTGATGAGAACGTCTTGGACCGGCACGGAGACCGCCTGCAGCACGAAGGTGTTCGGATCGTACCACTCGTCGAAGTTCACCTTGCTGCCGATCGCAAGCGACACGTCTTGCGCGGGGATAGAGGCGGGCTTCGGCCCCGCGGGCGTGCCGTTGATGCGGCTCGTCAAGGTGAGCACTTGGCTTGGCACGACCTGCATGAACTGGCTTGCGCGCGTCGCGTGGATCTGTGCAGGCAGCATGAAGAAGCCGGTGAGCAACGATTGCTCGAGGACGTACGCATTGCGGTTTCCGCTCGTGAACGGAAACACCTGATTGCCCGGCACGCCGTCAAACGAGACGGTGGCGCCGGAACGGTCGAACGCCCCCCGTGCGGTTTGGGTGTAGCTGTCCTTGGTGTAGCTGGCGACGTAGGTCTTCGGATTGAGCGTACTGCTGTCGAGCGTTTCATCCACGACGAAGCTCAATGTCCCCATCGTCTCGGTCTCGTGGAGCACGATGTTGCCGCCGTTGCGCTTCACGGTCACCGTGCTCGTGCCGAGTTGCGAACCCGCTTGGGTGATCGAGTACGAATAGGTGCCGTCGGGCGGCGCGCTCGCGTCGTTCATCGGCGCGGCTCCGACCGTGGCCGCGGCCACGACTGCGAGAAAAATCATCACGAACCTCCGCTGGTATCGGATGGGGCCGGAGCGTTGACGCCCGAGATCGGCCCGACAATGCCTTGGGAGGCGCCCATGGACGCGAGCCCGCTGATTGCCCCAAGCCCCATCGTCTCCACCGCTGTGCTCGGTACGACGATCATCGCCCCTTTCTCTTTCAACCCTTCGTAGAGCATGTTCATGGCCCGCAGATGCAGCGCGACCGGGTTACCGACATACGCCTTGGCCGCTTCGAGAAAAGAATCGGCGATCTGGCGCTCCGCATCGCCGAGGATCACGCGCGCTTGGCGCTCGCGTTCGGCTTGCGCCTGGCGCGACATGGCGTCCTGCAGGTTCTCAGGGATCTTGATGTCGCGGATCTCGACCGACTGGACGGTGATGCCCCACGGGGTCGTACGACCGTCGATGGCCTGCTGCAGGTTCGTGTCGATCGCCTGACGGTT
Organism: Pseudomonadota bacterium; assembly: GCA_021325335.1. Taxonomy (GTDB): domain Bacteria; phylum Vulcanimicrobiota; class Vulcanimicrobiia; order Eremiobacterales; family Eremiobacteraceae; genus JAJPHJ01. The sequence continues at coordinate 596 of JAJPHJ010000110.1, read as the reverse complement.
GGAGAGCAGATCTGCGAGGAAGGTCGTGCCGATGATGTCGCGCAGCGCCGTCTGCGCAGCCCATCCGATGGCATCGCGATACGAGGCGACTTCGAGCGCTGCTTTCTTCGCATCCCACACGACCCAGAACAACACCGCGTCGACGTCGACCGGCACGGTGTCGCGCGTCAGGGTCTGCTCGGCCACGAAGGTGCTCGTCTGGACGCGCTGATCGATCCACGCGGCGACGCTGTCAACCGCTGGGATGACGAAGAAGATCCCGGGGCCCGCGAGCCGCTGGAATCTGCCGACTCGCAGCACGATCGCCTTCTCCCAAGCCTTGGCGATTTGAATGCTCGCGAGGGCGAGCAGCGCCAGGATCGCGCCTGCGATCGCGTAGAGGACCGAACCGGTCAACGCGACGAGCCAAACGCCGTCGATGAAACAAATGAACGCGACCAGCCACGAGATCGCATTGCCGAAGTGGACGGACTGCCCGCCGGCGACGACGGCACTCGAAGGGCCGCTGGGGGGCGCGGAGACGGTGACCACAGGCATATCAGACCTCCCTTTGGCGCTTGAGCGCGCCGATCAGATCATCGGTGGTGAATCCAAAG
>JAJPHJ010000106.1 GCA_021325335.1 Pseudomonadota bacterium | reverse complement strand
TTCTGGGTCGCGGCCGCGGGCACGAAGAAGAGCGAGCTCGGCATGTACAAGTTCTCGATGCTCTATCTCGCGCTGCTCTTCTCGGGCATGGTCCTCGACCGCCTCGGTCGCGGTTAGTTTGCGCACGCTTCGCGAAGATTCGCTCGAACCCGTCGAATCCTCGCATCCGCCGGCAGAAGCAGCGAGCGTCGTCATGGCCCCGGTATTGCTCGGGATTTTCTTGCGCGCGCTGCAGATGACCGTGATCGCTCCGTCTTTCATCAGCATCGCGACCTCGTTGCGCGCGACCATCGGACAAGTGGGGTGGGTGGTCGCCGTCTATGCGACGGGTTCGCTCGTCGCGCAACCCATCGCCGGACGGTTGTCCGACGTGAAGGGGCGCCGGGCGGTCTTTATCGGAGCGCTCGCCGTGTTCGCGGTGGGCTCCATCGCGTGCGCCCTCTCCACCTCGTTCGTCGCCCTCGTCGCGGGCCGCACGGTGCAGTCGTTCGGCGCGGGCGCTCTGCAACCGGCAGCCGTCGCGCTCATCGGCCAGCGAGTGCCGAAAGATCGTCAAAGCGGCGCGCTGTATTTGACCTACGGGATGTTCGCGCTTGCGGGCGCCCTCGGGGCAGTGCTCGGCGGCGCGCTGGTCGACGGCGGCCGAGCGCTCGGTCTCGCATACCCCTGGCACCTCATCTTCTGGCTCAACATCCCGCTCGCACTCGGCGCGCTGGTCCTGGCGTTGCGCCTTGCGCCAGACGCGCGCGCGCACGCAAGGGTCGCGCTCGATCCTGGCGCGATGCTGCTCGTCCCCGCGATCGCGATTACGATCATGCTGGCGGCGAACTCGGTGGTCCCCGGGCTGTGGGCGTGGCTCGCGATCAGTCTTGGCTTGCTTGTCGTGCTCGTCGCTTGGGAGCGGATGACCGTGCGACCGTTCTTCGATCCCGGCCTCTTCTCGGGAAGAGGGCCTCTTGCGCTCTACGCCCTCGCCGCGGCGACCGCTATTCCCATCTTTTCCGTCACCATGTATTCCGCCACCTACTACATGCTGCGATTTCACGCGAGCGCCGCTCAAGCCGGACTCGCTCTGCTCGCGCTTGCCATCCCGCTCGGGATCGGCCAAGGCGCAGGCGGCCGCCTCGCGAAGTCGACGGATCTGCGCACGCTCTTGGCAGCCGGCATCGCGATACTCGCGCTCGGGGAGGCGGTGCTCGCCCTGGCGCAGACCCATCTGTGGGTCCTCGCCGGCTTGGGTACGGTGGGCCTCGGCGTCGGTCTGGGCAGCGCTCCGCCGAACGCGCTGCTGCTGCGGATCGTCGACGAACGTCGCAGCGGTGCGGCGACCGGTCTGCTCACCATGCTGTCGAGCACCGGAGCCATCACCGCGCCCGCAGTCGTTGCGGCTCTCTTGGGTCGCACGGGATCGTCGCCGGTCGACGGTTTTCGGTTTGCGTTCGCGCTCTCGTGCGGTCTTGCAGCGCTGTGCGTGCCGCTCGTCGCGATCGTGCCGCGGCAAGAGCTGCGCTGATGGCGAGGATGCGCGGCATCGAGACGATAAGTTCGACATTTGTCGCCGAAGTGGCGGAACTGGCAGACGCACGCGACTCAAAATCGCGCGAGGTCACCCTCATGTGGGTTCGAGTCCCACCTTCGGCAGACCACGATAGGATGGACCGCGACGCTCGTATAAGTCGCGGCTATCTACCTATGAGACTGACGACGTGAGGCAAGAGCGCAGCGGACCGCTGCTCGACGCCGGCTTTTGGCGTGCCGTCATCGTCATGGGCATCATCAGCGCGGTGCTCATGTACGTCGTCGTCGTGTTTCCCATCACCCGTTTCTTGCCCGAGGCGTCCAGCGTCAGCGTTCCCATCGACAAGCTTTTCCGGTTCTGCTGGTTCTTCGGCGTGCCCATCTTGGTGTATGTCAACGGGATGATGATCTACTTTGCGATCCGCTACCGGCACCGGCCCGACGATCCCATGGATGCGGTGGGATCGCAGATCCATGACAACCGCGCGCTCGAAGCCGCGTGGACCATCGGTCCCGCCGTCCTCATGGTCGCGCTCGCCGTGTTCAGTTACTTCATCATCCCGATGTACTACCCGACCGGCCAGGCGGCGGCAAGCGCGGTGACGATGGAAGCCATCGGGCACAAGTGGTACTTCGAATTTCGTTATCCCGGCCTGAAGCAGTCGGTGATGAACGTCATGCACTTGCCCGTGGGCGTGCCGGTCACGCTCGACATCACGTCTGCCGAAGCTACCGACGACGTGCTCACGGGCGCGGTTCTGCACTCGTTTTGGGTGCCCGAGTTCCGGCTCAAGCAAGACATGATCCCGGGCATGGTCGTGCCGATCCACTTCACGCCCACCGAGGTGGGGACGTACAGGATCATCTGCTCGGAGTTCTGCGGCCAGGGGCACTCGCACATGTGGGGCAGCGTCGTGGTGGACTCCAAGCCGGACTTCGATCGCTGGTATGCGGCACAGCAACATGCTGCGGCCGCTCCGGCTGCCGCGATCAATCTCGCAGGCGGCGACGCAGCTGCCGGCCAGACCCTTTTCAACGCGAAATGCACGGTGTGCCACAACGCCGCCCCGTTCGCGCAGCGCAAGGTCGGGCCAGGCTTGGCCGGGCTGTTCAACGATCCGGCGCATCCCAATTTGGTCAACGGCCAGAAAGCGACGCCCCAAAACGTCGCGGGGATCCTCCAGCACGGCGCCCACGGCACGATGGGCGTCATGCCGGATATGCAGGCCAATGGGTTGACTCCAAGCGATATCGCCAACCTCGTGGCATTCTTGAAAACGCTGCATTGAGGGAAGAAGAGAGCTGATGGACCATAACGCCACGTCTGCCACGAATACGGGATCGGCCGTCACCGGCGGCCACATCCATCCGCCGCCGGACACGTTCATCAAGAAGTATGTGTTCAGCCTCGATCACAAGGTGATCGCGGTCCAATATTTCATCACGGGCGGCCTGTTCTTCATCTTGGCCGGGTTGTTGGCGGAGCTCATGCGCGCGCAGCTGTCTGGGCCGAACAATCACGTGCTCTCGGTGGCTACCTACAATCAGGCGTACAGCGTGCACGGCTCGGCCATGGTATGGCTCGTCATCATCCCGTTGCTGACCGGCGGGTTCGGCAACCTCGTCATGCCCCTGCAGATCGGCGCGCGTGACGTCGCCTTCCCGTGGCTCAACATGATCAGCTTTTGGCTTTTCCCGCCGGCCGGCATCTTGCTGTTTGCTTCCTTTCTCTACGGGGCGCCCGAGGCAGGCTGGACGGAATACCCGCCCATCACCCTGCAGATGCCCTTCGGCACGAGCATGTGGTGCTTGGCGATCTTCCTCATCGGCATATCTGCGACCATCACCGGGCTGAACTTCCTCGTCACGATCGTCAAGATGCGTGCGCCCGGCATGACCTACACGCGTATGCCGCTCTTCGTCTGGGCGACGGCGACGACCGCGTTCCTCTCGATGATCGCGACCGCGAACCTGTCCGCGGCGCTCGCGGGGCTCTTCATCGCGCGCACCTTCCACGTGCCGTTTTACGACGTCGCCAAGGGCGGCGCGCCCGTGCTCTGGCAGCACGTGTTTTGGTTCTACTCGCACCCTGCCGTCTACATCATGATCTTGCCGGCATTCGGGCTGGTCTCGGAGATCATCCCCACATTCGTGCGGCGGCCCATCTTCGGCTACAAGATGATCGCCTACTCATCGGCGGCCATCGGGCTGCTCTCGTTCATGGTCTGGGCGCACCACATGTTCACGAGCGGACTCGAACACTGGGAACAGTTCTTGTTCATGATCTTGACGATGACAATTGCGGTCCCGACCGGCATCAAGGTCTTCAGCTGGGTGGCAACCCTGTGGGGCGGAAAGATCCGGCTCGACAGCCCCTTGCTCTTCGTGCTCGGGTTCTTGTCGACGTTCACGTTCGGCGGCTTCACGGGCATCTTGCTCGCCTCGGTTCCGGTGGACATCCACGAGCACGCCTCGTACTTCGTCGTGGCGCACCTGCACTACGTGCTCTTCGGCGGCAGCGTGTTCGGGATCTTCGCGGGCATGTACTACTGGTGGCCGAAGATGACCGGCCGCCTGCTCGACGAACGCCTGGCGAAGTGGCATTTCTGGTTGATGTTCATCAGCTTCAACGCGACTTTCTTGCCCATGCACTGGATCGGACTGCTCGGCATGCCGCGCCGGGTGGCTACCTACGACCCCGTCTACGCGAGCACGAACCTGTTCGTGTCCATCTCGGCGTTCGTGCTGGGGGCTTCCATGCTGCTCTTCCTCTATAATGCCTTGCGCAGCGCCAGAAAAGGCGAAGTCGCAGGACCCAATCCCTGGGGCGCGCGCACGCTCGAGTGGATGATCCCGTCGCCGGCGCCATACTACAACTTCAAGGACATCCCGATCGTGCTGTCCGGGCCGTATGATTACGGCAAGCCCTTGCCATATGCCAACATCAGCCAAGAGCTCGCCACGGTGCCGATGCACTAGCATGGCCACGCACGTCTACGTTCCGAGCGACGCGGAATACGAGGAGGTACGCGGGCAGCGCCTGCTCGGCTTCCTGTTCTTCCTCATCAGCGACTGCGTCATCTTCGGCGATTTCATCTTCTCGTATCTGTATCTGCGCAACGCGTCACCGGTGTGGCCGCCGCCGGGCATCGAGCGGCCGTATTTGTATCTGGCCGCGGTCAACTCGATCGTGCTGTTCGGCAGCGGCGCGACCATGCATTACGCCATGGAAGGCATGCGCCACGCGCGCTTGCGCCAGTTCGTGTGGTTCACCGTCGCCACGATCGTCTTGGGCTCGATGTTCTTGGGCGGTCAGGCCTATGAATACACGCACCTGCACGATACGTGGTCCGGCAGCACGTTCGGCGCATCGTTCTTCACGCTCACGGGGCTGCACGGATTCCACGTCTTCATCGGGGTGATCTTCCTCATCACGGTTCTCATCCAAACATTGCGCGGCACCTACACCCAGCAGCGGCACTTCGGGTTGACGGCCGCGACCCTGTACTGGCACTTCGTCGACGTCATCTGGGTCGCGCTCTTCTTCCTGTTCTACATCTACTAAAGGGGCAGACAACGGCATGGAGCTCAATCTTCTCCTCAAGATCATCGCCCTGGTCGGCGCTGTGGTGGTCGGCGTCGTGGCGCTGGTCGCGCTGCGGGCTGAGTGGAAGAAGACCGCGCTCGAAGATCATGTCACGAAAATCATGATGGTGCTCTTGGCGCTGGGCTGCGCCGAGGTGATTCTGGTCGCCTTCGGCGTCTGGGGCCGCACGTGAAATGTAGTCGGCGCAAATTTATTTGCGCTAATGTAGCGGGCGCAAATTTATTTGCGCAAATGTAGTCGGCGCAAATTTATTTGCGCCAAGGAGCTAGCAGATGGCGCTCGGATATGAAGACCAGCAATACGAAATCCCGCAGAGCCGCGGGATCCCGCCGGTGGTGCGCTATCTCTTCCTGATTTGCATCGTCGTGATCTTCTTCATGGGATTCGTGTCTGTGTACTACTCGGGCGCGTTCCACGTCTGGCCGCAGAGCGACGTCGTCAGGGTGCCGTTGACCGGATCCTTCTAACGCGGTGGGCGGTTGGAGCCGACGCCGATGTTGCGGACGGACGGCAGGACGCCGGTCGGGGCGCCGTCGATTCGGTGGATGCCGCCGAATTCGCTGAACTCGAGCAAGGCCGGCGTTTGAACTGCGGCGAGGTCGCCGTCACCTATGGTGGGCCACTCGCACGCAACGCGGCCATCCTCGAGCAACACCGCGACATAACCGTTACAGCCTCGCTCGGAGAGATCGTCGCGCGCCCGCGTGCGCAAGAAACCATCGACGATGAAGATGGGCTCGTAGGTCTCCCGGAGAGCGCGCACGGGCGCGCGCATGAGATAGATCGCATAGATCGTAAATGCCGCTGCCCCGAGACCGAAGATCGGGGCCAGCAGCGCGAGTCCGGAGTGTTCGGCCGAGCCGTCCATGCCTTTGCGCCACAGCGCCAAGGTGAAAAACCCGAAGAGCAACGCGATGATCGCAGGCTCGACAGCGATGGCGAGCCTTCCCAGCAATCCACGAACGACCACTTGGCGCTCGTCGGGCGACCAGCGTCGCATGGCCAAGAGCTGTCGCCGCTCCACGGCAGTTAAGGAAGTATCACGCGCCGAAGGTGCCATCACGAGTCCCCATTTTCGATGAAATACGCGATGGCCCCCCGGGTCCTTCTCTGCACGCTCGCTCTCGCCGCCTTCGCGGCGTTAGGCGGTCAAGCGTCGGCAAATCCCTTCGACGAGTCCGTGCGACCGGTGAGACCTGGCGATCGCCTCCCCGACACGGCTTTTGTCGACCAGTACGACCGGCGATTCAGTTTCGACCGGTTGCACGGCCGCGCGGTCATCGTCGGCTTCATCTTTACGCATTGCAAAGACGAGTGTCCGCTCATCACCCAGCGGTTCGGCCAGTTGGACCGGATGCTCGATCCGCGGCGCTACGCCCTCGTCGAAGTGAGTATCGATCCTGCGCGCGACACGCCCGCCGTGATCGGACAATACGCCCGCATGCACGGCATCCAGGGCCGCTGGCACATCATCACGGGCGATCCCGATGAGGTCATGAGTTTCGTCAGATCCGCCGGGGTGTCGGTCATCGCAAACGGCAACGGTGACATCATCCATAACGCGAAGCTGCTCATCTTGGACACCGACGGCCGTCTGGCCGACACGGTCGAGGCGACCGGCTGGAACCCAGTTGACGTCGCTGCCCAGACTGAACACGACGCCGGCGTGTCGAGCAGTTGGTTCGGGCGGATGGACTTCGCGCTGACAGGGGCGATTGCGGCTTTGTGCGGAGGCTCGTATCAGACCGCTTCGGGCATCGTCGATCTTGTCGCGGCGCTATTCGCGATCGGTGGTGGGCTGTTGGCGCTTGCGTGGGTGGGCCGGCGCATTTTCGCGCAAGGAGGCTAGCGAAGGTGCACAGTACATCCGTGCCTGCCATGAGGAGGCCGACATGACCAAGCGGATTTCAGCTGTGGTGCTGGCCTTCGGCCTCGTGCTGTTGTTGGGTGCTTGCCAGAATCCGGCCGCCCCTCCAGGCAACTATGGGTCCATCACGGGCAAGGTCTCGACCGCCTCGGGATCGCCCGTAGCCGGGGTCACGATCACGGTCGACAACGGCCCAAGCGCGACCACTGGGGCGGATGGAGCGTACACGATAAACTACGTGCCCGTGACCGACGCCTTGTCGCCGGATATCGTGGCGGTGACGAGCGTTCCGGCCGGTTTCGGCATCCCGCCCCCGAACAACAACGTCCAAGTCAAGGCGGGCCAGGTCACCCCCAACATCAATTTCACGCTGGGCCACCAGTAAGAGGGCAGCCTCGAGGCTGCACGGCGTTTCGCTACCAGGAACCGGTCTTTGGCTGGGGGAAGCCTTGTCCCGGAGCCGCTTCGTCCCGCTTTCAATCGCGGTCGAAGCCTTACGGCACCGTGTCTTTTCTGTTCCGATGACAACGTGACCGGCGATCGAGGGCCGAGTGGAGGGGACCGTGGCCATCAGTTCTGGTGAGGTCAGCAGCGCTCCGGCAAAACCGCGCGGTGAGTCGAAAGTCAACTCGGTAGACCGGGCGCTCGTGATCTTGGAATACCTGGGCACGCAGACCAAAGAGGTCGGCGTTCGCGAGCTCGGGCAGGCGATCGGCCTCTCCAAGAGCAGCGTCCATCGCATCCTGCAGACGTTGCGCGCGCGAGGCTTCGTCCGCTGGAATCCGGACAACGCCCGCTATTCCCTCGGGATGAAAGCATTCGAAGTGGGCTGCGGGATTTTGCGCTCGATGGAGGCGCACGCGATCGCCAAGCCCTACCTCGAGCAGCTCGCCAACAGCCTCGGCGAGACGGTTTTTCTCGGCGTTCTCGACGACATGGAAGTGGTGCTCATCGACAAGATCGACGTGCGCCGCTCGGTCCACATGCAAGCCGACATCGGCAGCCGCCGCCCGATCCATACCACCGCGCTCGGCAAGGCGCTGCTTGCGAATCTCGACCGCGCCGAAACCGATCGGATTCTCGCCGCTCGTCCGCTCGCGCGGCTGACGAAGAACACTTTCACCGACCCCGAGGCGCTTCGAGCGGAGCTGGAACGGATTCGCAGGCAAGGCTACGCCGAGGACAACGAGGAGACAGAAGAAGGTCTCTATTGCGTCGGCGCGGCGTTGTTCAACTATTCAGGCAAGCCGGTAGCGGCTGTATCTGCATCGATCGCGAAGCTCGGACAACAGCCCGTCGCCAAGGAGCGGCTGATCAAAGCGGTGGTCAGCGCCGCAACGGAGATGTCGGCCAAGATGGGTTACAGCGGACGCCCCAAGCCCGCGGCTGCCCCGCTCGGCTAGGTTGAGCAAGAAGAACGTCTTCGTCACGCGCGTCATCCCGGATGCGGGATTGACGCTTCTCCGTGAGCACTTCGACGTGCATGTCTGGCCCCACGATCGGCCGCCAAACGCACAGGAACTCGTCGACAATGCACGGGGCAAAGATGCGCTCGTCACCCTGCTCACGGAAAAAGTCGACGCCGCTCTCTTGGCGGCGGCTCCGACGGTGCGAATCGTCGCCAACGTCGCGGTCGGTTTCGATAATTTCGATGTCGCGGCCGCCACGCAAGCGGGAGTCGTGCTCACGAACACGCCCGGCGTGCTCGATGATACGACCGCCGACCTCGCGTTCGCGCTGCTGATGGCGACCGCGCGGCGGATCCCGGAAGGCGATCGGCTGATGCGCTCTGGGAGCTGGGGAGGCTGGGGCATCATGCAGCTGCTCGGCCACGACGTGCATCACGCCAAGCTCGGTATCGTCGGTTTTGGCCGCATCGGCCGCGGCGTGGCGCGGCGCGCGGCCGGTTTTGGGATGCAGGTGAGCTACCACGATGCCATTCGCGCAGGCGCCGACGTCGAGCGCGAGCTCGGCGTCAGCTATGTCCCCTTCGATCAGCTGCTGGCAGAGAGCGATTTCATCAGCCTGCACGTGCCGCTCTTGCCGGAGACGCGGCACCTCATGGATGCGAAGGCGTTTGCGAAGATGAAGCGCAGCGCGATCCTCATCAACACCTCGCGCGGCCCGGTCATCGACGAAGCCGCGCTCGTCACGGCCCTGCGCGAAGGAACGATCGCGGGCGCCGGGCTCGATGTGTACGAGCACGAGCCGAAGCTCGCGCCCGGACTTGTCGCGCTCGACAACGTGGTGCTGCTACCGCACATCGGAAGCGCCAGCATCACGACGCGGTCGAAAATGGCGGAGATCGCGGCACGCAACGTGATCGCGTTCTTCGCAGGCGAGACACCGCCGACCGCGCTCAACCCAGAAGTCCTCGCCGCGGCGCGGCGCTAGCCGGCGCGCCCCGTGCGCATCTGCATCGCTCCGGACAAATTCAAGGGAAGCCTGAGCGCCGGTGAAGCGGCACAGGCGATCGCTCGAGGTATCGTGCGCGTGCTGCCGCAGGCGCAGCTCATCCTCGTGCCGGTCGCGGACGGCGGCGATGGAACCGCGCGAGCCCTGGTTGACGCGCTGGGCGGACGGATGGTCAGCGCGGAGGTCACGGGCCCCGACGGGCGCCGCGTGAACGCCGCATACGGTGTGCTCGACGCGCAAACGGCGGTGATCGAACTCGCGCAAGCGAGCGGTCTGGCGCTCGTCGGAGCTGGTGCGAACGATCCGCTGACGGCGACGACGCGCGGCACGGGCGAACTCATCGCCGCGGCGATCGACGCAGGAGCCAAGCGCATCATCCTCGCCATCGGCGGCAGCGCGACGAACGACGCTGGTACGGGTGCGTTGCGGGCGCTGGGAGCGCGTTTCTTGGATGCCAAGGGAGAGCCGCTGCCCGAGGGCGGAGGCGCACTGAGCGGTCTTGCCAGGATTGACGTGTCCGCTCTCGAGACGCGCCTGCGTGGGACCACGATCGAAATCGCAAGCGACGTCCGCAATCCGCTCTGCGGTCCTTCCGGAGCCTCCGCCGTCTACGGACCGCAGAAAGGAGCGTCACCTTCGGACGTGCGGCGCCTCGATGATGCCTTGAACCGCTTCGCCGCAGTCGTCAAGGAGACGGTCGGTGCCGACATCCGTTCCGTGCCGGGAGCGGGCGCCGCCGGCGGAGCGGGCGGGGGTTTTTTGGGCTTGGCGCATGCCACGATCCGGCCTGGTGCCGAGCTCGTGTTCGAAGTGCTCGGCTTCGGGAAACGCCTTGCGGGAGCTTCGCTCGCCATCACGGGTGAGGGTCGCATCGATCGCCAGACCTTGGACGGCAAGGCGCCGTACGCAGTCGCGCAAGCGGCGCACGAGCGCGGCATTCCCGTGGTTGCTTTGGCGGGATCGGTCGAGTGCGCCGCAGCCGAGCTTGAGGCGGCGGGGATCGCCGCTGCGCTTTCCATCGTGCCTGGACCCATGGAGAAAGAAGAGGCGATGCGCCGCGCGGCGGAGCTCTTGACCGCTGCCGCGGAGACGCTCGCGCGCCTGCTTACGCTAGAGAATGATCTCCGGCGCACATAAACTTGCGCCAGCTCCATAGCCTCGTTTAATGTACATCATTTGCTGATCGGGGAGCTGCGGCGCGCGGGCGAGCCGAGCAACACGTTTAGGCCGGAACGCTCGTTGCGCTCGTCGACGACCTTCAAGAGCGCCGCGGCGAGTTTGTTCGCGTCGTGGCGGACCTGATGGCCTTCGGAGATGAAATCGCCCGTCAACGCTCCGCAGCCGAGCGCGCCTATCTCCTCGAGATCGGCCGGCACCTGAAAAGCGCCGTCGCGTTCGTACATCGGCAATAAGCGGTTCGCGTGCCCCACGTTGACCATCACGCTGTGGAATAGCCTTCGCCCCGTGGCATCCAGGACCGCGCGGGCATGATCGCTCGCGGTCATGCCCGACGTCTCTCCGGGCTGCGTCATGATGTTGCAGACGAAGATCTTCGCCGCGTTCGATCGCTCGATCGCGTCCGCGATGCCCGGCACGAGCAAGTTGGGCATGATGCTCGTGAACAAACTGCCCGGCCCCAAGATGATGAGATCGGCGGCCAATATCGCTTCGACTGCTTCGGGCAACGCTTGGCACGCGCTCGGCACCAAGCGCAGGCGCCGAATCGGCTGGCTCGACTTCGAGATCGACGTTTCGCCCGAGACAACCGTTCCGTCATCGAGGGTGGCCTCGAGCGAGACGTTCGCCAGCGTCGAGGGCAAGACGCGTCCCTTGATGGCGAGAACGCGGCTGCTCTCCTTGATGGCCAGATCGAAATCGCCCGCGATGCCGCACATTGCCGCGATGAAAAGGTTGCCGAAGGAATGACCGACCAGCCCATCACCTTCGTTGAAGCGATACTGGAACAGCTCCGCCATCATCGACTCGCTGTCGGCTAGGGCCACCAAGCAATTGCGGATGTCGCCGGGCGGCAGCACGCCGAGCTCCGAACGCAGGCGCCCGCTTGACCCGCCGTCATCCGTCACGGTGACGATGGCGGTGAGGTTTGTCGAGTATTGCTTCAAGCCGCGCAAAACCGTGCTGAGACCGGTGCCTCCGCCGATCGCGACGAGCCGATAGCCGCGATCGAGTTGGCGTCGCTCGTAGATGACTTCGATCAGGCGGCTGCCGTCGTGCGGACTGATCACGGCGACGATCGAGCGCATCCACTGGCGAATGCCGTAGTACACGAGTGCGCTGCCTCCGAGGATGAAAATGACATCGACGAAGGCGCCCGGGATGGGTTTGGGCACGAGATTATTGATGGTGTCGTTGATGTGAAAATTGAACGCGTAGTGCTTGAGGACGCGTCCGAAGCCGGCCAGGACCAGCACGAACCCAAAAAGCGCCACCACGATCCAGCGCTTCAACTTCATGCCTGGGCGCATCCACGTGAGGAATCGCCTCAGCTGAGGCGGCGTCTCAACGCTGCGCGTCGCGTCGTTCGACAAAGGCTTTGATCCGTTGCTGTTGGAGGTGACGAGCGATATCGTTGGCCATGTACACCGAGCGGTGGCGTCCGCCGGTGCAGCCGATCCCGATGGTCAGGTGAGACTTGCCTTCCCGCAGGAACTGCGGCACGAGGAAATCGAGAAATTCTTGTAGCCTGCGCTTGAACGCGATGACCTCTGGCGACTTGTCGAGGAAGGCGATGACCGCAGGGTCGTCGCCCGTGAGGGGCTGCAGTTCGGGGACATAGTTGGGATTGGGGAGGAACCGCACGTCGAAGATGAGATCCGCGTCCAGCGGCACGCCGTATTTGAAGCCGAAGGCCACCACCGAAGCGCTCATCATCCGCTCTTCGGCGATGCCGCTCACCGCGTGCGCCAGCTTCTCCTTCAGGGCGGAGAGCGTCAGGGACGAGGTGTCGATGATGACGTCAGCGGCGTCGCGGATGGGTTTGAGTTCCTCGCGCTCGGCTGCGATGCTATCGCTGACCCGGCCACGGTCGGAGAGTGGATGCTTGCGTCGCGTCTCCGAGTAGCGGCGCACGAGCACGGCATCGCTCGCGTCGAGGAACACGACGCGATGGGGGATGTGATCGCGCTCGAGCGCCCGCAGGTTGCCGAGCAGATCGCCGAACATCTCTTCGCCGCGGATATCGAGCACGACGGCCACGCTGCGCAAGTTCTGGCTGACCCGGCACAGCTCGGCAAACTTGGGGATCAGGCTTGGGGGCAGGTTGTCGACGCAGAAATACCCCAGGTCCTCTAAGCACTTGGCCGCTTGGCTCTTACCGGCACCCGACAGGCCCGTCACGATGACGAAATGCACGCCCGCTTGGGCGGCCCGAAGCTCGCGAGGAGCGGATTGCGTCCGAGATGGTTCCACGCTTAGGATAGTTGGCGCATGCGCCGAGGCGCGCCTGTAAGCCGGATTCTGTAACGCTCGTAGAGCGATGGCGACCATCTCTCTCGGATACCCGTCGCCGGGTATCTCATGCGACATGCTGTCGGGAGCGGGCGGGCAGCCCGTGCCGCAAGCGGCAATCCGACGGTCTTGCTCCGGGTGGGGTTTGCCCGGCCAACGCCTCTCGGCGCTGCCGGTGCGCTCTTACCGCACCATTTCACCCTTACCGCGCGGCGAACCGTGCGGCGGTTTGTTTCTGTGGCACTTTCCTTCGAGTCGCCTCGACCAGCCGTTAGCTGGCACCCATGCCCTGCGGAGCCCGGACTTTCCTCAGGCAACGATCGCTCGCCACCCGCGGTCGCCCGGCGCGCTCGGCACCTTTCATTATATCACGAGCGCGTGACGCGCCGATAGAGCGAGAGCAGCGGGCCAACGGCAGCGTGACGCGCAAGCCGCCAACGATCCGCCTCCAAGTCCACACCGACCGCGCTCGCGATGAGCGCGGCTTGTTTCCCAAGCCCCTGGCCGAACACTTTCGGTCGCGTGCAGTAGAAGCCGCACATCGCGCGGATCGCAAAGACGTGATGATCGGGATCCGACGTCTCCCCGGCGCGCGCGATCGCTTGACGGCCGATCGCGGCGATACCCTCGGCGGCGCGATCCGGATCTCCGTAACACGCGACGAAATTCAGCTCGCGATGCGTTGCGTCTTCCAATTGATCGATGAAATAATCGAGCAGGATGTGAAATCCCGAGATCCACGGGAAATAGGCATCGTATAGTTCGCGCGCACGGTTCGCATCGCAATCCTGGATCGCGCCGAACGCGAGCGCGAACGTGGGCAGCGTGGACCCGCTCGCGGCGGCGCCTTCGAACCACCGCATCCCAGGTGCCACGTGCGCGAACGCGCGAGCGCAGCGCTCCTCGCGCTCGCCCGGCGCCAGGTGCTTGAGCGCTTGGAGCTCGCAATAGCGACGGGTCACCTCTTTCACGTAGGGGGCCACGACCTCGTATGCCGGCAACGCTGCGAACGACGCTTGCGACTCGCGAACGAGGGCGTGAAGGTAGCCGCCGTCATCACCGCTCCGGTGGCGGAAGTAATCTCCTGGCTGCGCGCCGGGAGTCACGGCATCTTCTAGCGCCTGGTGCAGAGCCCGAAAATCCTCTTCCTCTTCGTGCCCCGCGCGATCGCACAGGTTGTCGAGGTAGTCGACCGCGGTCTCGAACGCGGCGACGAGCTTGACGTACGGTTTGGCGCAGGCCTTCGGCAGAAAGGTCGCGAGTATGCACCCGCCGTGCACGTGGAAGTCTTTGCGCGCGATGCTGGCAAGGGCCTCGCGGCGCAGCACAGCGTCCGGGATGCGAGCGGCAACGCGCTTGAGCCGGCGCAGCTCGCGTGATGCCTCCGGCACGATGTCCAAGAGGAAGCGCCGCACCCGAACGGCGAGTTCGCGGTCCACGCATATCTCTATGGTGGGCTCGAGCCTCCTCCCTCTAAGGATAGGACGGCCGAACCGCGTTGTCGTAGTTGTCAACTATGGTTAACAAGAGCCCGGATCGCTCGCCAGAACGAGCCCGGGAGGACTATCTCAAGGTGATCTACTCGTTGACCGAGCGCAGACCGGCGAAGGCGGCCGAGGTCGCGCGGACGCTCGGCATCACGCGCGCCTCCGTCAGCAAGTTCAAGCGACTGCTGGAACGGGAGAAGCTCATCGAACCGGCTGCCGGGCGGACCGATGCGCTGCGGCTGACGAAGAAGGGTGAGCGTTTGGCCGTGCGCATGGTGCGGCGTCACCGGCTCCTCGAAACGTTCTTGCATACCACCCTGCGCGTTCCGATCGATCGCGTGCACTCCGAGGCCGAACGTATCGAACACGCCATCTCAGAAGACGTATGCGGGCGTCTCGCGCGCTTTTTGCACTATCCTGCCACCGATCCGCACGGTCACCGCATCCCTCTCTCGACCTTGCCTCACGCTTCGGGGCACGAGGTCGCCCTGGCAGCGGTCGAGCCGGGCAGCAGCGTCGTGGTGAAGAGCGTTGATGACCGTGACGCGGGCGTGATACGACGGCTGCTCGCGCTTGGCGTATTACCGGGCTTGCGAGCCGAGGTCGCGGGGAGAGAAGCCGAGAGCATCCAGCTCAAGGTAGGACGTAGGACGATCGCAGTGTCGCGCGTGGCGGCCGCGGATGTGCGCTGCGTCGTCGTGAAACGCGCTCCCAAAGCCGCGTAGATGCCAGCGACCGAGGCCGACCTCATCGTCGAACCGCCTTCGTCGAGCGAGCGGACGAGGATCGCCGCGCGCGCCGTCCTCGAAGGGCGGCGCAAGGGGCTCTGGGCGCTCATCCCGTTCGCAGGCCCCGCATTCATCGCATCGGTCGCCTATATGGATCCCGGCAATTTTGCGACGAACGTGCAGGGCGGTGCCCTTTTCGGCTATCAGTTGCTGTGGGTCGTGGTTTTCGCAAACCTCACCGCAATGCTTTTCCAGGCGCTCTCCGCAAAACTGGGCATCGTCACTGGAAAGAACCTTCCTGAGGTATGCCGCGACCGCTTCCCCCGGCCGGTTTCGCTTGCGATGTGGGTCGTGAGCGAGATCGCGGCGATGGCGACGGATCTCGCCGAGATTCTCGGCGCGGCCATCGGACTGTCGCTCCTCTTCGGGCTGCCGTTGTTCATCGGGGCGCTCATCACAGGCATCATCACGTATGCGGTCTTGATCATGCAGAGCCGTGGGTTCCGGCAGATCGAGAGCTTGATCACGGGGTTTGTCGGAGCGATCGTGCTCTGTTATGTGGTCGAGACGATCCTCGCGCGGCCGGATTGGCGGCTCGTCGGCTACCATGCCGTCGTCCCCTGGTTGGATGGGCCCTCCTCGGTTTTGCTCGCCGTCGGCATCATCGGCGCCACGGTGATGCCGCACGCGATCTACCTGCACTCGAGCCTCACCCAGGATCGCATCGTGCCGCGCAATCGCACCGAAGCGACCGCGATCGTGCATTTCTCGAACATCGACGTGCTCATAGCGCTCGGCATCGCGGGTATCGTCAACATGGCTATGATGTACATGTCCGCAGCCGTCTTCCACTTCGGCGGCCATGTCGAAGTGGCGAGCATCCAATCAGCGTACCAGACGTTGACCCCGCTGCTCGGCTCTGCCGCCGCGGCTGTCTTCTTGCTGTCGCTCATGGCGTCGGGCATGTCGAGTTCGGTCGTCGGCACGATGGCCGGGCAGGTCATCATGCAAGGGTTCGTCGGCTTCACCATACCGTTGTGGGTGCGCCGGGTCGTAACGATGGTCCCAACCCTTATCATCATCGGCCTCGGCGTGAACACGACCGCTGCGCTCGTCCTGAGTCAAGTCGTCTTGAGTCTGGTCCTACCGCTCCCGGTGATCGTGCTGCTCGCGTTCACCGGGGATCGATCCATCATGGCCGATCATGTCAACCGTCCGCACGTCAAGACCATCGGGCTGGCCGCGGCGATCGTCGTCATCGGCCTTAACTGCGTGCTGCTCTGGCAGGCCATGCATCACGCCGTCCCCCACGCGGTCGGGGGCTAGCCAGGCGCATGCATCCCCCTGCCACTTTTTCCGGCATGCTCGTTTTGCTGGTCGCCGTTTTGGCGGTCGCGATCGGCGCGCGCCATTCTCGCGTGCCCTACACGGTCGGTCTGGTGCTCGCGGGTCTCGTCATCGGTTTGATCCCGGGCCACCCGACGTTCGCGCTGACTCCCGATCTCGTCATGGTCGTATTCTTGCCGGCGCTCCTCTTCGCAGGTGCGTGGACGTACCCGCAAGCAGAGTTGCGGCGCAACTGGCTGCCGGTCGCGCTCTTGGCCACGCTCGGCGTTGTCTTGTGTATGTTGGTTTCGTGGTTTGTTCTCGTGCGCTATGCGGGGCTGCAGAGCTCGACCGCCTTGATCTTCGGCGCGATCGTCTCCGCGACGGATCCGATCGCCGTCATCGCGGTGTTTCGGGCACTACACATCGACCCGCGGATCAACGCGATTGTCGAGGGTGAAAGCCTCTTCAACGATGCCACAGCCGTGGTCGCGTTCAAAGTGACGCTATTGATCTCCATCGCAGCCGTCCACATCTCAGCCGCACAGCCGCTGCTGCAGTTCGGCGAGCTCCTCGCAGGCGGCACGATCGTGGGACTCGCCGTGGGCGGCGTGGCCTTGCTCGTGCTGCGGTTCACGGATGATTATATGGTTGAGGCGGTCGGCACGCTGATCGTCGCCTACGGCTCGTACTATCTCGCCGACAGCATCGGCTCTTCGGGGCTCATCGCCGTCATCGTCTCGGGCATGCTGCTGTCGCGGCTGGGAACGCGCGCGGGTGCGTTCACGGCGACGAGGACTGCGGTGAACCAGCTCTGGGAGTTCATCGCCTTCGTCGCCAACTCGCTGCTCTTCTTGCTCGTCGGACTTTCGATCGATTTGCGGGAAAATTTGACGACGCTGGTCGTCACCGGTTGGGCGATCGCCGCGGTCGTTCTCGCGCGCCTCATCGCCGTCTACGGCATCGGCGGCCTGTGCGCCGCGTTCGGCCATCGGATCCCACTGCGCTGGCAGCACGTGTTGACGCTCGGGGGCATGCGCGGAGCGCTGTCCATGGCGCTCGTGCTGAGCTTGCCTGCTTCGTTCCCGGACCGTTCGCTCTTGCTCGCCATGGTGTTCTCGGTGGTCCTGTTCACGATCGTCGTGCAAGGACTAGCCCTCGCCCCCGTGGTTTTCGGGCTGAAGCTGGAACGCCAACCGTCTCGGATTTAGGCCTTAAGACTCAAACCGACCGTCCGGACTTTCACAGTCCGGTTTTCCTATGATTATATATAGGCAGTGATGGACAACACAGAACTCACGCCCGCTCTTGAGCGGGTGGCAGCTTCAGTTGTCGAGACAACTCGACGGCGTAAACAGCTAGAAGACGAGTTGGTCGCCGCTAGCGCCGCGGTGGCGTCGCTCCAGCACCAAAGCACGTCGCTGGAGTCCTCGATCTCGGAGCTGCGCGACGAGCTCGAAGATGCGCTCGTGGCACGGGCGCATGAAGATGCCGCGCTCGAACAGCTCGCAACGGAGCGCTCGAAAGTCATCGACCTCTCGGACGCGCTTCGCGCTGAGATCGAAGCGGCGCTTGCGGAAAAGTCCGAGACCCAAACCCAGCTCCAAAGCTTGATTCAGGCGGCCCGCAAGTCGCTTGCCGGCGTCGAGTCGGACATCCGCGACGTCAAGGCGAGGACCGGCAAAATTACGGCCGACGCGGCCGGCGTCCACGATGCGGTCGGCGCGGTCCGCCAGTCCGTTGAAGCCGCGCAGACCGCCCTCGCTGAGGTCGCTTCCAAAACACGCGAGCTCGACACTGCGACCGATGACATGGCGGCGCGCGTGTGCCGGATCGCGGAGTCGATCGACCATGTAGAGCGCAGCAACAAGCAGATCGCGGGCGCCTCGGATAGTTTGACCAAGCTCACCGCCAAGCTCGAAGCGCGCAAGGCCGACGCCGAGTCCGCGGCTCAAGCGCTTCTCGCGCTGTCCAAAGATCGGCAAGAGAGCGCAGCCAAAATCGCGGAGCAACTCGCCAAACTGGAAGCGTTGGGTGCCGCGGAGGCTTCCGCGAACGGCGCTCCAAAGGCGCAACCGCCGTCGAGGCAGCCCGAGCCGACGCCGCAGTCCGCAAAGCCGGTCGAACCGACAGCACAGCCCGCAAAGCCGTCTGAACCCGCAAAGCCGTCTGAACCCGCAAAGCCGTCCGAGCCCGCGCCGCAGTCCGCCGAGCCGACGCAGCCTGCCAAGACCGCTGCGCCGACGCATTATGACGAAACCCTGGCGACGCTGCAGCTGCTGGCGGGGCAAGGGCTCATCGCGAACCTGGAGGCGACGAGCGCATCCGAGCTCTTACAAGAGGGCGGCGTCGACAAGCTGGTGCGCGCCTGGTGGTCGCGGGCCATGGCCGGCCCCGCGCCCGGCTACTACCGGCTCATCATCGGGGAGGCGCTTGCCGAAGCGGGCGATGCGAAAGGCGCCTTGACGTTCTTCAACCGGGCCATGGAAGGCAAGCCTGTCGACCCCTTCATCACCTACCTTGTGGCCCGAGCGCTCTTACGGATGAAGCGCTATGTGGACGTGTTGCGGATCGCTCAGGCTCTAGGCCGCAGCAAACACGGCAAGGCGCTCGCCCTCAACGTCGAGGCGTTGCACCAATCCGGTGGGCGCCACTTCGATCAGGCTGAGGCCAAGCTGACGCAGGCGCTCGCAACCCCGGGGCTTGCCAAGCTCCATTACAATGAGACGCTGTACAACCTCGCCACGGTGGCGGCTGAAAAACGCGATGCGCGAGCGGCGGCGGCGTGGTACGAGAAGCTGCACAGCCTCGATCCGGCCTACCGCGGCATAGCAAATCATATCGAACAGCGAGGGGTGCCGGTCGGCGCGGGGTGACGGGACGGCCGTAGGTCCGAAAAACCGTCACAATTTTGCCCACTGGCACGTGCGTGACCGTAGTCACGGGGATTTGGGCATTGGATAATTGGGGGACCAAGGGCGGGGTTTTTGACTGGATGCGTCGACCCAACCGCGGGAATGGTCGGGGGTTCACCTTACTCGAAGCGCTGATCTCGATCGTCATCTTTGGGATCGGCCTCTCCACGTTCTTTGGGCTTTTCCCGTACTCCATGCACGAGGTGCGCCACGCCAACGTCTATCTTCAGGCGGTGAGCGCGGGCCAGCAATACCTCGACGCGATGCGCTCTTCCGTCGAACAAGGCCGGCCTCTCCCTGCCCCGACGGCGATCCCCATCGATGGCGGCGATTCGGTGAGCGGCAACGGTCACATCAACGCTTCGCCCGGCAACTTTTCCGTCAGCGGCTCGTGCACGAACGTGGCGCCCTACACGCGCCTCGAACAATGCACCGTGAACGTCCAGTGGCCGGAGGATGGGTTCTTGCGCTCGTACAGCGTGCAGACGTACGCGACCCAGCAGGTGTCATGACAAACAGACAGCGCGGCTTCTCGCTCGCGGAAGTCCTCACAGTCACCGTCATCCTCGGCATTCTCATGACGGCCCTGGTGATGGTCGCGCCTGCCATGCTCCATGCCCCCGCCCAGATGCAAAGTCAGGTCGATCAAGTGAACACCGCGGCCATCGCGCTTTACAAGATCCGGCGTGATTTCAGCGAGGGAGACACGAGCGGCGTCATGGGCTGCCAGACCGCACCCATCGTCACGTGCAGCGCGGTGAGTCCGGGGCTGACGAAGGTTCAGGCCATGGCGGTCGTCACGGCCGAGAATCCGCCGGGAACCTTCAACGTGGACCCCAACACGGGATATCCAAAGTGGCAAGGCTTCTATGTCTACTGGCTCGCGCCGGACGCGACTGGCCAGTCCTTCAATCTCATGCGCCAGTTCGAGCCAGTGACTCCCATGCAGATCAACCAGATCAACGGCCCAAATGGCGTTCCGATCAATGTCACGAGCGCGCTGGTAGGCCCCCTCATCACGGCGGCCATGGCGCTCAGCCCGGCGCCCGTGTTGACGAATTACATCGACTCGATGAGCCTGGGCGACGTGCCCGGCACGAGCACCGTGAACTTCGAGCTCATCGCGGGCAGCTTCAATGGAGCGAATATCAGTCAAACGGACTTCCAGGCGAATACCTATGCGCGCAACTGATCTTCGACCGCGCAGATTCTCAATGGGCGCCCAGCGCGGCGTCGCGATGGCGTTCGTCTTCGTCCTCATCGCCTTGCTCTTGCTCGTCGCAATCTTGGTGGTGACCGGGGCGCTCAACGCCGTCAACCAAGCGGAAGCGGTCGGCGTGAAGTATGGCGTGCTCAACTCGGCCGAAGCCGCCGCGAACTTAGCCTTGAACGAACTCGCCGAAAACCCGAAGATGACGCCGGGCTGCGTCACCGGCACCCTGAACGGAGCTTCGTACAGGTCGTGCATGGGCCTCAACAATCTAAAGAATGCGCTGCCACAGACAGCGACCGATTATGCGAACGGCACGCAGATCATCGTCCCTGGGGGTTCGGCGTATATCTACGGCGAGGCCACGAACAACGGCAGTCGCAAGACATACGTCGAAGCCATCGCGCGCCCGGCGCCTCCGTTGAACCTGCCTCCGGGTGCCGTCAATGCCGCCCAGAACATCAACGATCTCACGCCTGAACCGGTGCACCAGGACCCGCTGCACGCCAACGACGCAAATCTTTACGCCAACAACAACATCGCGGTGTCGTCGTCCCCGTGGAGCGTGGTTCAAGGTAAAACCTTCGCTGTTGGATCCGACGTTCTCCCCGGCGCCGATGGCCAGACGCACCCCGGTTCTTCTCCGGTCTACTTCCCGACCCCGACGCAGGTGAGCCAAGCGGCGCAAACGGCGAAACTCATCGCCCAGGCCGGTACGACGGTCAGCGGCTCCTCAGTCGCCGGCGGCCAAAGCTTCACCGGTGACGTCTACGTGAACGGAAACGTGAACCTTTCGTCAGGGACGGTCACCTTCAGCGACGGTGAAACGGTATACGTGAACGGCAATCTTTGCATCAACGGCACCGGCGAACTGCTCAACGCGAATGCCGGCCAAGGCGTTGTGATGGTCGTCGGCGGCGTCATGAGCTCGTCCGGTGCGGGCGGCTACATGACCTCCATGCCGACGAACGCGCTGCTCATCGTGCTCGGCAACGACCCGGGTCCGGGCAATCCCTGCGGCACCGGTGCCGATGCTCTCTCGCTCATGCCGACTGCCGGCGTCGAGCCTGTGGGGACCGTCTATGCGGCGAACGGCTCCGTCAGCGTCAGCGGCACGGGCACGGTTCAAGGAGCGCTGGACGGCGGCATCAACGTGGATATAGCGGGTTCGAGCGCAGCCGCCGCGATCCAGTACGACGCGGCCCAAGCAAGCACGACGATGACGACGGGGACGATGACCTACACTGCTTACAATCAAGACTAGCGAGTTGTCCGAGCGCATCGCGCCCATCGCTCGCACCGCGCAACCGACGCCAAGCGCCGAATCCTCGGGCGGGTTCATCCCGCTCTTGCAGCTCGTCGAGCGGCTCGCGTTGGACGGCTATCCGTTCGATCTCTCCAAATGGGAGTCGCTCGTCAACGCAGGATTGTTGAGCGGCCTGCCGCCGACGCCGTCGTACGACTGCCAGGTCCCCCACGCGATCGAGGATCGCATTCGCGCCATTCTCGACATCGAGCGCCGCCTGCCCGTGGGCACGCCGGTCGACAAATTGGCGTTCTATCTCGCGGTCGCGGGTATGACGGCCATTCCCACGATGCTTGTCGGATCGTACATCGAGACCAGCTTCACAAAATTCTTCATCGTGGGCGATGGCATGCTCCGCCGCCTCGAGCGCCGGCCGCCCGCCGTGGGCGCCTTCGGTGAGCGGCGCTTGGCCGACGCCATGGCCAAAACGGTCTTGCGCGACTATTCGGTGCTGGCCGCGCGCTCGTACGTGGCCTGCCGCCAGCTGCTTGCGACGGCGTTCGTCATGTACTTCCGCATGACATGGGAGAATAAGAAACCCCAGCCGCGACGCGCGAACCATCGCATCGTCACGCCCGAATTTCTCGATTGGACGCGCTTGCCCGTCAAGACGATGGGTGAACCGCCGACGCCGCCCGACGCTGCGCCCGCGACTTCATTGCAACCGGCCGTCGACCGCGATCGCATTTTCACACAATTGCGCGCGGCATGCGCGACCAATCCGGTCGAGGTCATCCAAGCGGCGCAAGATGCCGCGCTCGTCATCTCCACCGCGACCACGCAATATCCGGAACTGGAGAGCAAGCCACCGGACGCCCCCAAGAGCGCGTTCGCGCACTGGGTGCTCAGTCTCGTCCCTCCCATTCTCGCGGCCGGCCTCTATCGCGTCTCCCAGCGTAGCGGCGCCGAGCGTTATGCCAACCTGATTCCCGACCGCAAGGAGACCGGGCTCGAAGGAATCCTGCGGACGGTGCTCGTCTACTGGCACACGTAACGCGAGGGCGCCACACGCTCCGCGGCGAACCGCTCCGGACCTTCACCGAATAAGAGAGGATACAGCGTATGGGCACTGTAGTCGTTGGGATTTTCCCCAACCACGACGGGCTTGTCAAACTCACCGATGAGATCAAAACGGGCGGCTTGAGCGTCGACCGGCTGCGTATCGTGTCGCCCGAAACGCCGGCGGATGATCTCGCCACGAGCGGAGCGACGTTCATACTATCGGGCGACGCCGAGCCGGAGTCCATTTCCGCGCGCGGAGGCATCATCACGGGCATGGGCGGCACGGGCGTGCCGGGATTGACAGGAAGCATTCCGCGCGTCGACGCTTTCCACGCTCCTTCGATGGACGAGCTGCTGAGCGAACTCGATATCCCGGAAGGACGAATGCCGGACTTCGAACGGGCGATCGAACAAGGACGTACGGTGGTCGGCTTCAACGCCGGCAGCGAAGTCGAACGCATCAAAGGATTGTTCGCAGCCGCAGGCGCGTACCCGGTCGAAGTCTTTTGATCTGGCTCGTCGCGAATTTATTCGCGACGATCGTCACTTGAGATGGTCGATGACGACATCCGTAAAAGCCGTCGTCGTCAGGGACGGCGCGCCTTGTTCGCGCAAGTCGGCTGTCCGGGCTCCGGCCGCAAAGCTTCGTTCCACGGCGTTTTCGATCCGGCGCGCCCCGTTTTCGTCCGCTAGGCTGTGACGCAGCAGAAGAGCCGCTGAGAGAATCGCAGCGGTGGGATTGGCGATGTCGCGTCCGGCGATGTCGGGCGCCGTGCCGCTGATGGGTTCGTACATCCCGAAAACCGGACCCGAAGAGATGCCGGTGCCGAGGCTCGCACTTGGAAGGTTTCCGACGGAACCCGTAAGCATGGCGGCCTCGTCGGAGAGAATATCGCCGAACATGTTCTCCGTCAAGATGATATCGAAGTCTTTCGGACGCCGTATCAGCTGCATGGACGCATTGTCCACCAGCAGATGGTCGAGTGCGACGTTTGGGTAGTCTCGCGCGACATCGGAGACGACCCGCCTCCAAAGCCCGCTCGTCGCCAAAATGTTTTGCTTGTCCACCGAGGTGACCCGCGAGCGTCGCGAGGACGCAAGCGCGAAGGCGACGCGGGCGATGCGCTCGATCTGCGCCGCGCTGTAGTACATCGTGTCGACTGCTTCCTCGCCGCCCTCCGTCATTCGGAGCTCCTTCGGTTGACCGAAGTAGATCCCCGACGTGAGCTCGCGGACGACGATGAAATCCAAGCCCTCGATCACCGCCGGCTTCAGATTGGAAGCCGGCTCCAATCCTGGGTACACTCGCACCGGTCGCAGATTGGCGAAGAGATCGAAGCTATGGCGCAGCGTGAAAAGCGCGTGCTCTGGGCGCTCCTCGAGAGGCAGCCCTTCGTACTGCGGAAGCCCGACCGCGCCGAACAAGATGGCCACGCTGCGCTCGCAAAGATGGCGCGCGCGAGCCGGCAGTGGAGGATCGCCCCGCTCCATCGCGGCGCCGCCTACCTCGACCTCTTCGCAGCGTACGTCCGGGCGCACGGCACGCAGCACGCGGACCGCTGCGCGCGTCACCTCCGGGCCGATGCCATCTCCGGCCAGCACGGCGACGGTGCTCATGTTTGGCGCAAGAGCTCAAGAGCGGCATACGTGACGTGCTGCTCAGTCAGCCCGTACTTGCGCAAGAGCGCGTCGTTCGGGCCGCTCTCTCCGTCGACGTCGCGCAAGCCAAGCCGGGCGACGCGCGTCGGAGAGCGCTCGCCGAGTATTTCACACACGGCGCCGCCCAAGCCGCCGATGATGGAGTGCTCTTCGCACGTCAGAACGCAGCGAACGCCCTCGGCGAACGCCACAATCGCATCCGCGTCGATGGGCTTCAATGTCGGTACGTGAAGCACGCTGGCTGCGACGTGCTGGCGGGCAAGCTCATCTGCGGCGGCGAGCGCGCGAGCCGTCTGACCACCGGTCGAGATGATCCCCACGTCGGCTCCCGACCGCAGCGTCACCGTCCGGCCAAGCTCGAAGACAGAATCCGCCGCCACCACGGCGGGGGCGGGATCACGCGTGAGGCGCAGGTACACCGGGCCTTCGTAGTCGTTGAGGGCGAGCATCGCCGCCCGCGCTTCGATCGCATCGCACGGCGCCACGCACGCCATGTTTGGAAGCGAGCGCATGATCGCAAGATCGTTGACGACTTGGTGGGTCTTGCCAGTGAAGCCGGTCAGCAGCCCGCTGTAGTGCGCCG
Source organism: Pseudomonadota bacterium (assembly GCA_021325335.1). Classification (GTDB taxonomy): domain Bacteria; phylum Vulcanimicrobiota; class Vulcanimicrobiia; order Eremiobacterales; family Eremiobacteraceae; genus JAJPHJ01. The sequence continues at coordinate 6,660 of JAJPHJ010000106.1, read as the reverse complement.
CAAGACGGACGTTGAGCCGCGGCTGGGCGATGACGACCCGTACTTGGTCGAGATCGCGCGTTGCGAGGAACGCCGCGAACGATGCGACCCACGGCTTGAGGCCGAGGGTCGCCATGCCCGCCGCGACCCCGGCCAGGTTCTGCTCTGCGATGCCCATCATGAAGAAGCGCCCGGGGAGAGCCGCAGCCAGCTTATCGGATTTGGTCGAGTTCGCTAGGTCGCCGTCGAGCAGCACGACGCGCTCGTCGCGTTGGCACAATTCGATCATCGTATCGCCGAAGACGTCTCGCTGTGCGATCGGGTTGCTCATGACATCGTCACCCCGGGGTCGCTTCGTTCAGCTCCGCCAGCGCGCGCTCGAGCAACGCTGCGTCGAACGGGCGCGAGTGCCAGGCGTACTCGTTCTCCATGAACGAGACGCCTTTGCCTTTGGTCGTCCTCGCGATGATCACGGTAGGACGCCCGCTGCGTTCTAATGCCGCCTGGCAAGTCTTCAAGATTTCGGAGACGTCATGACCGTCGCACTCCAAAACGCGCCAGCCGAAGGCGCGCCACTTGGCCTGGGGATCGACGGACGGGTCGAGCCGAGCGCTTGCGGCGTACCCCGCTTCGGTCGACCACCCGTACTGCTGCAAGTGGTTCCAATCCAGGATCGCGATCAGGTTATCGAGCTCGTACCGAGACGCCGCAAAGGCGGCTTCCCAGATCTGCCCCTCTTGCGTCTCCCCGTCGCCGAGCATGACCCACGTTGAAAATTCCTTGCCCATATAGCGGGCTCCGAGCGCCATTCCGACGCCCGGTGAGAGACCTTGCCCGAGGGAGCCGGTGGACATGTCCAAGCCGGGAAGCTTGGTCATATCGGGGTGGCCTTGCAATCGAGAGTCGATCGCGTCGAACGTCGCAAGCTCCGCAACCGAGAAGTATCCTCGCAAGGCGAGGGTCGCATACAGACCGATGGCTGCATGGCCTTTGGAAAGGATGAACCGGTCGCGATCCGGCCACTGCGGTTTGGACGGGTCGATGCGCAGAACGGAAAAGTACAAAGCCGCCAGCAGCTCCGCCGCTGAGAAGACGCCGCCGATGTGCCCGGCTCCTGCGTGGAACACCGCGCGAAGAGTTTGGCGGCGGATCTCGTTGCCCATCCGCGCGATTTCACCCTCGGTCATAGTGCGAACTCCGCGCGCAAGTACGCGCGATTGCGCGCCGCCGCGACAAGCGGATCTTTGGGTGCATCTTGTTCCACGACGAGCCAGCCGGCGTAGTGCGCGACGTCCAAGCTGCGCAGGATGGACTTCATCTGCACGATCCCGGTGCCGAGCTCCACGAAGAGTCCCATGCGCACGGCGCTGACGAAGTCCGTGCCTTCCGCGCGAACGCGTCGCAGCTTGTCTGCGTCAACGTCCTTGAGATGCACGTGCTTGATCCGCGAAGCGTAAGCGGTGAAGATTTCTTCCGGTGACACGCCCGCGTAGGCGAGGTGGCCAGAGTCCGGGCAGAGCCCGACGAGCGCCGGGTCGGTGGCTTTGCACAGGTCGTCGATCTCAGCCCGGTTTTCCACGTACGTTCCCACGTGGGGGTGGAAGGCGGCCTGCATGCCTGAGGCTGCGAGCAGTTCCCCGGCGCGGTTCAAGCCCTCGCACATCGCGCTCCAGCTCGAACGGTCCAAGGCGTCGCTGCCATCGAGCGCAACCCGTCCGGCTCGTGCGAGTCGAGCAGGCGAAGGTTTGTCGGAGAGGATGAGCACGCACGCCCCCAGCGCCCGCAAACGCTCGCCCGCGTCGGCGACCTCGCGCAGGCCCTTATCATGATTGGTGCGGTCTCGAAAGTCCACTGCGACGAAGGAGCTCACCGCCAGCAGACCACGGGCGTCGAGCCGGCGCCGCACGTCGGCAGGGTCTCTTGGAAAGTTGTAGCTCACTTCAGTGCCGCTGTACCCCGTCGCCGCCATTTGGTCGAGCATGTCGTCGAGCGAAGGCGGTATCACCCACGTGTAGAGCGGATCGAAACCCCAGTTCACGGAGGCGGTGCCGACGAGCATCTGCCCTACCACGTCCATCCTTCCTTGATCCACGCGTGAGCGGGATCGAAGGACATGTGATAGACGTGCTTTGGCCCGGCCAGCACGTTGAGATAGTAGATCGTGTACTGCGCCGCCGCAGCGCAGACGTGGTAGCCGCGTGGCACGAGCACCACGTCCGTGTCGCGGGCGGTCACCGTTTCGTCGAGTTCGCCATCCTGCGTGTAGACGCGCTGAAACGCAAAGCCTTGAGCGGGCTGTGCACGGTAATAGTAAAGCTCCTCCAGTTGCGATTCTCGCGGCGGGTCGTCGGTGTCGTGTTTGTGCGGCGGATAGCTCGACCAGTTACCGGCGAAGGTCACGACTTCGGTGAGGAACAGACTGTTGGCTCCGCCTTCCTCCATCAAGATGTTGAAGATCCGTCGCTGGGCATGTCCCTCACCGCGCACGTAGCCGGCGCTCTCCGGCAGCTCGATGAGCCGCGGCGGGAAGAGCTTAGGACCCGGCGCTTCACACACGGCGAGCTCGACGAACTCTAAAGCGTCGATCTCGTATCTGGTCTTGCACGGCAGGTACACCGCACAGGGCGGCCCGGAGAACGGATCCTTTCGCTTTCCGACGCCCGTCCACGTCTGGTCCGCCGCTCTAACGTTGGCGGAGCCCCCGAGGATAACGATGGCCGATTCGTTCGCCGCCGTGTCGCAGCGTAGCGTGCCGCCCGGCTGCAGACGGACGACGCGAAAGTTAATGTAGCGCCAGCCCTCGTGCGGGCGGACGGCGACGACCTCTCCGGCGGCCACGTCGCGGCCACGGACCAAAAGACTCGGCGAGCGGCGCTCAGCCATCCGCGATCTCGGAGAGCTTGACCGGACGTCCCCGCTGAAACGAGCGCGTCGCGGCACTTGCGAGACGAAGCGCTTCCAGCGCATCGCTGCCGCCGACGGCCGGTCGCTCGCCGCGCGAGACGGCCTCGAGAAATCCCCCCAATTCGGCGCGATACGCATGTTCGAAACGCTCGGCAAAAGACTCGAGCTCCGGCGTGGCGCTCGTGGCATCGAGGAGTTTTCCGTTGACAACGTGTTCGTGGCCCACGACGATCATGCCCTTGGAGCCCACGAGCTCCGCCCTGACGTCGTAGCCGTAGACCGCCTCGCGCGATCCGTCGATGACGCCGAGGGCTCCCGTGTCGAAGCGCAACGCGGCGATCGTCGTATCCGCGTCGCCGAATTCGCCCAGCGCGGGGTCGACGATAGCCGAGCCGGTCGCATAGACCTCGACAACCCGAGCGGGCTCGAAGAGCCAGGACGCCAGGTCGAACTCGTGGATCATCTGGTCCTTGAATTGTCCGCCACTAGTCTTCAGATAGGCGAGGGGCGGCACTCGGTGATCGCGTCCGACCAGGCGCATGAACCTCGGGCTGCCAAGCGCTCCCGATTCAACGCTGCGCCGCGCCTGGAGAAACGCGTCGTCGAAGCGGCGTTGAAACCCGACCTGCAGGATGATGCCGGCGCGTTTCGCTGCCGCCATCGCAGCTCGAGTGGCAGGAATGTCTAGCGAGATCGGCTTCTCGCAGAAGGTGTGCTTGCCGGCTGCAGCCGCCCGGGTGATGAGTTCGGCATGCGATTCGGTCGGAGTCGCGATCACGACGGCGTGCACGCGCTCGTCTGCAAGGAACGACGGGATCGTGTCGACACGGCCGCCGTGCTTGCGTACCTGCCGTTCGGCCGCCGGGCGGTCCAGGTCGGCGATGCCGACAAGCCTGGCTCCGGGCAGTGTTGCGGCGTTTGCTGCGTGCACGCCTCCGATGCGGCCTGCGCCGAAGACCGCAAGACCAATGGGTTCGGGGGGCATCTTAGGTGAGCGCCTCTTCCGAACGCGCGGCTTCGTACTTCGCGCGTTTTTCACGGTGGTAGGCGGGAACGGTGACATCCCACCAACCGGTCGCCGTGAGTCCGCTGTACGGCAATTCGCGACTGCACAGCAACTCGACGACGCCGGGGCGACCCGAGTCCAGGGCGCGGCCAACCGCGGCTCCGACATCGGCCGGCTGGTCCACGCGTTCCCCAAAACAGCCGAAGCCTTTCGCGATGTCGGCCAAGTTCGCTGAGAACGGCGTGCCGTCAGGCTTCTTGAAATTCGTTGCGATGATGCGATCCGGGCCGAACTGCGTGGACTGCAGATTCTTGATGCATTCCCAGCCGAAATTATTCATCACGACGAACAACACGGGGATGTCGTATTGCGCAGCCATGGAGAGCTCTTGAACGGTCTGCAAGAAGCTGCCGTCACCGACGATGGCCGCCACTTGTTTGTTGGGAGCGGCGAGCTTGGCGCCGATGGCACCCGGAACTTCAAATCCCATCGCTGAGAAACCACCGGCAGTGATGTGCTGAGCGGGGCCGTAGACCGGAAACTCGGTGAAGACCTGGCTCTGCGGATTCCCGGCGCCGGTCACGACGATCGCGTCTCGCTCGAGCACGCGCCGCAGTTCGACGAGCGCTCGCGAAATGGTCATGGGCGCGCGATCGTCTTCGCGCATAGGCCGCAGCGCCTCTTGCCACTGGGCTTTGAGCTCGGTGAGATGGTTGAAATAGGACGAGTTGCGATAGTCGCTCGCCGATTTGCGAAACGCACGGACGCTGCCGAGGAGATCGCCAAGCGTCGCCTTCGCGTCACCGACGATCCCGAGCTCGACCGGGTAGTTCTTGCCGATCTCATATGGGTCGAGATCGATGTGGACGAGCTTGGCCGGCGGGATGTTGAAGGTCACGCCGCGGCGGAACGACGAGGCGGTTCGATCCGTGAACCGGCAGCCCACGGCCAAGATCACGTCGGCCTCCGATGCGAGCGTGTTGCCGGAGATGGAACCGAGGTCGCCGCACGGCCACGCATATAAAGGATGATCCTCCGGGATGATGCCCTTGCCCATCCACGTCACGGTCACCGGCGCGCCCAGGAGCTCTGCCAATTGCGCGATCTCGGCGGCCGCCTGCGAGGCGGTCGCGCCGCCGCCGGCGATGATCAGCGGTCGCTGCGCGCCGCAGAGCAGTTTTGCGGCTCGCTCGACGAGCTCGGGGTCTCCGTGCGTGCGGCCGCTCGCGCGACGGGTCACTGGATTCGGAAGGCTTTCGATCTCAGCCGTCTCAGCCTGAAGATCCATAGGGAAGTCGATGTAGGCAGGCCCTTGACGGCCGCCGAGCATCACGTTGTAGGCGAGATGCAACACGTTCGGCAGTTGGTCTACGCGGCTGGGCTGCCACCACCGTTTCACGACCGGCTCCATCATGCGTGGAAAATTCGCCCAGTGCGTCCGCTCCAGTTCTTGAAGGACGCCACGTCCGCGCATGTAGGTATGCACGGAGCCGGTGAGCAGAAGAAGAGGGATCGAATCGATGTAGGCGTTCGCAACACCCATCGCGGTGTTCGCGGCGCCCGGCCCTATGGAGGTGAATACGCCGCAGACGCGCCGGGCGACGCGGTAGTACGCATCGGCCATGTGCGCTGCGCCCTGCTCGTGGATCGCCTGCACGACGTTGATCTCGTCCCGATGGTCGACGAACGCGTCGAGCAGCGCGGTGTTGCCGTGTCCGGGCACTCCAAAGAGATACGGCATGCCTTCGGAGATGAGATACTGTGCGACGATCTGGCCACCGGTCAGGCGCATGGCGTCATCCACCCCTTCTCGGCTTCGTAGTACGATTGGCATGATAGCCCAGCTGCTCGGAGATCTCGCGCGCGGCGCGTTGGATCTGCTCGACGAGCTCCTTGCGCTGTTCCCTCGGGAAGCGGCCCGCAGGAGCAGATAGACCGAAGGACGCGACCGTGCGGCCGCGATGATCGCGAATGGGTGCAGCGACACAGCGCACGCCTTGGTGCAACTCCTCGTCGTCGAACGCATAACCCAAACGGCGCACGCGCTCCAGTTCGGCCGTGAGATCCTCCACCGTGGTGATCGTCTGGGGGGTATGGCGGGCGAGCGGTTCTGCACCGAAAAGCGCAATGAGATCGGCGGACGTGTGGTCGACAAGGAGCGCCTTGCCGACGGCCGTGCAGTATGCCGGCTCGCTGCTGCCCACCGTCGTTTCCACGCGGAGGATGCCTGCTCCGGAACGCCGCGCCACGAATACGGCGCGCGGTCCTTCGAGCACGGCGACATGCGTGCTCTCGCCCGTTTCGGTCGTGATCGTGCCAAGCAGCGGCTCGGCGAGAGAGACGACGCTCAATCGTTGCAGCAGAGCGTTGGCGAGTTCGAGGACGCCGTAGCCGACGGCGTACTTCTTCGAGTCGGGCTCTTGTCGCACGAGGCCCTGCGTTTCGAGCGTCGCGACGAGGCGGTACGCGGTGCTCGGATCCACGTGCAGTCGTTCGCCCAAATCGGTGACGCCAAGGGGCGCGTCTGCCTGCGCCAACAGGCGCAGGATGTCGACCCCCCGCGCCAGCGAGTTGATCAGCCTTCCGTTGGTGCGATTGCGATTAGCCATTCAAATACTTTTGCGCGATGCGCAAAATAACGAGTGATGAAAGTAAAATAGCATAGCAGGTAGTGGCCATTATGCAATAGTATTGGCAACCTTGCAATGATGCTGCCTTAAGGTCGTTCCATCCTTTCTTTTTTTGACAGGCGGCGGTGATTTTGGCGATCC
>JAJPHJ010000037.1 GCA_021325335.1 Pseudomonadota bacterium | reverse complement strand
GTGCGAGCCATCGAGGCGCTACAGCTTGAACGTCGTCTCGAGCGTCCAGACAGTCGGAGACTTTTGCCCTTCCTGTCCGATCTCGGTGTTGTTGTACCAGCTGCCGTACGGGAACGCGAGCTGCGGAGGCGGATTGTTGACGAAGTTGCCGGCAGGCGCGAGCAAGTTTGACGGAAGCTGGCCGTAGATGCACGTGGTCTGCGAATCCCACGGGAAGCCGCGCTGCCAGCAGCGGTCGATGAGGCTCGTACCGGTCAGCGTCGCGTCAATGCGGTCGCTGACGTGCAGGTTGAGCGCGAGGTTGGCGGTCAAACGCGACGGCTGGCGGAAGGCACCGATCGTGTCGAACTGGCCTGTGTACTTGTCGGGGATGAAGATGAAGCCTTCACAGGTCTGGGGGATGCGCGGCATGACGAGTGCCGTCGCATTGCCGCACGTGCTCGGGTCGTATCCGGGCCAGACGAGCGGCGACCCGTACGAGGCGCCGTCGCTATAGGTGAAGCTCGGCGTGATGGACCAATTCTGATGCTTGTAGTTGAACACGAGCGACGTTTCGAACGGCGTCGCAAAACCATTGGCGTTGTTGAACGGCGCGGGAATCGTGCTATACGTGGTATAGCGGGCGCTCGGATCCATGAGCGGCTGCGCGGGCATGTTGAAATACGGGTTGGGAATATTGCCGCCACCGCATGCGGCCGGCGTGCCGGGCGTGCTCGAGGTCCCCGGCGTGAAGCACGGCAAGCCTGCGAGCGCGGGATTGCCTGCCGCCGTGAACGAGTTGTACTGGCGGATGTACGCGTTGAGCAGGTCGATGACGTTTTGGCCGTTCGGCTGCGGGCCGTACTTGATCGTGCTATTGAGGTACGTGAACGATGCCTGCATCGCGAAGCCGTCAGCGGCGAAGCTGCCCTTGTTGAAGGCCAGTTCCACGCCGTAGGAGTTCTGCTGCCCGGCATTCACGCCGGCGAGCACTCCCTGAGCGTTGAGCGAGAGGAATTGGACCTGCCCTTGCGTGGTGCGGTAATAGGGCGTCAGCTTTACCGACATATCGGTGTCGTGGAAGCGCTTTTCAATCGACAGGTCGTAGTTGTTCGCGGTATCCGCGTGGAGGTAGTGGATCGGCGAATTGAAGCCCATGTTGATGAACGTGCTGATGAACTGCGGCGAGTCTTGCTGCGTGACGTTGTATTCCTGGTACGACGTCGCAGCGGGGCGGGCGTAGCGGCCATAGGTCGCGCGCAACACGAGGTCGGAATTGATGGTGTACGTCGCGCCGACTCGCGGTTGATAGATCTGTTCGGAGATCGTGCCGCCAGCGAAGTTCACCAGATTGGTGTGCGTGCCGCCCTGGTTGCACGAGAACACGCCGGTCGCCGTGTTGAGCTGGCCGAGGTACGGAGCCGCGGTGTTCGGGATGAAGCAATATTCGCGGTTATATGCCGCGTACCAGAACGCCCGGGCGGGATAACCGTCAGCGAGATCGTCGAGCCGGTAGTCGAAGACGTCGACGCGAGCGCCGAGGTTGAGGGTGAGCTTGTCGTTCGGACGCCACTGGTCGTTCGCCGAGAATCCTGAGAAGTACGGCTTCACCGTGTCGATTTGCGCTTTTGCTCCCGGCTCGGTGACGAGCCAGCGCGCGCTGTTGAGCGCTGCCGGACTTCCTAGCGGTGGATTGCCGGGGACGAGCCCCGTGCAGCCGAGCGTGGAATCGATACAGCCTTGCGAGACGGGATTCGGGTAGCTCGCCGGCGGTAATTGCGGGAAACAGTCAGCGAATTGACCGGTCACGTACGCGTAGCAGTTGCCTCTTGAATCGACGAGATTTGACGTCGGCTCCGCATAATCCAAAAACGTGCCGAACTGACCGGAGTACGTCTCCAGATGCGCGGTGAGGTACGACGCGGTGAGCTCGATCAAGTGCTTGTCGCTCAACTGGTTCGAGTAGTCGATCTTACCGCCATACTTGTGCTCGTTGACCTCGTAGTCCGGCAGCTGGCCTCCGTAGGGGAGGTTGGCGCTCACCGGGCCGCTGATGAACCATATCGCGTAATCGGTGTAGGCGTCGAACCGGAGGAACGAGCGATCGGTGAAGTTGTGCTGATATTGGAACTTCGCGAGCTCGACGCCGTTTTGCGAACCTTCTCGTTCGCCGACCGGCAACTGATCGAACGGGGCGCGGCCTTGCGGAGAGTTCGGGAACAAGACGTTTGAGATCAGTCCGTTCTGCGGCGGCGCGAACAGCGGACCGTTATACGCGAAGCCGTCGAAATAGGAAAGCGGTCCGCCGTTCTCCTGTTGCACGGATCCGAGACCTTGATCCACGGCCGACCCATAGAATTTCTGCACGATCAGGCTGTTGTCGTAAAGCAGCTGCACGTCGTCCTTGTTCGAATCGTTCTTGTGCGGGATGCCGAAATGGAAGTTGGCGATCGTCTCCTGATCGCGGACACCGGCGATGGCATTCGCCGGCCCGGGCCCATAGAGCCAGGCAGAAGAGCCATCCCAGACCTGCGTGTTCAACGGCGTCGGGATGCCGGCGAGAGGCCCCACCGGCGGGGGATATTGGTTGCCGATCGCGATGGGGTAGAAGTACAGCGGATTGCTGACCCCGTTGAACTGGTCGCCGAAGCGGTAGTTCTGCACGACGAGCTGACCGCCCACGTAGTAGGAGAAGAGCCGATCCGGCGTCGCACCTCCGACTTCCAGCGTCGCTTTGTTGTACAGCGTCGGGCCGCCGACGCCCGACGTGAAATTGGCGTAACCTGGATAGGTGCCGCTCTTGACGACCTGATTGATGTAGCCGGCCAGACCGGGAGCGTCGGCGGATGCCGGGGTTCCACCGGTGTAGACCTGCACTTCCGCCTGCCCGAGGCTGGTCAACGTCGTGACGGCGCCTTGGTCCGACTCGCGGATGACCGGCACGCCGTCGAACTCGTAGGCGACTTGGTCGAGGTCGCCGCCACGGATGTACACGTTCTGATACCAGCCTTGCTGGCCCTGATCGTAGTTGACACCCGGCGCGCTTGCGATCGCCCCATATGACTGATTGATCGAACCTGCGCCTCCAAGCGGCGCGGCGGCTTTCTGCTGGCTCGCGTTGATCGAGTACACGTCGCTGACGACGCCCGAGCGCACGAGGCCGCCGGTGGCGCGAATCGTGACGTGCGCGATGGTACGCAGCGTCGACTGCATGTGGATGTCGACCGACCGCGTTTGGTCCGAGATCACGGTGATACCAGGGACCTGCTCGAGCACGTAGCCGTCTTTTTTTGCGGTCAGCGTGTACGTGTCGGGCGCGAGCGAGATGAACGCGAAATAGCCTGTGGTGTCGGTGACGCGCGTTTCCGTCTGCCCCGGCGAGGCGGCCGTGACTGCAGCTGCGGCGATCGGTTGTCCGTTTGAGATGTCCGTGACTCTGCCGTGAATACCTCCGGTCGTGCCGGCTGCACCGGGCCGGCCGAGCATCCCCAACGTCAGGAGCGCAAATGCCAAAAACGCTAGCTTCCGAAACGACACGGGCGTATCTCCTCGAGCAGATCGCGCATCGTCGCGAATACGTTCGCGACCGCTACATCAGTAAGCCAAGTTTACTCCACAACCGGCCTCTAAACTATGTATCTTCCCGACAATTTACCTGTTATTTCTTATTTGAAAAGTCCAAAATGCGCGCTGCCAGCTCGAGCGAAAATCGGGATTCGGGGTCGTCGATATCGAGGTGCGCGACGTCGAGCGCCTTCGTCAAGCGGTAACGCAGTGTGTTCTGATGGATGCCCAAGGCTTCGGCGCTAGCTTTCAGGCTGAAGCCGTTCTTGGCGAGGGCGATAAGCACGGCCTCGAGCGTCGGACCGTCCTTGCGCTTCCGGAGGCCGCCGAAGATGTGGTCGACGAAGGCCGCGTGCGCAGCGGTATCCCCCATGAGGACCCGCGGCACGAGCGCCTTTTCGAAGGTTTGGACCGCCGAGCCGTCCGCGTAGTTCAACAACGACAGCGCTTCTTTATAGCTCGCTCGGACGCCGCTGGTGCCCGGATGAGCGCGGCCAAGCACCATTCGCACGCTCGCATCTGCGAGACTTGACCACAAGATCTCTGCCTCGACGCCCTCGGGCAACAAGAAGATGACGCGCTGGAGCGCGGCGGTCAACATCGGTTTGTGCCCGCCGGCCCGCAGCGCGCGAGCGAGCTTTTCTGCGATGCGCTCGCGGTGCAAGAACCCATCGCGGCTGAGCGGTAAAGGCTCGGGGATGACGCACATGCCCACGCGATGTCGAGCGCCAGGTTCGAAGCCGGCCAGGCGCATGCGCTCGAGCGCTTGAGGATCGTCCTCCTCGGCTTCTAGCAGAGAGAGAAACGAAGCGTAGCCCAGTCGCGCCTCGGTCGTAGCGAGTTCGCGTTGATGCGCGACGTGAACCGCAGCCACGAGCGCTGCATGTTCGGCCGCGCGCATGTCCAGCTCCGAAAGCTTGGCATCGCCTTCGATGATCCACACCAAGCCGACGAGCTCGTCGCCGAGACGGATCGGACAGACGACGCGTGGCCCCAAGCCAAGCTCGGGCATCGCGGGCACGCGCACCGGACCCGTGCTTCGGCGGATTTCATCGGCGACGCCCGTCTTGGCAAGCGCCTGCGCGAGTGCCGCTGGGCTCTGCTCGTTCTCCAACGTTTCGCGCCGGGCCAAATCCTCGGGGTGATCCGGCACGCTGTGGAACGCGAGCAGCTTGCCGTCCGGGTCTTCAAACGTGATCGAACGTCCGAGAAGATCTCCGAGAACGTGGGTGAGATCCGCGAGGCTCTTGCCTTCCGCGGCGGCGCGCGTGAGACTGCGGTGGATTTGCTCGGACCGTTCGACGATGCGGTATTGTTCGGCGAGGATCGTGCGGTGGAGCTCTTCTGTGACTTGCGCGAACGGGATCGCGAACGGGATTTCGATGAGCGGCAGCCCGAGCATGTCTGCTTCGTCTCGCGCCGCGGCCGGAAAGCTCTTCAGATAGCCTGGAACGGCAAGACCGACAGCGCCAAGACCGCGTTCTGAGAGCAGGCGCACGAGAGACCTCAAGCTTGCATCATCGGCAGGCCATGCATAACCGGTGGTGAGCAGCAGCTGGCCTGCGCTAACCCACGGTGCCGGATCCGGCATGTCGACCACGTGAGCCCACAGGATGTCCCGCTCCAACCCGCCGTGCCCGGCCACCACGGAAGCGGTCTTGAGGGAATCGAGCGCCAGAGCTTCACGGAGTATCAAATCCGTTGTCCCATATGAATTCCGGTGCTATTTTTGTATGCTGTTTACATAGTTTTTGCCTTCGCGACCAGGTACACTTAATGAAGGATGGCGCTCCCAACGCTCTTCACGGGCGTGTTTCGGGCGCGAACGGTCCCCGACATCGATCGCTGAAAGGCTAGTCATGGCAATCGCCGCCTCCCAAACCGAACGGCTGCGCGAGCTTCGGAATGCCGAAGTCCCACGAGGCGTCGGCAATACGCATCCGATCTTTGCGGATCGCGGCCTCGGCGCAAAGTTGTGGGATACAGACGGCAAGGAGTACCTCGACTTCGTGGGCGGCATCGGCTGCTTGAACGTCGGTCACTCGCACCCGCGCGTCATCAGGGCTGTCAGCGAACAATTGCAGCGCTTCGCGCACACGTGCTTCCAGGTTGCGATGTACGAAGGATATGTCGAGCTCGCGGCGCGGCTGAACCGTCTGGCGCCAGGTACGTCTCCCAAGAAAACGTTCTTCGTGAGCACGGGGGCCGAGGCCGTGGAGAACGCGATCAAGATCGCGCGCAGCTTCACGAACCGGCCGGCGGTGATCGCTTTCCATCATAGCTTTCACGGCCGCACGCTCCTCGCGCTGACGATGACGGGAAAAAACGCGCCATACAAGCAGAACTTCGGACCGTTCGTCGGCGAGGTCTATCATGCGCCGTACCCCTACGAGTTCCACGGCTGGACGACGGAGAGGGCGCTCGGCGCGCTGCACGATCTGTTCGAGTCGGCGGTGGCGCCGAGTCGCACCGCGGCGATTATCGTCGAACCCGTCCTAGGCGAAGGCGGATTCGTTCCTGCGCCCGCGGAGTTTCTCCGCGCTCTGCGCGCGATCACGAAGGAGCATGGGATCGTGCTCGTCGCAGATGAGATTCAATCAGGCTACGGCCGTACCGGCACGATGTTCGCCATCGAACCCTCCGGCGTCGAACCCGATCTCATCACGGTCGCTAAGAGTATCGCGAACGGACTGCCGCTCGCGGGAGTGATCGGCAAGGCGGAGATCATGGATGCGCCCACGTCGGGCGGCCTTGGCGGCACGTTCGGCGGGAACCCGCTGGCCTGCGCGGCCGCGCTGGCCGTGCTCGATATCATCGAAGACGAATGCCTGCTCGAGCGAGCGGGCGTCATCGGCGTCAAGCTCGAGCGGGCTTTCAAGGAGTTCGCGCGACGCTATCCCGCCATCGGCGACGTGCGCGGACGGGGCGCCATGATGGCGCTCGAGTTCGTCGACCAGCAGCAGACGACCGCCACGGAGATCGTCGCACGGATCACCCACGAGGCGCGCGCCCGCGGGCTGCTGCTCATGCCCGCCGGAGTGAAGCGCAACATCATTCGCGTGCTCGTGCCGCTCGTGATCGGCGATGCCGACCTTGCAACGGCGCTCGAACGCCTTGACGCGGCGATCGGCGCCGCCCTCGCGCGGGCCCACTAGAGGCGTCATGCAGATCATCGACCCCGCACAAGCATCGAAACTACCGAACGCGCACGGCAAGCGGCCGGACGGCGAGGTATTCGCCTACACCCAGCGGGTGCTGGATCTCATCGCAAAACCGGACATCACTTCGGAAGACGCGCAGTGGGTCACGACTGAGACCGTTGACGGTTTCCGCGATCATGTGAACCCTGGATTTCTCGAATACCGCAAAGCGACTTCGGTCGAGCACGCCGCGGCCGTCGTCGAATGGGGCGACGCCGGCGCCAACGCCTACCGAGACGTCACCGGAAAAGAATACATCGACTGCCTCGGCGGGTTTGGGATTTATAACGTGGGCCATCGCCATCCCAAAGTGGTCAAAGCAGTCACCGACCAGCTCAAACGCCAGGCCCTGCACAGCCAAGATTTGCTCGATCCGTTACGGGCGATGCTCGCAAAGGCCCTGGCCATGCTCACGCCCGGCGACCTCGAATACTCGTTTTTCTGCAACAGCGGCACGGAGACCATCGAAGCCGCGCTCAAGCTGGCGCGTGCTTTCGATCCAGCCAAGCAGACCATCGTCGCTGCGACCAAGGGTTTTCACGGCAAGAGCATGGGGGCGCTGTCGGTCAGCGCGAAGGCGGAGTTCCGCCGCCCGTTCGGCCCGATGCTCCCCAACATCGAACACGTGCCGTTCAATGATTTGGCGGCGCTGCGCTGGCGCATGCAGACGCTTCGGACGGTGGGCGAAGATGTCGGCGCGGTGATCTTGGAACCCATCCAAGGCGAAGGCGGCGTCAACATCCCCGATGATGACTATCTGCCGGGCGTGCGCGCGCTATGCGACGAGTTTGGCGCGCTGCTCATCCTCGATGAGGTGCAGACCGGCATGGGCCGCACCGGCACCATGTTCTGCTGCGAGCACTGGGGGGTCGCGCCGGATCTCATGTGCCTGGCGAAGGCGTTCGGCGGCGGCGTGATGCCCGCTGGCGCGGTCGTGGGGACCAAAGCCGTTTTCTCGCGCCTGTTCGGCAATCCGTTCTTGCACACGACGACGTTCGGCGGCAATCCGTTGGCCTGTGCGGCAGCGCTTGCCACGATCAACGTCCTCATCGAAGAGCGGCTGCCCGAACGTGCCGCGCGCATCGGCGCGCGCATGCTCAAGGGCATGCGCGAAGCCGCGCAGGGGCATCGCAACATCGTCATCGACATCCGCGGCAAGGGGATGCTCATGGCGATGGAGTTCCCGAACGACCAGCTCGGCTTCGCTTTGAGCAAGGCGATGCTCGATCGCGGCGTCTTGGTCTCGGGCACGCTCGTGAACGCGCGAGTCATCCGGGTGGAACCACCCCTGACGCTCTCGGAGGAGCAGGCAGATTACGTCTGCAAAGCCTTGGCCGATTCACTCGCCACTATGTAGATGCGACCGGCACGTCGCGCCAAAGGAAACGAAAAATGGCCACAGTGCAAACCACCTATGCAGGAGCGTCTCGATCCTCGGAGCTGCTCGCCAACCTCAAACGCGCCGGTGACACGTACCTCATGTACGTCGGCGGAGAATGGATCGCGGCATCCGATGGCGGCACGCGAGATCTCATCAATCCGGCTAACGGCCAGAAGATCGCGGCAGTGTCGGAAGGCACGGCCCAAGACGCAGATCGCGCTATCCAGGCGGCACACGATGCCTTTTACGAAGGTCCGTGGGGTGACTCGCTCGCGCAAGACCGCGCGAAGCTGCTCTTCCGGCTCGCCGAACGCATCGACGAGAACGCGGACGAGCTCTCGCGCATCGAGACGCTCAACAACGGCAAACCGCTGCGGGAGACGCAATACGACATGGCCGACGCGGCCAATTGCTTCCGCTACTACGCGGGTCTTGCCACCAAGCCGAGCGGTCAGACCTTCGAAGTGCCGGCGGCATCGCAGACGATGGTCGTGCGCGAACCGATCGGGGTCTGCGGGCAGATCATCCCCTGGAACTATCCATTGCTCATGGCGGCTTGGAAGCTTGCGCCGGCGCTCGCGGCCGGCAACACCTGCGTGCTCAAGCCGTCAGAGCTGACGCCGCTCACGGCGTTGCGCTTGGCCACCTGGATCGAAGAGCTCGAGTTCCCGAAAGGCGTCGTCAATATCGTGCTTGGAGCCGGGCCGATCGTCGGACACGCACTCGCTGCAAGCCATCTCGTCGACAAGATCGCCTTCACCGGAGGAACGAAGACAGGCCGCGCTATCATGCAAGCCGCGGTCGGGAACCTGAAGAAGATCTCGCTCGAACTAGGCGGCAAATCGCCGAATATCGTCTTCGCCGATGCGGATTTCGACACGGCGGTCGACTACGCGCTCTACGGCATTTTTGCGAACGCGGGGCAAGTATGCTCGGCCGGTTCGCGTTTGCTGGTCGAGGAGTCCATCGCCAAGAAGTTCGTCGGCGCGGTCGTGGACCGGGCAAAAAAGATCCGGGTCGGCGACGGCTTCGACCCGCAGACGGAGATGGGTCCCATCATCAGTCGCGCGCACGAAGAGAAAATCGAGTCGTATATCAAAACGGGCCTCGCCGAGGGGGCGACGCTTGAGTGCGGCGGCCACCGCCCCGAAGGGCTTGAAGAGAAGGGCAACTTCATCGAGCCGACCATCTTCTCACACACGAAGCCGGGGATGAAGATCGTGCAAGAAGAGATCTTCGGTCCGGTGCTCGTCGTCCAGACGTTCAAAGATGAAAAAGATGCAATCAGACTCGCCAACGACACGATCTACGGTCTCGCGGGGGGCGTCTTCACAAACGACATCGCCAAAGCACATCGTGTCATACGCAAGTTGCGAGCCGGCATCACTTGGATCAACACGTATCATCCCACCTACAACGAGGCGCCCTGGGGCGGATACAAGCAATCCGGCATCGGCCGCGAGCTCGGCACGTACGGGTTTGAAGCATACACCGAGGTGAAACAGATCAACGTCAACCTTGCCGTCGAACCATCAGGTTGGTTCTCAACCTGACAGAGGGCTAGTCCGCGCAGCAAGCGACCGTCGCAGTCCGTGTAAAACCCGGATCGAAAGAGCCTTCGATCGGCGCGAGCCATGGCATGGTCGAAGTCCGGGTCAAGGAACCGGCGCGCGAAGGAAAGGCCACCGAAGCATGCAGGAAGGCGCTCGCGCGCGCCTTGGGAGTGCCGGTCGCAAGCGTGAAGCTCGTGCGCGGAGCGCGCGTTGCGGTCAAGGTGTTCGCGCTCGCCACGCTCGATCCGGCGGAGCTCGCCGCCCGGCTCGCCCGGCTGCGCCCATGAGCCACCCCGGCGCCGTATCGCCGTCTCTAATGAAGGATAGTCTTACAAAACCAGCGCCGCGTTAGCGCGCGAGGTTCTTGGCTTGCGTGATGAGCGCAAGTGCGTCGTCGAGCTGATCGCTCACCGTGCTGTTGAGGCGCGCAGCCAATGCGAGTTGGCCAAGGAGATGGTCTTTGGGCCACCCAGACCGCGCCATCGTCAGCGCGAGCGCGCGGCAATCGCTTTGTCGCAATGCTGCCGAGGCTTGCGCGATGAGCGGCGAACCTGTCGACAGTTCTCGCTTCGCTTCGGTGGCGACCGCCTCAGCTCGGCTAATGGACGACTCTTGATCGCTCAGAATGACCGACGCCAGTACGAGGTCGCGCTGGACGCGCGGGTCGGCGGCACCGCCACGTTGGAGCCGCATGGCTTTTATCTCGTCGTAGTACGAAACGCGGGAACGGGCGGAGTACTCAAGCGCAAGGGCGAGAGCGTGCTGGGCCGAGTTCGCGAAACGCAACTGATCGAGGGTTTGATCGAACCGCTGCGCGCTGATGCCGCAGCCTTCCGGCCGCGGGTCTGCGTTCGAATGGGTCACATAGGAGAAGAGGAGGATGGCGCTTGCGACGATGCCGAGGCCGCCCACGGCCAATACTCGTTCTGGTCTCGTCATCAAAATGCGATCGCTCTCCTCACGGCCGTAGGACAACGCCGCTAGGCGCCCCATTACACCGTGAGCGTCGTGGAGACGGCAGCCGCTCAGATTTTTGGCGGGTCGCGGCTCGTTCATATGACGCCGGTCATGACACAAACGGGATGCGGTTAGGGTCCTTGTACAATGGGGGCATCACGATTGCTCGACTCATTGAAACGTCTGCTGCTCAAGAGAGCTCCAGACCGTTATTCCCGCAGATGGCCGCGCCTTGCGATCGAGGAGCCCGCGCACGTCAAGCTCGCTGACGGAACCGATAGGCCGGTTATCGTGAATCAGCTGTCGGTCGGCGGCGCACGCCTGCAAACAACGGTGCAGCTGCGGGCCGGAGACAGTGTCGAGCTCCAGCTCGACCGCGGACCCGACGGCAGGCAAAGCATCCTCGCCCGTATCGTCTACTCACTGCGCGAGAACTCGAGCTATTATTTCGCGTGCGGCTTGTGCTTTCTCGGCCTGAGACCGCACGAGACGCAATGGATCGCCGCGTTTATCGCGTCCGAGCAGGCCCGCCGTCGAACGCTGCAGCCAGACGCGCCTGCCCAAGCGCCGGGCTTCGACTAAAAAGCCGCGCATTCTCATCCCGCGCTCAAGCTCTGCGACCGCTCCCGGTGTACAATAGAGTGGTGGCATCCCATATGAAACGCGCGCGCATGCAGGCAGACCCGGTGCCCCGGTCGGTGACACAAATCACGTGTGGCCTGGGTCACAAGAGCAAGCAAGCAATATCCTCGCGCGCGCCGGCAGAGAGAGCTCCGGTATGTTGAATTCCTTTCGTCGATTATTTGCCAACGATCAGCCGAAGAACTATGTCCGGCGTTGGCAGCGCATCCTCATGAGCGAGCCGGCGAAGATCGTTTTCCACGACGGATCGACGCATCCGGCGATGCTGTCTCAATTGGGCGCGGGTGGAGCGAGAGTGACCCTGGCGAAGCGTCTTCGGCCGGGGGAAATGGTGCTCGTAGAATTCGCGGTCGGCGTCGCAGGGCGTCGAAGTCTGACAGCTATGGTGGCTCACGCGGTCAAAGAGGATCGCGGCTTCACGTGGTCGTGCGGTCTGAGCTTCGTGGACGTGGAGCCCAAAGGGGACCGCCACATCGCGCTGTTCGTCGAAGAGGAGCAACGCCGCCGTCAGGTCGGCTTCGCGATGCCTCGCGCCTAATCACAAGGAAAGCGGCAAACCATGCGTTTGCCGCTTTTTATCGTCGCAAATGAATTTGCGACCCCTACATCTTTGTCGCGCGTCAGTTGTTGGAGACGTTCGCGGGCGCCGAGGAATGCAACCCCAAGATGTTGCCCTCGGAATCCTTGAACCGGGCCCAGCCCCCGAAGAATTCGATCGATGGTTCGGTCTCGAACTGCACGCCGTTCTTTTTGAATTGGTCGCGGGCCGCAAAGACGTCGTCGACTTCCACAACGATGCCGGTGTCGCCGCCCGCCTTGCCTGGACCCCAACCGCTATCACCCTTGATGAGCGAGAAGGCTGTCTGCGCTCCCGCAGGTGCGACCGTCACCCAGCGGCTGTTGTTCTCGTCCTGCATGGGGGCGTCCATGGTCTTCTCCCAGCCTAGGGACTTCGTGTAAAAATCGATCGCTCGGTCGACGTCATCGACCGGCAAGCTCACGACAGAGATAAACATCGTTCACACTCACCTTCAACGCGAAGCGACCGCTCAGGGGCCGCGAGGGACAGGGCAGTTCCGAGTCGCCGGATGTGAAACCTGCCTCGTTCAAGCCGCCTTTCGTGCGAGGAAAACGTACTGCACTTGGCGCTGATCGATAGGTTTGTCCATCGGTCCTTCCGCGCGCAGCCGCCGCTCGAGCTCCGCCAAGAATTCGTCGCGGCGCTCGCCGAGTACGAAGCGGATCTTTTCACGCGAGCGCTGGTAGCCCACGAATTCTTCCCCAGTCCGCGGGAGCATGAACTCGACGACCTCCTTACGGCCGTCGATGAAGGAGCGCCCCTGCGCCGGTTCGCCCTGCGCCGCGACCTGTTGCCAAAACACCGGCCAACCGGCGATGTGCTCGTCCGCATGATCGCGCGACCTGCGCACGGCTTCTTCTCCGAGCCACTCCCGGACGAGCGCCTCGCTCGTCGCGGTCAACACATCGCCCGGCGCCGCATGTTTCCAGAAGATCGCCAGCGCGCCGCCGGGGACGAGTACCCGCGCGCATTCCGCGAACGCGGCGTGCGGTTCGAACCAGTGAAAGGCCTGCGCGCAGGAGACGAGGTCGATCGAAGCGTCGGGGACCGGAAGCTGCTCCGCGCGGCCTAGGCGGAATTCCACGTGCGCGTGCGGCGGCAGTATCCGTCGCGCTTGCTCGACCATCGATGGGGCGACATCGACGCCGATCACCGAAAAGCCGCGCCGCACGTAGGGGAGCAAGCCGAGACCCGTGCCGCATGCCAGGTCGAGCACGCAACCGCTCGCTCCAAGTCGCGCGTAGCCAAGAATCGCATCGAAAAGCGTTTCGGAATAGGACGTCCTGAACTTCGCGTAATCGGTCGCCAGCGTATCGAAATCTGGTTTTTGCCCAGGCGTGCTCACGCGAGGCCACTACGCGCACGAGTTCGGCTGTGCCTTGCATCGCCCGGACCGCAGGAAGGCGCTCCGCCTTTTGGAAACCACCTAAGGTCGGCGAGCGCGCAATGGACCCATGTCACATGGAGATGCGCCCAACCGCCGCCCATCTGCTCCAAAAGGCCGATAATCCAAAGAGTGATCACGAACGATATCGAGGTGCTGTTCGGCGGCCAGGCCGGCGACGGCAGTCTGACCACGGGCGACCTTATCGCCAGCGTGTTCAAACGCATGGGTCTCGAGGTCTACACCTTCAAGGACTTCCCCTCGCGCATACGCGGCGGCCATACGAACTACGTCATCCGCGCGGGCGAACATCGGCACTACGGCGTTGCGGATATGGTCGACGCGATGGTCGCCTTCGACCTTGAATGCGTCGAGAAGCACATCGCCGAGATGCGGCCCGGCGGCTTCGCGATCTTCGACAACTCGACGGAGAAGCTCACCGATAACGTCCGCCGCGACGATGTGTTCTTCTATGAAGTGCCGCTCGCTAACATCGCGAAGCAGCAGCTCGGCCTGGAGCTCGTGCGCAACACCATCTCGCTCGGCGTGCTCGGCCAGCTCATTGGCATGGACCCGGCCATCATCCGCGGGCTCATCACGAAGCTGTGGGAGCGCAAGGGCGAAAAAGTCGTGGCGCAAAACATCGGCGCCATCGAGGCGGGCGCGCAATACGTCAAAGAGCATTTCACCCGCCCTTCCGGCTACGCGCTCGCAGCTCGAGCGGACGGAGAGCGCCTGCTCATGATGGGCAACGACGCGATCGGCTACGGAGCGCTCGTGGCCGGCTGCCGCTTCATGGCGGGCTATCCCATCACGCCCGCGACCGACGTGCTCGAGTGGATGGCGAAACACGCGCCGCGCTACGGCGGCATCGTCGTGCAAGCAGAAGACGAACTCGCCGCGATCAATATGACGATCGGAGCGGCATATGCCGGCGTGCGGGCGATGACCGCCACGTCCGGGCCCGGTCAAGCGCTCATGACCGAAGGCATCGGCCTCGCGGGCGTCGTCGAAACGCCGATCGTCATCATCGAATGCGCCCGCGCCGGCCCCTCCACCGGGATGCCCACGAAGACCGAGCAGAGCAACCTCAACCATGTGATCTTCTCGGGGCATGGCGAGATCCCGAAGGTCGTCATCTCGCCGGGCACGGTCGAAGAGTCATTCTATCTCACGGTGGCCGCCTTCAACCTGGCCGAGCGCTATCAGCTGCCGGTGTTCGTGCTCACGGAGCAAGCGCTCTGCCAAAGCAAGGAGACCATTCCGCGCTTGGAGCTCGACGCGGTCGCGGTCGACCGCGGCAAGCTCGTGCGCAACGGTGGCGTCACCTTCGGCGAATACAAGCGTTTCGCGTTTGCCGACGACGGCGTCTCACCGCGCGTTATCCCCGGCGTCCAGGGCGGCATGCATCTCGAGCCGGGCTCCGAGCATAACGAAGAAGGCGTGATCACGGAAGATGCCCGAAACCGCGCGCGCATGATGGAGAAGCGCATGCGCAAGCTCGAGTCCATGCGGACCGAACTGCCAAAAGCGAACATCCTCGGCGATCGCAGCGCGGGCGTGGCCTTCATCGCGTTCGGGGCGAACCGCGGACCCGTGAGCGAAGCGCAAGACCGTCTTGCGGCACAGGGGATCCCCACGCGCTTCCTGCAGCTGCGCACCCTGTGGCCGTTTCCGGAAGAAGAAGTGCGTGCTTTCATCGAGAGCACGTCGCACATCTTCGTCGTCGAGAACAACTTCTCGGGTCAGCTCGAGCGCTTGATCCGCTATGTGACAGGGCCGCTGCCACGCATGCACCCCGTGCGCAAGTACAACGGCCGGCCGTTCCGGCCGATCGAGATCATCGAGGCCGTCCAGCGAGAGCTCAAGCTCTCCGCCGGTTTGGCTGCGCGCTGAAAGGATAGACATTGGCCACCGTCTTGGGTCCAAAGGATTTCGCGACCGCCACGCCTTCATGGTGGTGCGCAGGCTGCGGGGATTTCGGCGTGCTCGCGGCGCTCAAACAGGCATGCGCCGACCTCGCGCTCGAGCCGCGCAACGTCGCGTTCATCTCCGGCATCGGTTGCTCGGGCAAGATCTCAGGCTACTTGCACTCCTACGCATTTCATGGTGTCCACGGCAGAGCGTTGCCGACCGCGACCGCGGTGAAGCTTGCGAATAAGGACCTCACGGTCATCGTCGCCGGAGGCGATGGCGACGGTTACGCCATCGGCGCCGGCCACTTTCTCCACGCGGTGCGGCGCAATCCGAACATGACCTACATCGTCATGGACAACCAGACGTATGGCTTGACGAAGGGGCAGTCATCGCCCACAAGCATGCTCGGCTTCAAGGCGGGCCCCCACCCCGAGGGCAATCCCGACGCCCCCGTCAACGGACTGGCGATCGCCCTCGCCGCCGGCGGCACGTTCGTGGCGCGCGGATTTTCATCCGAGCCCAAGCAGATGACGGAGATGATCAAGGAAGCCGTTCGTCATCCAGGTTTTGCCATCGTGGAGGTCATGTCGCCCTGCGTGACGTTCAATAAGATCAACACCTACAAGTGGTTCAAAGAGAACGTCTATCACGTCGAGGACATCGCGGACTACGACCCAGCGGATCGCGCGCGCGCCTTTGCGACGCTCATGCAGCCCGGCAAGATCCCCCTTGGCATATTCTATCGCGAGCTGCGCCCGACGCTCGAAGAACTCACGCTCGCGAAGGAAAGCGTGCCCATCGCCTCGCTTGCGATTGAACGCATCGACCCGAAACTCGTCTCGCTCCAGGACGCCTACGCTTAACCGCTGAACGTGCGCGACATGCGTCGCACGCCGGCCTCCGTACTGTGCACTGCCCTTCTCGTTTTCCTTGTCTGCGCGCGCCCGGCCCACGCGAGCGGCACGGTCGATCGCATCCTCGCCCGCACGAAGGCGGCGATGGGCGGAGCAGCGCTGGACCTTGTGACTTCGATCGATTGGAAGCAGCGCGTGGTCTTCGCGGGGATTTCGGGTACGGGCGAGGAGATCGACGACGTTCGCACCGGAAGCTCCGTCCAGCGCCAGCATCTCGGACCGCTCACGAACGCCCAAGGCTTCGACGGCAAGGTCGCCTGGTCGCAAGACGTCACGGGCGATGCGTGGCCCGTCAGCGATTTCTCGACGCTGCACCTGGCGGCGACCGGAGCCTTCCTCAGCTCGTGGTCGTTCTTGTACCGCGACCGGTGGCCGGGCACCATCTCGTACGTCGGCGTCAAAGTCGACGCGCATGGACGGTACTCCGAGCTGCAAGCGCAGCCCAAAGGCGGCTTTCCGGTCGATATCTGGATCGATACTGCGACGGGCCTGATCGCCCGCGAAACGGCGATGATCCCTAACGGTCGCGATGTGACGACCGCGCTTTCCGACTACCGCAGCGTGAACGGCGTGGTCTTGCCGTTCTCAGCAACGACCACGTCGGAAAACAACCAGACGCAGATCCAGACCACAGCGGTCAGCCTCAACGTGCCGGTCGCAGGGGCGTTCAAAATGCCGGCCAGTTCGGTCACCGACGCTTCGATCGCCGGCGGGTCTTCCACCGTGCCGTTCAAGCTCATCAACAACCACATCTATTTGCATGCCATGGTGAACGGCAAAGGTCCGTTCCTTTTCATCTTCGATTCGGGCGGACGCAACGTGCTCACGCCGCAGACGGCGGCGCTCGTCGGCGCGACCTCGGCCGGTGCCTACCACGCAAGCGGCGCCGGCGCTGGGCAGGTCATGACGGGATTTGGCATCGCGAAGTCCATTCAAGTCGGCGGCGCCACGTTGCGCGATCAGCTGTGCGCGATCCTGCCGTTGGGAAAAGTGATGCAGGCGATCGAGGGGGTGAGGATCCAGGGCATGATCGGTTACGAGGTTCTCCGCCGCTTCGTGACGACGATCGACTACCACACTAGCCGCATCACGTTCCGGCCCGCCGGAAGCACTGGAAATTTCGGCACCGCGGTGCCTTTCGGCTACGACGACAGCGTGCCGCTCGTCCAAGGCAGCTTCGGCAAGCTGCGCGGCACGTTCATCATCGACACCGGCAATCGCGGGTCGCTCGACTTCTACGAACCGTTCGTGGTCGCGAACAATCTCGGCTTTACGAAGGTCCGTGGCATCACGGGCTTCGGCATCGGCGGGCCATCGTACGGCTCGCTCGGACGCGTCCCCGTCTTCAACATCGGAACCGTGCCGGTTCGCAGCGTGGTCGCGACCTACTCGGAAGACACGGCTGGAGCGACGACCGAACCCGGCACCTCCGGCAACATCGGCGGCGGACTGCTCAAGCGTTTCAGCGTGACCTTCGCCTACCGGCGGCAGATCATGTACTTGCAGCCGAATGCGATCTACGATAAACCCGACACCTACGATCGCTCCGGTCTCGTCATCGTGCAGACCAACGGAGGCCTGCGGGTCATCGACGCGCTCAAAGATACTCCGGCGGCCGCCGCCGGCATCAAAGCCGGTGACCTCATCGTTGGTGTCAACGGGGCGCCCGCGTCAAGCGTTGGGTTGCTGCTCCTGCGGACGATGTTCCACTCGGCCGCGGGGAGCCAAGTGAAGCTCACGGTACTGCATGCGGGCGCGAAGCGCACCGTGACCCTCACGCTGCGCGACTACGTCTGATCGATGCCTCGGATGATGACAGGTTTTTCTTCCCTCTTTCCATTTTTGCTTGTAGCAATCGTTGCAACCAGCCTGGCGCCCGCAACTGCCGCTGATTCAGGCATCGATTTGCGCGGCCTGCAGTACCGCTCGATCGGTCCGGCGATCAGCGGAGGCCGGGTCACCGCAGTCGCAGGCAGCGATGCCGATCCGTTGTTCTATTTGGCGGGCGGCGCCGACGGCGGCGTCTTTGCGACCACGGACGGGGGCCTTACGTGGTCGCCGATATTCGACAGCGCTGACAGCGCCGCGATCGGAGCCATCGCGGTCGCTCCGCAGGATCGCCGCGACATCTGGGTGGGGACGGGCGAATCGAATCCGCGCAACGACGTCGCCATGGGCGATGGCATCTGGCACACGCGTGACGGCGGCAAGACGTGGCGCCACCTGGGTCTGGTAGACGCCGGCGCCATTTCCTGCATCTCCATCGATCCCCGCAACCCCGGCCGCGTGGTCGTCGGCGTGCTGGGCCAGGTGTTTCGCGACAGCCGGGTGCGCGGCGTCTATGTGACCGGTGACGCCGGGGCGCACTGGCAGCAAACCCTCTACGCCGGCGAATCGACCGGCGTCTCCGACATCGCGCGGGTGTCCGGCCGCCCGGACACGCTACTGGCGGGTCTGTACGAAGTGCGCCGCAGGCCATGGACGCTCGTCAGTGGCGGATCCCAAGGCGGCGTTTTCCGCTCGGATGACGGCGGCGCAACGTGGCGCCACATAGTGGGCAACGGGCTGCCATCGCCTCCTACCGGCCGGATCGGTCTTGCCGCGGGCTCGGGCCGTCGGCTCTACGGCATCATCCAGTCGAAAAGCGGAGATCTTTGGCGCTCGGATGACGCCGGCCTCACGTGGCATGTACTGCCGCGCAGCCCGCTCGTAGGCGCGCGGCCGTTTTACTTCAGCCGCATCACGGTGGATCCGGCGAATCCGGATCATCTCATCAGCGCCGGCTCCGACCTCTCGCTCTCGACGGACGCCGGCCGTTCCTTCCATCGCATCGCGCCAAACGCGGGCTGGGATTATCACGTCGTGTGGTGGTCTGCGGACGGCCGGCGCGTTGCGGTGGGCACCGACGAGGGCTTCATCCTGTCGGGTGACGGGGGCTCCGTCTGGAGCCAACCGTATGGACTGCCGCTCGCGCAACCGTATCACGTCGGGTTCGACGATGCGTTGCCGAACTATCACGTCTGCGTCGGACTTCAAGACAATAACCAATGGTGCGGCGCAGCCAACGCCGATAGCGGTCTTGGTGTGCTCAACCGCGATTGGCACCTCGTCGGACCGGGCGACGGCATGTGGGTGCTGTACGACCCAGCAGATCCGAACATTGTGTGGTCTACCTCGACCAACGACGGCACGGGGCAAGTCTTCGTTTGGGATGCTCGCACGCGCCAAGCGTACGATGTTTCACCGGACTCCGAGCTGAACTGGGTCCCGGCGCGGACGCTCGCCTACCGCTTCAATTGGAACTCGCCCCTTGCGTTCACGAGCGATGGCGCGGCGCTCGTCGGCGGCAACGTCATCTTCAAAACCATCGACCGAGGTCAGCACTGGAGCGTCATCAGCCCGGATCTCACGCGTGACGACAAGTCGCATCAACAGATTCCCGGCGGTCCCGTCAACGCCGACATCTCCGGCGCGGAAATCTCAGATACGCTGCTCTCCCTCGCGCCATCACCCGTCGACGCCGCGACCATCTGGGCGGGGACGGATGATGGTCTGGTCCAGCTGAGCCGCGACGGCGGCGCTCATTGGATCGACGTGACGCCGCGCGGCGCGCCGCATTGGGGGCGCGTCGCGACTATCGACGCAAGTCGCACTGGGGCGAATACCGCGTTCGTCGCCGTGGACAACCACATGCTCGGCGACGACAGTCCGCATGTGTTCGCGACCGACGATTTCGGCGCGCGCTGGAGTTCGATATCCGGAGATCTCCCGGGGACGCTTTTCGTCCGCACGATTCGCCAGGACCCTGTAGACCCAAAGCTCCTCTACGCGGGAACGCAGCGTGGGGTGTGGGCTTCGTGGGACCGCGGCGCGCACTGGCGGTCGCTGCGTTTGAACATGCCGGCGTCGGCCATCTACGATCTCGCCATCCAGCCGGAGCGCGACGACCTCATCGTGGCAAGCCACGGGCGCGGCGTTTGGATCTTCGACGATGTGCGCGCGCTCCAAGAGCTCGGCTCCGTCCATCCCGCCGCGCCCACGCTTTTTGCGCCACGCGATAGCTTCCGCTGGTGGCAATGGACGGACGTCAACTCTTTTGCAAGCGGAGATCTACCGGCGAACGTCTTCGCTGGGCCGAACGTCGAATACGGCGTGCTCATCACGTACTGGCTGCCTGCCGGCGTGCGGCGCGCCGCCAGCATCGCCATCGAAGACGGCAGCGGTCGCATCGTGAGGCGCTTGGCGGACGTCCCTCGCCAGCCTGGCTTCCATCGCACCTCGTGGGACCTGACCGAGGACGGTCCTGCAAAGTGGCTCGGAACCTATAAGCAAAATCAAGGCCCCGACAGCGGCGCGGAAGTTCTTCCCGGCACATACACGATCCGGCTCAAGGTCGACGGTTTCTCCGAATCCAAACCGGCCGTCGTCAAAGCAGACCCGCGCGATCCCCAAACGCCGGATCAGATGCGATCGCGCTACCAGACCCTTTCGACGCTTTACGCGCAGGTCGGCGACGTGGACACGATGCTCAACGCCATCGACCGGCGTCTGCCCCAGGCGGCGGGGAACCGTCGCGCATCGCTGCTGGCCTTGCGCGGACGGCTGACCGGCGATCCGCACAACGTCGAGGACCTCGGCATCATCGCGCAACTGCGCGAGCGCCTCTTGGATTTGATAAGCCGCATCAGCTCGAACTCGTACCAGGCGCCCACGCAAAGCCAGCTCCAAACCGCGGCGCAGTTACGCGCGACCTACTCTTCGCTGCTGCAGGCCTACCATCGCTTGCCGTAGGAACGTCGGCAGCAACGTGAGGCGCACTTTTTCTTACCCGATCGCCGCCGTCTTGAGCGCGGTTCTTTGTGCCTGTAGCCACGGCGACGCGACCACCCAGGCGGGCCCGTCTCCCAACTGGCGCGCCCAAGTCGATGCCCTGGCGAACGGAGCGCTGCAACACCAGCATCTGGCCGGACTCTCCATCGCCGTGGCTCGCGACGGCGTGGTGCTCTACGCGCAAGGCTATGGCTATCGCGATCTCGCCAAACGCTTGCCGGCCACGCCGCACACGATCTACAATATCGCCTCCATGACCAAGCAGTTCACGGCTGCGTGCGTCATGCTGCTCGACCAAGAGGGCAAGCTCAAAGTCGACGATCCGATCTCCAAGTTCTTGCCCGGTTTTCCGCACGGCGATACGATCACGATCCGCGAGCTGCTCAACCACACCTCGGGGCTTGCCGACTACCTCGATCTCATGGATCCGAACGCTCTTTCCATTCCAAAGATCGTCGCCACGATCGAGAAGGCTCCCTTGCGCTTCAAACCCGGCACGAGGTACGAATACTCGAACAGCAACTACGTCTTGGCCGGCGTGATCGTCGCAAAGGCCGCGGGCATGCCCTTTGATGAGTTTCTGACCAAGCGGATCTTCCAGCCGCTGGGTTTGCACTCGACGAGCATCGGCACAACGCCCCTCGATCTGCCCGAGGGCGCGCTCGGCTACACCGTGCAAAACGGCAAGACGGTGCTGACGCCGCCGCAAGGCGTCGCCATCCTCGATTATCCCGATGGCGGCGTCAACACCACCGTGCTCGATCTCGTGAAATGGGATACGGCGCTCGACGCGGGGCGGGTTGTGGATCCCGTGCACCTGAAGATGATGATGACGCCCGGCCCGCACGGATCCGAGACGACCTACAACTACGGCTTCGGCCTTGCGATCGACTCGGCGTTCGGCCACGGCGAGATCTCGCATCAAGGGGATTGGACGGGTTACTCGGGCGAAAACGTGACCTTCCCGGACGATCGGTTCGTGATCATCTTGCTCGGCAACACCGATGGGTTCAACGAGGACTACCTCGCGCGTGAGATCTTCGCGATCTTCGAGCACCCGAGCCTCGCCGAGCATGCGATTGAGTTGTCATCGCTCCCGGGAGAGAACGTGCAGGCCACCCGCCTGGCGCAGATCGTGCTCGCGCAACTGGCGGCAGGACGCCTCGATCCAGATAAGCTTTCGCCGGACCTGCGCAAGCGATTGACGCCCGCAGCGGCAAGCAAACTGCAGCGAATGCTCGCCGGCTATGGGCGGCTCCAGCGGATGATCTTCTTGGGCCGGGATTCTCGGCCCGGGGCGGTGTCCGAGATCTACCGGCTTTTCTATCCCGCCGCGGTCGTCAGCTATTGGGTCGAGGTCGATCCGGACGGCCGCGTCTCGGATATCTCGTTCTCGCGCGAAGACTGATGCGATTCCCAGAAGATTCCCAGCTTTCTGCGCAAAAATAACCAAAGAGATAAGGAAGGCAACCGCGTGACCCGACGTACCTGGGCCTCTAGCTTTTGGCTTGCCGCGATCGCGGCCGTGTTCGCGCTTGCGGTCCTTGCGGTGATGTCGTGGGGTTTGACGCTCGTCGCTCCCAATCTGTGGTTCGACGCGAACATGCGCGCTCGCATCGCTGACGATGTGCAGCACACCGCCGACAGGTTGCAGGCGGCCCATGAATCGCCGGCGCAAGTCGCGCAAGGGCTGATCGCGCTCGTCGATTCCGTCAACGGTTTCACGGCGGCGGTCTTCGATGACTCGGGCAAGCTGCTCGCGGGTGACGCGAGCCTCGCGCCCGCTCGGCCAAGCGGTCCGGGCTCGCCCTTGCTCGGGCCGCCACCGGGGTCGCCTTCGCCGAACGCATCGGCGCAACGTGCCGGCGAGGCCGAGAGCGGTGACCTCGGTTTTCGGGGGACGCTGTTCGCGATGCGTCCTCCCCGGACGCACGGCATCAGCTTCATCCGTTCGCCGTTTGCCACCATGAGCGAACCGGTGTCGTTCGTGCGGATCAACGGTGCGACCGTGATCTTCGCACCAACGCAAGATTCGGTCAATTCGATCCAGGCGCTGGAGCGGTTCATCAGCGGCGCCGTCATCGTGCTTGCCTTCGCCATCGTCCTGCTCGTCAGCCGGCGGATGTTCGGCGTCACCATGAAGCCGGTCGAGCGATTGCGCAGTGGATTGCTGCGCTTGGCGCAAGGCGACCACGCACGGTTGGAATCTTTCGACCCCGACGACCAAGACGCGCGTCAGCTCGTCGACGCCTTCAACGCGGTGGCCACCGAGATGGAGAACACGACCAAACAACGCTCCGAGATCGAGGCCAAGATGCGCCAGTTTGTCGCGGATGCGGGCCACGAGCTGCGCACCCCGCTCGCCGTGATCATGGGCTACGTGCAGCTGCTGCGCCAGGGCGTGAGCGCCGATTCCGACATGGCGGCACGGGTGTTTTCGGAGATCGACGACCAAGGCCGGCGCATCAGCGTGCTCATCCAAAAACTGCTGCTGCTCACGCGCCTCGAGAGTCAAGAACCACACGACGTGAAGATCCTCGACGCGGCAGACGTCGCAGCCAACGTGGTGGAGTCGTTCCGCCCGCTCGCCAACGGGGCACGCCTGACGCTGAATGCCCAGCACGATTCCTTCATCCAAGTCTCCGAGTCAGAGCTCTACGAAGCGATCGGCAATCTCATCGACAATGCGCTCAAGTACGCGCCAGGCTCGAACATCGAAGCCAAGGTGAACGCGACCGGCGATTCAGTCTACGTCGCGGTGAGTGACAACGGGCCGGGAATGTCTCCTGAAGTGAGGGCACGCGCCTTCGAACGCTTCTCCCGCGGCGAGATGGGCGGGTCCATCTCGGGCTCCGGCCTTGGACTTGCCATCGTCGAGCGAGCGGTCGGACGGGCCGGCGGTTCCGTCTCTTTGGATTCGGCGCTCGGGAAAGGCACGACCGTGCAGCTCCGCTTTCCCGCCTGGCAACACGCCTCTTCGAACTGATTTTTTTCTCAGGGCGCTTTGAGCAAGCCGCGCTACAATCGCGGTGCGGCGGCGAATGACACCGATTCGCCGCCGACCATGAGGATCTCCACGACGTCATGCGCGACAGCCAACATTCCGACGACAGCCGCTTTTCCCCCACCACCACGCTCGTGTTCGACGAAGTGCTCGACGCCGGCGCGGCGAAGGCCATGCGCCGGTTTGAGAAACGCGCCCGGCGCACGTCGCAGTCGGACGCCGCGATCGATCTTCGTCGAACACGATCGGTCGCGTCCTATGCCTGGGGCACGCTCGTCAAAGCGATCAGAGATCTAAGCGTGAGCGGCCACTCGGTGACGGTGATCGCCGGGGAGCGCTTGCGCGGTCTGCTTCAGATATCGGATCTCGTGCGCTTCGCGCACGTCATCATCGTCTGAGAGGCTCGCCTATTTGGCGCTGCGCAGCGAGTAGCCGGCGCCGCGCACCGTGTGGATGAGTTTGGCGTTCACGTCGGTGTCGATCTTGGCGCGCAGGTACGAGATATACGTCTCGACGTTGCCCACTTCGCCTTCGAAATCTTCGCCCCAGACAAGCGCCAGCAGTTCTTCCTTGCTGAAGATGCGACGCGGCTCGCGCATGAGCGTGGTCAGCAGCGTGAACTCTTTGTTCGTGAGCGACACGGAGCGCCCGTTGCGCGTGACTTCGCGCGTCTTGAGATTGACGCTCAAATCCTCATAGCGCAAGAATTCCGGCGCGGAGATGTGGGGCCGCCGTAAGGCCGCCTCGAGCCTGCTGACAAGCTCGGGAAAGGCGAACGGTTTGGGGACATAATCGTCGGCGCCGAGACCCAGACCTGTGACCCGATCGTCGACGTCGGACTTCGCCGTGAGCATGATGACGGGGGCTTGGGTCCGGCGGCGGATGACGGGCAGGAGCGTGAACCCGTCGGCAAAGGGCATCATGACGTCGAGCAAGATGGCGTCGGGCTGCCAGTCGCCGATGATCCCATCAATGCCGCGCCCGTCCGGCAGGTCTTTGACGACATAGCCCTGCTGCTCCAGACCCAAGCGCAACATATCCCGCATCGAACGCTCGTCGTCCACGACCAGAACCTTGGAGTTCCTCGGCATTTCTCAGCTATTGTATGCCGCAAGGCTTAATCCAGCCTCAGAATGAGCACCCTTTTCAGGCGAAAAATAGCAGCCGCAAGCAAGCCCCAGCGTCCTTCTCAGTGGCATCCAAGGGCCTTCGGCTACACTTGACGCACATGGAATTTGCGCGGATCCTGCGCTCGCCCCTCATGCGACGCATCCTGGCTGTCAAGCTCGCCGTCTCCCTCGCCGCCGTCGGAGCGAGCGTCGGATTTGTCTGCGCGCCTGCGGCAGCGCAAGACCAAAACGGTCAGATCGTCATCACGGTGACCGACGCCCAAAGCAAAGCGCCGCTTGCCTACGCGCGCGTGCTGCTCGAAGGACCCGTCATGGCGAGCGAACTCACGACGAGCAACGGCAAGGTCGTTTTTACGGATTCGCCTCCCGGGGTCTATTCGGCGCGCATCATCAAGGGCGGGTACGCGCCGATCACGACCGCGAGCTTTGAAGTCGTCTCCGGCCAAGTGGTGAGCGTCGCCGTCACGCTTGCGGTCCAGTCAGGCCCGAAGACGCTCGGCACGATCGTCGTCACGTCGCAAGCCAGTATCTCGAGCACGAACGTTTCGCAAGACAGTCCGATCCGCAAGCTTTCCACAAGCCTCAACGACGCGCTGAACAAACTCGCCGGCGTTTCGGTCGGCTCCGATTCGGCGAGCGACGACGCGCCCGAAACCATCTCTCTCGAAGGGCATGACCCGTCGCAGACGCAGGTGATGCTCGACGGCATTCCGCTCAACGGTCCCGGCAGCGCCGCAGACCTGCGCATGATCAGCTCCGATCTCTTCGGCGGCGCGTCGGTGAGTTTCAATCCCGTGGCCGGCGCTCTGGGAGGTTCCGTCAACTATCGCACGCTCGAGCCGACGCGGACATGGCAGTTCGGCGCGACGCAGATGTTCGGCAATCTGGGCAACGCCGATACGCTTTTGTCCGCGCAAGGCACCTCGGGCGGTATCGGGATCGCATACCTGCACGCGATCCGGGGCAGCGACAACCAACTCGACGGCGCTCGCTACCTGGATGCGAGCGGCTTCGACTACGTCCATCAAGCGGGCAACGAAACCGGCGGCGATCTCATCAAGCTGCGGGCCAACATCGGCGGGGCGCAGTCGATCGCCGGCATGTTCGTCTCTTCCAACGGCTTCAACGACGCGCTGTGCACGACGCAGACCGGACCTATCCCATGCGGATACGGTCCCGGCAACTCGAACTACCGCCATCTCGCGCTCGAATCGCTCAGCGACACCGCCTTCGTGGGCGCGACCGCGATGCAATTCTCTCTCTTCGGCACGCAGACCAACGCCACGCGCGACCTGCTCTCGCAATACGTCGATGGCGTGTATTCACCGTTCGGCACGAATACGACCGGCTCGAGCCGGGGCGCGACGCTCAGCGCGCAGCTGCCCTCGCGCGAGCGGCACACGCTCTCTATTTTGGCCACGACCTCGTCGAACAATGTGAGCTCGGTGGCGCTCGTGCCGTCGCAAACATTTTTCGGCAACGCACAAGGCTCGAGCTCGTACTCGTCGCTCTCGCTCGACGACACCATCCGTTCGAACGACACCCTCACGCTTGGCGAACATGTCGGCGTCGCCAGGGCGAACCTTCGCGGCTACTCGCTTCTCGCGGGGGTTCACGCGCAATGGAATCCCTCGCAGATCGACGCCTTCGCAGGCAACGTCGACTTCGGCAACAACGGCGCGGGGCCGCCGCGCTTCGGGGTTCTGAGCGACCCCACGCAGCTTTCGTTCGACTGCCAGAGCGGCACGGCATACGGCTCGGGACCCGGCGATGCACCGGGCCACCAGACCGCGTTCAGCGCGCGCGCGACGTGGCAGCACGATTGGCCGCGCGTCGGCGACCTTTCGCTGTCGCTCTACCGGCAAGTGCAAAACGACGTGTTGCTCAATGCGCAGGTGAACGGAACCGCATTCCCGCCGAACTACTTCCCACCCGGCTACTTCGCGCAGATCGGGCAGATCTTCGACTCGGCTGGGGGCTGCAACGAGCCGGCGACGACCTTCCAACCGAACGACCTCTATCTGAGCGTGCCGGTCTCAGGCGTGCAAGAAGTGTACGAAGGCATCCAGCTACAGGGCGACTTCAACCTCACCAAGACGCTGGCCGCCGAACCGTTCTATTCCACGCAAGTCGTCAAGCCCGTCACAGACGACCCGCGCCTGACCAATGTCTATTCATCGATCATCTCGGGTTCGCAGTTGCCCGGGGTACCGCTCCATCAGGCCGGCGTGACGTTCGACTACCGCGCGTTCAACTCACCGCTCGAGATCCTCGCGGATGCCCGCTACAACAGCCCCGACAACCGCCAATTCTTGCCAGGGTTCGTCACGGCCGACGCGGGCTTGGAGTACGACTTCACCCACGGCTCTCTCTCGCTGTCCGAGAGCAACATCTTCGACAAATTCGGCTACGCCTTCGCGTCCTCGTCCTATGCGGTCGGACCGCCGACCGTCGGCGTCGGATCGCTGCCCGTGATCGCGCGGCCGCTCGCGCCGCGCACGCTGCAGGTGACCTATTCGGTGCACGTGGGATACGGTCAAACCGCCGCGCAGGCGAAAGAATGGCATGCCAGCACGCCGCCGAGTCCGCGGCCCGGAGGCTTTTCCGGTCCGGGCGGCCGCGGCGGCGGATTCTTCGCAAGTCTGCCGCAAGGCTTGCCGCAGGCGCCGCCCCCGAACCCGTTCGCGCCCGACACGAATCGGCCGAGTTGCAGCCCGCAGTCAGCCGCGACGGCAGCGCAAACCCTCGACGCGGTGAAAGCATACGTCGCGGCGATCGAGGCGCTGAAGACTGCACGCGGATATCCGACGACGCTGCCCGCGCAGATGCCGAGCGTGCCCGGCTTCACTCTCGGCTATCACCCGCTGCAGTCGACCTACGCCCTCACCTTCGAGCCGCAATCCTTCGACGCGATGCGCGGGCTTTTCGGGTGCGCGTCCATCCATGTCGCCACGAAGGATCAGGCCATGGCGGTGCACGCGTACACGCCCGAGTCGAGTTCGTTCTTGCGCAGCCCGCTCGCATACGCGCCCGCACTGGGACTCTACATCGTGCGTCAACCGCCGGTCGCAGGGCAAGAGCAGTTCCGCGTCTACCGTCTGCCGGCGACGCCGCCCACGCAGCCGCTCGCCGTTGTCGATTCGGATCGCTGCACGAGCGACCTGAAGCCGATGGCGCAAGACCTGCTCTCATCGCTCGCCCAGTACGTCGCCGCAAAAACCGCCGGCACCGCCGCGCCGTCCGCACCGGCCGGCTGGACCGTCATGCCCCATACCGCGGCCAAAGGATGGTGGTTGGAATTGACGCCGCAAGCACCGATCGGCATTCCGGCGCTACTGAATTGCGCCCGCATTTCGGCCGGTTCGCAGGCGGAGATCGCAGCGCTGCAGCTCGGCGCCGCCCGCTTGCCCGCCGTAAACTTTGCGCCCGCGATCGGGCTATACATCGTGCGAAACGTCCCACAAGACAGCGGTGGCCCACCCCCGCAATGACGGGCGCTAGGCCGGCCGTCCGCAGACCCTCTCAAGCTTTTCTCAGGGTCGGATGCTATAGTTACGACACCCCCGTCATGGCGAGCGAAAGGTTTGTGGTTCGGTGTCTGGTCGCGGCTTGTCTTTTCGCCATCGCCGCTTGCGCCCGCACGACACAAACCGCGCCGCCACCTCCCACCGTGACGACCGCGACGGCGGCGCAACGCACCGTTCACCCGGCTATCGTCTTGTCCGGCATCATCGCGCCGTTGCAGAACGTCGCCATCACCACGTCGCTCCAGGAACCGACAGACGCGGTCTTGGTCAACGAAGGCGATCCGGTGCGAGCGGGGCAGGTGCTCGCGCGCCTCAACACGGCTGACCTGTCCGCAAACGCAAGCCAAGCGGCCGCGCACCTCGCCCAGACGCAGTATCAAGCGAGTCTTTCCATCAGCCAAGGGGGCGATCAAGTGCGCGCGGCGCAAGCCGGGCTCGCGCAAGCGAAAGCGAACCTGCAGCTGGCGCAAGCGAATCTGCAGCGCGACGAAGAGCTGCTGACGCAAGGGTACATCGCGCAGCAGGCGGTCGACACGCAACGCACGCAAGTGGACGTCGATCAAAAAGCGGTCGCCGCGGCCCAAGCCGCGTTCGCCCAAGCGGTCGAGAACGCGCAGGCCAACGGCACGCAAGACCAGGGCCTGCAAAAAGCAAACGTCGATCAAGCTGCAGCGGCGTTGCAGCAGATCGAAGCCCAGATCGATCGCGCGGACATCGTGTCGCCCATCGACGGCGTCGTCGTGAACCGCAACCTCAATGCGGGCGAATATCCGGGAACGCGGCAGATCTTCACGCTCCAAGAGGTCGACAACGTCTACGCGGAGCTCAACGCGTTTGGATCCCAAGTCGCGGGCATCGTGCAGGGAGCCAGGGCCACCCTCAGCTCCCCGTCCGTGCCACAGCGCTCGTTCGCAGGCAGCGTGGTCGCCGTGCTCTCGCCCACCTCGCCGAACGGGGCGGGATTTATCGTGAAGGTCAAGATTCCGAACCGGTCGCAAGCCTTGCGTCCGGGCATGACGGTATCGGCGCAGGTGAGCGCGCCGCCGTTACGCGGCATCGCGGTGCCGGTCAGCGCTTTTCTCGACGACACGCATCAGACCGTGTTGACCGTTACGGACGGTACTGCGCGGGTCGCCCATGTCAGCGAAGTCGCCGAGGATCGTGCTGACGCGGTGGTGACGGGATTGCCGCAAGGTGCGGTCGTGGTCGCGAACGGGCAAGCCGGCGTGACGGACGGCGAGAAGGTCGCAGTGCGCTGACCCAATGTGGCTGACGCGTCTCTTCGTCCACCGTCCTGCGCTCGTCTTCGTGATGATCGCGTTCGTCATGGTGGGCGGTCTCATCGCCTACGCCAACCTCACGCAGCAGCAGTTCCCGAACATCGATCTGCCGACCGTCACGGTGCAAGTCAACTATACCGGCGCATCGCCGACGGAGATGCGCGACAATATCGTGCGGCCCCTCGAGGATCAGATCGCCGGCGCGCCGGACCTCAACGTTATCAACTCGACGATCCGCCAAGGTTCGGCGACGATCTCGGCGATCTTCAACCTCGACGCCAATGAGACCAACGCTGAGGTCGAGGTGCAGCGGCGCGTGCAAGCCGCGCAATCGCTCCTGCCCACCGACCTGCGCTCGCCCACCATCTCGACCGTCAATCCCGGAGAATCGACGGTCGTCTCGCTCGCGGCCTCGTCGCGCGCCTATTCGCTCGCCGGGCTCTCAGACATCGTCACGAATCAAGTGATACCCGCGCTCGAGCAAGTGAACGGCGTCGGCTTCGTCACGGCCAACGGCACGGTGACGCCCTCGCTCGAAGTGACGGTCAACCCGGTCCAGCTGCAAGGCTCTGGGTTCACCATCAACGACGTGGTCTCGTCGCTCGCCACGAACAATCAACGCCTACCCGGCGGTATCGTCTATCAACCCAATCGCGAAACGCTCGTCGACGTGCGCGGCGACATCCAAGCGCCGCAGTCGGTGGCCAACCTGCCGCTGCTGCTCAATGGCGTCTCGCAGCTGCAATCATCGCCATCGGCGCAGCCCGCGGGCGCGCTCAATGCCTGGAGCACGAGCTCGAATATCGTCCGGGTCGGCGACGTTTCCACCGTGACCGACGCCTACGAGCCGCGGCGCGTGTTCTCGTATCAGGGCGGCGTGCCGCGCGTGAACATCTCGGTCCAAAAGACGACCCAGGCAAACGAGGTATCCACCTCCGCGAACGTGCTCAAAGCCCTGCCGCGGCTCCAGCAGCAGTTCCCGGGCATCACGTTTTCGGTCGTCAACGTCCAAGCCAGGTTCACCAAGCAGCAGATCGACGGCGTCCTGCGCACGCTCGAAGAGGGCATCGCGCTCACCGCCATCGTCATGCTCTTTTTCTTGGGTTCGTGGCGCAGCTCGATCGTCGTGCTCATCGCCATCCCGTTCTCGTTGCTCATCACGCTCATCGCGATGAAGTTCGCGAACTTCACGATCGACACGGTGTCGCTGTTGGGCATGACGATCATCGTTGGGATCCTGGTGGACGACTCGATCGTGGTGCTCGAGAACATCGAGCGCCACCATAAGGAGGGCGAAGCGCCGCTTGCGGCCGCGATCAGCGGCCGGACGGAGATCGGGTTTGCAGCCATCGTGATCACGCTCGTCGACGTGGTCGTGTTCTTGCCGATGGCCTTCTTGCCCGGCGTCGTGGGCAGGTTCATGAGCGAGTTCGCGCTCGTGGTCGTCGTCGCCACGTTGACCTCTTTATGGACGAGCTTCACCGTCACGCCCACGCTCGCCGGACGCTGGTCTTTGCGCAGTCGCTGGAAACCGTGGCGGCCGATCGCGGCGTTCGACGCGTGGTTCGAGCGCGTCCGCGCGTGGTATGCCGACCGCGTCCTGCCCAAGGCGATCGAGCGTCCGTTGCTCGTCGCGGGCACCGCCGGGGGCCTGTTCTTAGCTTCGCTCACGCTCTTGCCGCTCGGTCTTGTCGGTTTCACGTTCATCCCGTCGGTAGACCGGGGCGAGATCTTCATCCAGATCACCTATCCGACGGGGACGCCGCTCGCGCAGGTCAACGGGGTCGTCCAGCGACTCGATCGCAAAGTGCTCGACATTCCCGACCTGCAGACCGACGTCGCGATCGCGGGCGCGTACTCATCGCCGTTCGGCGGCTACCTGACGCAAGGCAACGTCGGCCAGATCCACCTGTTCCTGCGCGACGATCGGAAGCACTCGACCGACTACTGGGTGGACGAGCTGAAGAAGGAACTACGCCCGCTCGCTTCCGGCGCGACGATTTCCGTGATCCCGGCGACGAGCACGGGCGGCGGCAACGCGCAGCCGATCGACTACATCGTGACGAACCTGCACGGGGATCCGACCGCATTCGCGGCCCAGGTCGCGCAGCTGCTGCGCAACACGAAAGGCGCCGCGAACGTGACGAGCTCCGCGCTCGACCTGGCACCGCAAGTAGACGTGGAATTCGACCGGCAGGCCGCGCAGGCGCTCGGGGTCAGCATCGGCGCCGCCTCGACCGCCATCCGCGCAGCGATGGGCGGCGTGGTTGCAACGCAGTTCGAGGCGGTCAATGGGCTCAAAGACGTCTACGTGATCTTTCCCGTCTCCGCTCAGACCTCGCTCGACGATATTCGCAGCATCAGAATTCGAGCCATCGATGGCACGCTCGTCTCGGTCGGTCAGATCGCGCAGCTGCAAAACGCGCCCGCGCCGCCCATCATCACCCGCGTCAACCGGCAAACGGTCGTGCACGTCACGGCCAACACCGCACCCTCCGTGCCGCTTTCGATCGTGCAGAATGCCTTCATCAAGACCCTGCGCAACGCGCATCTCCCGGCCTGGGTCGACGTGCACGCCAATCCGAACGGCAACCAGCAGAACCTCCACGACGTCGTGGTGGGCATGGGCGCCGCGCTTGCGCTCTCGATGGTCCTCGTCTATCTCCTCATGGTGGCGCTCTATAACGGCTACACGATGCCGTTCATCATCATGTTCTCGGTGCCGTGCGCATCGGTCGGCGCCTTCACGCTCCTCGCGCTGACCCATCAGACCTTGAATCTGTTCTCGCTCATCGGCGTGGTGATGCTCGTCGGCCTGGTCTCGAAGAACGGCATTCTGCTCGTGGACTACGCGAACACGCTGCGCACGCGCGGCCACGACAAGCTCGACGCGATCCGGCAGAGCGCGCGCATCCGCTTCCGCCCGATCGTCATGACGACGTGCGCGATGATCGCGGGCATGACGCCCCTCGCTCTCGGGCTCGTCAACGGCTCTCAGGTCCGCCAAGCCTTGGGCGTCGTCATCATCGGCGGACTCGCAAGCTCGCTCGCGTTGACGCTCGTGCTGATCCCGGTCGTCTACATGCGCATCGCGCCTGACAAGATCGACCTCGACGTGGAAGAAGAGCAGGTGCCTCCGCTGTCTCCCGGCGCGCCGCGGCCGGGCGAACCGGAATACGCGCGCCTCAAGTAGCCCGTTTTTGCCGCGGGGGCACGACGAACCACATGGTCGCGACGAAGACGAACATGAGGCTATAGAGCGCGCTAAAAAACCAAAGCGGCAGGTTCCAATAGAGCACGTGCTCCCCGAAGGACTGAAAGGCCGGCGGGCGGTGTGGTATCTCGCTTGCGATGTCCACGAGGCGCCGCTCCCACACCGATAAGAAGCACGAGTTGCCCAGCAGTTTTTGCAGCGCGACAGCCCCCATCGCGATCAGATGGGCGAACCGCCACCACAAAATCCGGACGATGACCGAGCCGAATCGAGCGCCGAGCGGGATCGCGACGGTGCCGAGAACGATGAAAGCGGCGATCGCCATGTGCAGCGCGAGCACCGCCTGCGCGAGGGCGCTCGCAGCGTGCGGTTCGATGATGATATGGAGCGCGCGCGAATTCATTTGCGCCTGCGTTTCATGGATTGCGCACGCTGGTGTTTAGCGCGAGGCGGCCTGCTGTTGCGAGCCAGGCGTGCCTTTCGCGCGGCGCGCGCGCCAACGCTCTTCCGCTCCTGCGATCAGCACGTAAAGCAACGGGATGAGGAACAGATTGAGCAGCGTCGACACGAGCATGCCGCCGACCACCGCGGTGCCGATCGAATGGCGGCCCGCCTCGCCTGCGCCCGACGCGAAGACGAGCGGCATGATGCCGAAGATGAATGCGAACGACGTCATGAGGATCGGCCGCAGCCTCGTGCGCGCCGCCAAGACCGCGGCTTCCGCGACCGGCACCCCCTGCTTGCGCAAGAGGTTGCCGAACTGCACGATCAAGATGGCGTTCTTGCTCGCCAACCCCACGAGCATGACCAGTCCGATCTGGGTATAGACGTCGTTCTGTAGATGCCGCAGCCAGACGGCCGTCAGCGCTCCTAGAATCGCGAGCGGCACGGCCATGATGATGATGAGCGGGTC
>JAJPHJ010000035.1 GCA_021325335.1 Pseudomonadota bacterium | reverse complement strand
GGCTGGCCGAAGACGATCGCCAGCGCAAACGCTGCGCCGCCGATCGCGAGGACGTTGATCGCCATGCCCACGACGATCTGATCCGCGCGTTGCGCGATCGCAAGATATGCGAGCACGAGCCCTAAGAGGGCGCCCGCGAGCACCGACGCGAGCACCGCAAGCGCGAGGCTATGGAAGTAAAAGGAACCGAGCACTGCCGTGAACGCTCCAGCCGCCATCATCCCTTCGAGCGCGATGTTGATGACGCCCGCATTCTCCGAAATCACGCCGCCCAGCGCCGCGTAAACCAGCGGCGTGGCCTTGATGAGCGCGATCGCGAGGACCGCCGCGCTCAAAGCGAAGACGCCGTTCATGTCGTGGCCTCGGCGAGGGGTTCGTCGCGGGTCACGAGATCGTCGCTCGGCGGACCGTGCAGGGCTGCGCGCATGCCAAACCGGTTGATGGCGACGTAGACGATGACGAGCCCGACGATGACCGAGATCAGATCTTTCGGCACCCCGGCGATCGCTTGCATCGAAAGCGCGCCGTTTTGGAGCGCTCCGAAGAAGACCGAAGTGATGATGGCCAGCAGCGGATTGGATCCGGCGAGAAGCGCCGCGGCGATCGCCGTGAATCCATAACCGGGAGAAAGTTCGGCGTTGAAGCGGTGCAGCATCCCCAAGACGTCGGAGGCGCCGCCGAGCCCTGCGAGCGCACCGCTCAAAGCCATGGTGCGCATGATCACCGCCGGCACGTGTATCCCGGCATATCGTGCCGCGCGCTCGGAGCGCCCGAGGATGCGCAGCTCGTATCCGGCGATGGTGCGGCCAAGCCACCACCACACGCACGCAGCGACGACGATGGCGAACGGAAACGCAGCGGTGAGGCGCGTCAGGGGCACGATCGGATGGAGCATGGCGGCCGGCACGATCTGCGCGGTTTCGGGCGCGGAGACCGAACCGCGAAGCGGGCCCGCGACGAGGTAGTTGGCACCGAGGTACGCGACGTAGTTGAGCATGATGGTCGTGATGACTTCGCTCGCGCCGAAGCGCGCCTTGAGCCAACCCGCCAAAAGACCAAAGACGGCTCCGCCGAGGGCACCGGCGGCAAAACAGATCGGGACCTCGAGCGCTTTGGGAAGATGCAGTGCCGCGCCGGCAACCGCCGCGCAGAGAGCGCCGACGACGAGTTGTCCCTCA
Organism: Pseudomonadota bacterium; assembly: GCA_021325335.1. Taxonomy (GTDB): domain Bacteria; phylum Vulcanimicrobiota; class Vulcanimicrobiia; order Eremiobacterales; family Eremiobacteraceae; genus JAJPHJ01. The sequence goes on along the minus strand of JAJPHJ010000035.1, from coordinate 1,871 downwards.
GCACCGATGTTGAAGAGTCCCGCGCGGAACGCGACGGCAACGCCCAGCGCGGCAAACAGCAAGACGGTGCTCTGGGCGAAGGTTTCTGCCACGCTTTGCACGCTGCCAAACGACCCTTGGACAAGCGCACCTAATGCCGCCATAGGGTTGGCCTTCGCGACCAGGATCACGAGCACGCTCGCAACGAGCACCCCGACCAGCGGTCCCACCGCTGCGAGCACTCGCCCGGCTTTCACGCGGCAGAGCCTCCCATAAGCCGCCCCAAGGTCGTGTCGTCAGCCGCCTCAAGGGAAAGCTCGCCGGCGATGCGCCCTCCGCTCATGACGAGGATACGGTCTGCGAGCGCGCGGATCTCGTCCAAGTCATAGGAGAAGAGCAAGATACCGGCGCCGCGCGTTTGCAGATCGCGCAAACGCCGGTAGATGGCCTGCGCCGCGCCGATGTCGACGCCCCGTGTGGGCGCAAACGCGATGACGACGCGCGTTTCATCGTTCGCTTCCCGCCCGACGAGAAATTTCTGCTGCGTTCCGCCGGAATACGTGCGCATCGCAGCCTTGCGGTCGTAGCGCGCGATATCGAAGACGCTCGCGACTTCGTCCGCTCTCCGCTGACCTTGCGCCAGGTTCAACGCGACTGCATTTGTGCCCAACCGCTGGTCGCCCAAGAGCATGTTCTCCACGGCATCGAAGTCGAGGACCAGGCCCTCTCGCTGACGATCGGCAGCGATATAACGCAGACCCCGGCGGCGCCGCTCGGTCGTCGGTGCGGACGTGACATCTGCGTCGGAGAGCGCGATCGAGCCCGCATCGCAGGGTCGCAGCCCATATAACGCTTCGACCAACTCGGTCTGGCCGTTGCCCTCCACGCCTGCGACGCCGACCACTTCGCCTGACCGCAGTACAAGCGACAGCTCGGAAATCGCGGAACGCCCGGAGTCGGATTTGACCGTCACACCCGTCGCGCGCAAGACGACATTCCGCGCGGGTGTCTGCGGCCGGGAATCGTCCGCCGCGACGTGCGCTCGACCCACCATCATCGCAGCGAGCTCGCTCTCGTTCGTGGCGTGCGTTTGCACCCGGCCGACGACCTTTCCGCGGCGCAGCACCGTCACGCGATCGGCGATCGCCATCACCTCCTTGAGCTTGTGGGTGATGAAGATGACGCCTCGTCCTTGCGAGCGCAGCCGGCGCACAACGTCGAAAAGACCGTCGATCTCGAACGGGGAGAGCGAGGCGGTTGGTTCGTCGAGGATGACGATCTGCGGTTCGCGCTCGAGCACTTTGAGCAGTTCCACCTGTTGGCGCGCGCCCACCCCGAGAGTCTCCACCGCGGCGCGTGGATCCAGGTTGAAGCGATAGCGCGCCGCGATATCGGCGACGATCCCCTCGTCGGCCTCGCGATCGACAAAACCGCTGCGCGTGCGCTCGCGATTGAGCATGACGTTTTCGGCCACGCTGAAGCGCTCGACGAGCAGGTAGTGTTGGAAGACCATGCCGATGCCGGCCCGGATCGCTTCGGCGCAATTCGCGAAGCGGATCGGCAGGCCGTCGCGTTCGATGACTCCCGCATCGGACTGCAAGACCCCGTAGAGCACGTTCATGAAGGTGCTCTTGCCGGCGCCATTTTCACCGACGATCGCGTGCACTTCGCCCGCGCGCACGTCGAAATCTATCGCGTCATTTGCGACGAGAGCGCCGAAGCGTTTGGTGATCTGCCGGCAGCGCAGCAGCGGTGCCGGATCGCTGCTCATCGCAGCGATTGTGCTGCGACCGGATGAAAGCTGGCCAGTTCGCTCTGAGTTGACGGGACTCGGATCTTCCCGCTGACGATCGCGCGCTCGTACGCAGCGACGATCGCCGAGCCGTTGTGCG
>JAJPHJ010000026.1 GCA_021325335.1 Pseudomonadota bacterium | reverse complement strand
TTGCCGGATGCCGGGCCCTTGCCGCAGACATCGCATCTCTTCGCCACGAATTTCTCCTGTAAGGAAAGCCCAACAGCCTGTTATAATATCACGCTCGGAGACCGGCTTTCAAGGCTCCAACACCATGGACGAACGAGAAGCGCCCACTTCCGTCGCATCCCGCGCGTATCTGGCTCCGGTTACACGATGCGGCGGCCGTGCCTTTTTCCGCTTCCTCGTCGCCGGGGCCTCGTTTCTTCGCAAGTACCGTACCGTCGTCAACGACCTCAACGTCTTCCCGGTGCCTGACGGCGACACGGGGACCAACATGTTTCTCACCGTGCGCTCGGCCATGATCGAGGCGCGTGCTTCGCTGTCAGACGATCTCGCCGCCGTGGCCGCAGCTGCCGCCTCCGGTTCGCTCATGGGAGCGCGAGGCAACTCCGGGGTGATCCTCTCGCAGATGTTTCGGGGTTTCGCGCACGCCGTGCGTCATCGCGCTTCCATCGAGACGCGGGATCTCGCGGCGGCGATGCAAGAGGCGGTGCACGCGGCGCGCCAGTCGCTCCTCAAGCCCGTCGACGGGACCATCCTGTCGGTGGCGGCCGCGGCGGCAAACGCCGCATTCAAGGCAGGCGTGTCGGAACCGGACTTTTTCCCGCTGCTATGCCATCGTCGACGCCGCGCACGAAGCGCTCGAGCGCACGCCGGACCAACTGGCCGTGCTCAAGGAAGCGAAAGTGGTCGATGCCGGCGGTCAGGGTTTTGTCTATTTCATGGAAGGCGCGCTACGGATGTTGCCCGGACGCGCACCCTACACGACGGCCTTTCCGCGTCGCCCGGTGCGGCGCACGACCTTCACCGCGCGCCAAAAGGTCGAAGAGCACCGTTTCTGCACGGAGTTCGTGCTCGCGACGCGGTCTTTGAGCGCGCAAGCTTTGCGCGATCTCTTGGCAAGCCACGGCGACTCGCTCATCGTCGCGGGCGGCGATGGCGCCTTCCGCGTGCACATCCACACCGATTACCCGCAGAAAGTCATGGAACTCGCGCGCGCCCATGGCGACGTCTCGCGCAGCAAGTTCGACAACATGGAGGAGCAGCACAACGTGCTCGTGGTCGACCGGGAATCGAAACCGCGTGGCATCGTGTGCGTGGTTCCCGGAGACGGGTTCGCCAAGATCTGCAAGGAGCTTGGCGCCGATGTGACGGTCTTCGGCGGGGCCACCATGAACCCGTCGGTAAAAGACCTGCTCGTCGCCGTGAACAAGGTGCTCGCGCCGGTTGTCTATCTCTTCCCCAACGACAAGAACGTCATCGCTGCGGCGCGCGCGGTGCAGCCGCTCACCGATCGGACGGTCGTCGTGGTCCCGACCCGCTCCATCTCTGACGGCATCGCGGCGCTGTTCGGATTGCTCGCGGAGCCTGCGGATCAAACGACCGATCCGGAACGGCTTCTCGCCCAGACCACGCTCGTCGCCAGCGGGTCGGTCGTCCGCGCCGGGCGAGACGCGACGTTTGGCGGCACGAGCGTGAAACAGGGCGAGCTCATGGGAGCGGTCGATGCGCGCGACGGCAAGCCGGAGAGCATCATCAAAGGGAAGGATGCGACCGCGATCCTCTTAGCGATGGTGCGCGAGGCCGGCCCCGAGGATGTTTCGCTCGTCACTGTGTACTATGGAAGCGTTCGGAAACTGAAGGACGCAGAAACGCTCGCACAGGCTTTGCAAGCGGCCTACCCTAAGACGGCGGTCGAGGTGTACTATGGCGGCCAGACGGCTTCCGATTATGTGATCTCGATCGAGCGCTGATATGGAAGACAAGGATATCGTCGTCGCGATCGACGCAATGGGCGGCGATCACGCTCCGGATGAAATCGTGTCGGGCGCCTGCCAGGCGGCGCGCGCTTTGCAGTGTCGCATTGCGCTCGTGGGCGACGCGCAGCGGATCGAAACGATCGCCAAGCGCGCGGGCGGCATACCGCCCTCGGTCGCCGTTGTCCATGCGGACTCGTTCGTGGCCATGGACGAGGCACCGGCCGCAGCCGTGCGCCGGGGAGCGACCACGTCCATGGGCAGGATGGTCGATCTCATCCGCGAGGGGTCGGCACATGCGGCGTTTAGCGCAGGCAACAGCGGCGCGTTCCTGGCCATCGCTACGATCCGCCTTCGAACGCTGCCGGGCATCGCCCGCCCGGCCATCGCCACGGCCTGGCCCTCCCACAAAGGGCCTATGCTCTTGCTGGATGCAGGCGCGAACGTCGATTGCCGCCCCGAGTGGCTTTTGCAGTTCGCCATCATGGGTAGCGCCTACGCGCACTCCGTGCTCGGCGTGGAGAACCCGAAAGTCGCGCTGCTGTCCATCGGAGAGGAAGAAGGCAAAGGCAACGCGCTGACCGAGGCGGCGGCGCCGCTGCTCGAGGCGGCACCGATCGATTTCATCGGCAACGTCGAAGGCCGCGACCTCTTGCTTGGGAACGCCGACGTCGTGGTCTGCGATGGCTTCGTCGGCAACGTCGCGCTCAAGCTCGCCGAGTCTGCAGGCGAATACTTTTTCCGCGTGCTGCTGGAATACGCGACTGCCGACCTCCGCGGCAAAGCAGGATTGCTGCTCTTGCGACCGGCTTTGCGCGCATTGCGCAAGCGCTTCGATCATCGCGAATATGGCGGTGCGCCGCTCTTGGGCTTGCGCGGTATCTGCCTGGTCGGTCACGGGCGCGCAGACGCGCGCGCGATTACAAGCGCGTGCCGAGCGGCGCTGCGCGCCGTCCGTCAAGATCTGGTCGGCAGCATCGGCGGCATGCTCGCCGCATCCGCTCCGCCCGCGCAAGCCTCATCATCGTGAGCCGCGTTGCGGTCGTCACAGACTCGACCGCCGATGTGGGAGACCTCGCCGCCGCCAACGATATCACCGTCGTCCCTTTGACGGTCTCGTTCGGCACCGAAGTCTATCATGACGGCGTCGACCTCTCGCGCGAGGCGTTTTACCGCAAGCTCGAGACAAGCCACAATCCTCCGGCTACGGCACAGCCGCCGCCATCGGTTTTTGCCGCGACTTATCGCCGCCTTTTGGAGGCTGGCACGTCCGGCATCGTGTCCTTGCACATCTCGTCCAGGCTTTCGGGCACCTTTGGGTCGGCTTGCGTTGCAGCGCAGGAAGTAGACGCGCAGCGCATCACCGTCATCGACTCGCACAACGTCACGCTTGCGCTGGGGCTGCTCGTGTTGGCGGCGGCTGACGACGCGAAATCGGGGAGGGGTATGGCGGAGGTCGCGGAGCGAGCCCGTGCCGGTGCCCAGGCCGTCGAACTGCTCGCGACCATCCCGACGTTGACGTATCTCGCGCGCGGCGGGCGCATCGGTCAGCTGCAAAGCATCCTTGGGAACGTGCTCAAGATCGTTCCCATCATCACGGTGCGCGACGGCGAGTTGACGGACTACGCGAAGGTGCGGACCTTCGCGCGTGCCGTGGATCAGATCGTCGCGATCGTCACGGCCAAGATTCAGAACCGAAGCTCCGCTCGGGTTGCCGTCCTCCATTCGGTCGCACCGGAGCTCGCAGATTCGGTCGCCGCTCGCATACGCACCGCGACGGCGCCGGCACTGCTGTTCACCGCGTGCGTCGGGCCGACCGTGGGCACCCATGCCGGTCCCGGCGCGGTTGGGGTCGCGTTCACCCCATGAGCGTTGTGCCTCCCGATTGGTTCGCGCAGACCGATGACGGTGGCACGGGTTGTTACGTCCACTTGCCGTTTTGCGACCGCATCTGTCCCTATTGCGATTTTGCGGTCGTCCGGCTTCGCCATGCTCAGGTGCCGCGTTACCTTCGCGCGCTCCACGATGAGATCGAAGCTCCGTACGACGATGGCCCCGAGCGCATCCAGACGCTGTATTTCGGCGGCGGCACGCCATCGGCGCTCGCGAGCGGCGATCTCGAATGGTTGGCGGCGACGATCTTCGCGCGCTTCCGGACCGCTGCGGGAAGCATCGAGTTCACGCTCGAGGCAAACCCTTCTCGTGGCATCGAGGCGTTTTCGCGATACCGGCGCATGGGTGTGAACCGCCTTTCCGTCGGCGTGCAGTCGTTTCACGACGACGAGTTACGCCGCCTCGGACGCGACCACGACGCCGCAGGCGCGGTCGTCTTTGTGAGAGCGGCCAGAGCGGCCGGCTTCGACAATCTCTCGCTCGACCTCATGGCTGGCGTGCCGGGTCAGACGCTCCAATCGTTTGGGCGCTCGCTGCGCCGCGCGCTCGAGCTTGGGGTCGACCATATCTCGGTGTACGGGCTCACGATCGAAGCCGGGACGCCCTACGCGGCATGGAACGCGCGAGAACCGCAGGCGTTTGCCGATGATGATGCTCAGGCGAGCATGCTTGCTCTCGCAGACGATCTGTTGACGGAGGCGGGCATGCAGCACTACGAGATCTCGAATTTCACGCGGCCGGGCTTCGCGTGCGCGCATAACATCGGTTACTGGCGGCAACGCGATTGCCGCGCCTTCGGCCTCTCCGCGGCCGGATACGAAAACGGGCTCCGTTACGCGAACGTGCGCGACCTCCACGCGTATTGCGATGCAATGGAGCAGCGCCGCACGCCGCGAGCGTTCGAAGAACGCTTGCCCGCCGCCGCGCGGGTGGGAGAGGCGGCAATGCTCGCCTTGCGCACGTCGCACGGCCTTCGCGTCCTGGAGTTCGAGCGCCGCTTTGGGATCGACGCGCGTTCGGCGTTCTTAGCCGCGATCGAAAAAAGCAAGGCCGCCGGGCTTCTCGAAGAAGCCGGAGGCGCGATCCGCTTGAGCCGGAAGGGGCGGCTGCTCGCCAATGAGGCGTGCGCGCTCTTTTTGGACCCCGAGCTTTCGATTGCCCGATAGCCGCATGAATCTGACATTCCGCATCGTCTTCGCCTCGCTCTTCGGACTGATCGGTCTCTTGGTCGGTCACGAGATCGCGCGGTCGGTCGACCTGCCGGCGCAGACGAAATTCCAGTACGATCTGCGATTCATCGGATTGCCCCTCATCGGCACGCTCGTGGGGATCGCGCTCTCGCCCTTCGCCGCGCGCGGCTTCGAGCGATTGGTCAGCGCCATGGAGGATGCCATCGCCCGGCGTGCGCCCGCGGAAGCGCTCTCGGGCGCCATCGGGCTCATCGTGGGTCTTGTGGTTGCGTTCCTCATCCGCGACATCTTCACGCCGTTTGCGCTCGTGCCGCGCTTTGGGCCGGCCATTTCGTTCGTCACTTACGCCGTCATCACGCTCTTGTTCGGATATTTCGGCGTGCGGGTGGGTCTGCGCCAAAGGTTGACCTGGTGGTCGCATGGGGCCGCCTTTCACAGCGAGGTCGCGCCGAAACTGCTCGACACGTCGGTGATCGTCGACGGCCGCATCCTAGAGATCGTGCAGGCTGGATTCTTGGACGGCAGGCTCATGGTGCCCAAGTTCGTCTTGCGCGAGCTGCAACTCATCGCGGACTCCGCCGACCCCGTCAAACGCAGCCGTGGTCGACGCGGCCTCGAGGTGCTCAACAAGCTCAAAGAAGCGTCGCTCGGCCTTGAGGTCTCAGAACACGACGCGCCCGAAAAAGACGTCGACGGGAAGCTCATCTCCCTCGGTCGCACCCTTGGCGCGCAGATCCTGACGAACGATTACAACCTCAACCGCGTCGCCAAAGTGCAAGGCGTGTCGGTGCTCAACATCAACGAGCTGGCCAACGCGCTGAAGCCCGTCGTCATGCCCGGCGAAGAGATGTTCGCCAAGGTCGTCAAGGAAGGCAAAGAGCCGAACCAAGGCGTGGCGTACCTCGACGACGGCACGATGATCGTGGTCGAAAACGGCAAGCGCGTCATGGGGGAAGAGGTCGAGGTGCTCGTCACCTCAGTGTTGCAGACCGCCGCAGGCCGGATGATTTTTGCGAAGCTCAAACGCTAGCGCGACGTGCGCGATCCTGGCGGCCGCGGGGCACGGCATGCGCTTTGGGCAACGCAAGCAGCTCCTGGAGCTCGGCGGCAAACCGGTCGCCGCCTGGTCGCTCGAAGTCTTCGCCGCCTCGCCTGACGTGACGTACGTGGTCATCGCCTGCGAACCGGACGAGCGCAGCCGCTTCGAGCAATTGGCGGGCGCGCTGCTCAAAGAGAAAGCGCTTGCATTCGTGGATGGAGGATCGCGCCGCCAAGATTCGGTGTTTGCGGCGCTGCGAGCGGTCGATCGGCCGGTGGACATCGCGCTCGTCCACGATGGAGCGCGGCCCTTCCTGACGAGCGCGCTCGTCCGCGAGGTCATCGCGAAGGCGCGCGAGTGCGGGGGAGCGATTGCCGCGGTGCCGGTCAAGGACACTATCAAGCAGGCGAGCGAAACGGGAACCGTGCTGCGGACGATACCACGCGAACGGGTATGGGCGGCGCAGACGCCTCAAGCCTTCAATTACGATCTGCTGTTCGCGGCGCACGAAAGCGCCGAGGAGGCTGGGTTCCTTGCAACGGATGACGCGGAGCTCGTCGAACGTGCAGGCAGCGTCGCGATCGCGATCGTGGAGAGCTCGTACGAGAACATAAAGATCACGACTCCCGAAGATCTCGCAGTCGCCGAGCGCATTGCCGCGCGCCTGAAGAGGATGTAGCGGGCGACTGGCAAGTCGCCCAAAAGATGTAGCGGGCGACTGGCAAGTCGCCCAAGATGTAGCGGGCGACTGGCAAGTCGCCCAAACGAAAGGTCGATACATGCGCCTGGGCTTTGGCTTCGACGCTCACCGGCTCGTGCCGGGCCGCCCGCTGATCCTCGCGGGCTGCCGGATCCCGTTCGACCGTGGACTTGAAGGCTACTCGGATGCGGACGTCGCCGCGCACGCTACGATCGACGCGATTCTGGGCGCTGCCGCGCTCGGAGATTGCGGATCGATGTTCCCCGCGGGGGATCCGCAATACGCGGGAGCGGATAGCCTCGAGCTCCTGCGCCGCGCGGTGGCGCGGGTCGTCGAAGCCGGGTTTGCGGTCGGTAATGTCGACTGCACGATCGTCGCCGAACGTCCGGCGCTTGCGCCCCAAATCCCCGCAATGCGCGCGGCGCTGGCAGGCGCTTGCGGCATCGCCCTCGACCGGTGCAGCGTCAAAGCCAAACACACGGAAGGCATGGGATTCACAGGGGAGGGCGTTGGCATGGCGGCGTTTGCGAGCGTGACGTTGCTGTGAAGCCGCTGTACGCCAAGCATCGAAATGCTTGGCGCGCGTGGCTCCGGCGCAACGGCCGCAGCGCGCCTGATGTCTGGCTCATCTATCATAAGAAGCATTCCAACACGCCGAGCGTGACTTTCGACGAAGCTCTCGACGAGGCGCTGTGCTTCGGGTGGGTGGACGCTAGGGTCAAAGCCTTCGACGAAAACCGCTACCTGATGCGATTCGTGCCGCGAAAACCGACGAGCTCCTGGTCGCCGTCGAACATCGAGCGCGTCAAGCGCTTGTTACAGGAGGGACGGATGACGGCGGCCGGGCGGGCGGCCTTCGTTGGACACGAACGGCGCCGAACGGTGCCCCCGCCGACGAAGCTGCCGGCAGAGCTCGCGCGCACCTTTCGCGCGACCGGCAAACCGTGGGAGACGTTTGCGAGCTTCCCCAAAGGCTATCAACGGGCGGCGATCGGGTGGGTTGCAAGTGCGAAGAAGCCAGAGACGCGGTTGCGCCGTCTCGAACGCCTCATAGCGCACAGCGAGCGCGGCGAGCGCCTTGCCTTCATCTGAAACGCCTGCACAGGGCGATAGGGCCGACAACCAAAATGAACCTGCGCACATGCCTGAGCTTGTCCGCGTCCGTTTCGCTCCGTCGCCCACCGGTGCGCTTCACACAGGCGGCGCCCGCACGGCGCTCTTCAACTACCTGTTCGCCAAGCGAAACGGTGGCACGCTCGTGCTTCGCTCCGAAGACACCGATGCCGAGCGGTCGAGCCGCGAGCATGAGGCGTCGATCGCGGCCGACTTGCGCTGGCTCGGGCTTGGCTGGGACGAAGGACCGGAGGTCGGCGGCCCTTACGGTCCGTACCGCCAGACCGAGCGCCAGGATCGCTATGCGCTCGCGATCGCTCGTCTGGTGGAGATCGAAGCGGTGTATCCGTGCTATTGCACGCCCGAGGAGCTCGAAGCCGAACGTGCGGCTCAAGAGCGTCGCGGCGAGGCGCCCAAGTATTCGGGCAAATGCCGCGCACTGACGGCCGTGCAGCGGACCGGGCTCGAAGCGGCCGGGCGTGTGCCCGCGCTGCGCTTCGCCATGCCCGCGCGCGAGATCTACGTCGAGGATCTCATCCGCGGCTCCGTCCATTTCCCGGCGGGCACGCTCGGCGATTTCATCGTGCTGCGCCCCAACAAGACGCCGACCTACAACTTCGCGGTCGTCGTCGACGACAGCGACATGGCGATCACCCACGTGATCCGCGCCGACGAACACCTGCCGAACACGCCGCGCCAAGTCGCGCTCTTCGAAGCGCTTGAGCGGCCGCTGCCGCTCTTCGCCCATGTCTCGATGATCTTGGCTCCCGACCATCGCAAGCTCTCAAAACGCCACGGCGCTCGTCCCATCGCCGAATATCGCGAGGAGGGCTTCTTGCCGGAGGCGCTCGTGAATTATCTCGCGCTTTTGGGTTGGTCGCCGGGCGACGATCGCGAGTTCTTCACGTTGGAAGAGCTTGCGCAGATGTTCTCGCTCGAGCGCGCGAGCAAAAGCCCAGCGGTTTTCGACGAGGGCAAGTTACGCTGGTTCAACGCGCACTATCTGCGCGCAAAACCGCTGCCGGAACGCGCCGAGCTCTTCGAACAGGCGGCGCGAGACGCCGCGGGCGCGTCCATGCAGGCCGACGAGGGGTGGTGGCAGCGCTTCGCCGCCGCGGTGAGCGATCACGTCGAGGTGCTTTCGGACGTGCCCCGTGAGGTCGCCGCGCTGCAAGCCGAGGAGATTTCCTGGAGTCCTGACACCGATGTCGAGCTTGCGAGCGCACCCGTTCGCGAGCTGCTGGCGGAGCTGCTCGCGCTTGCTCAGTCGGACCGCAAAGATCGCTTCGCCGGCGTCGTTTCCAAAGACGGCCTCAAGGCGCTCGGCGAAAAATACGGCCTAAAAGGGCGCTCGCTCTTCCGTCCGTTGCGGCTGGCGGTCACGGGATCGGAACACGGCATCGAATTGCCGCTGTTACTCCCCCTGCTCGGAGCGCCGCGCGTGGCGCGCAGAATCGCATCCTCGCTGCAAAGGTCCACGACCGGCCGGAGGGAGTAGCACCCCTTGGGGGTAACCAGTCAGAACAGTCATGAACGACGATCGGACGATCACGCTCTCATACCAGAACCAGTCCTGCCGCTGCTGCTGTTGACGGGGCGCCTGGGCGCCCTTTCCTTTTTTTTCCGCTCGTGTTTATAGGCAGGACCACCATGCAACGCGACTCCATATTCCGGCAAATCCGCGCAGACTGGCGCGCATGCTTCGAGCGCGATCCGGCGGCCGCCAACGGGCTCGAAGTGCTACTCGCCTATCCAGGTCTCCATGCGGTCGTCGCCCATCGCTTCATCCATCCGCTCTACCGCTGGCAAGTGCCGGTGCTGCCTCGGCTGCTCTCAAACCTCATGCGCTTTTTCACCGGGATCGAGATCCACCCGGGGGCGGAGGTCGGCGCGGGCCTCTTCATCGATCACGGCATGGGCGTCGTCATCGGCGAGACCGCGGAGGTCGGCCGTGGGTGCACGCTTTACCAGGGCGTGACGCTCGGAGGCACGAGCCTGCAACACGGCAAGCGCCACCCCACGCTGGAAGACAACATCGTCGTGGGAGCAGGAGCCGCGATTTTGGGCGCCATCGTCATCGGTAGCAACTCGAAGGTCGCGGCAGGTGCCGTCGTCGTGAAGTCCGTGCCGCCGAACAGCACGGTTGTCGGGGTTCCTGGCCGTGTCGTCTTCGTCGATGGGAAGAAAGTCGAGGAGCCGGTCATCCCGCAGGTGGACATGCCGGATCCCACGAGCGAGCAGATCGCGGCGATGGCCGCTCGTTTGGACGCGCTCGAAGGCCGGCTTGGGACGAACGCACCGCATGGCTCTCCGACTTTATAACACGCTGACCCGCTCCATAGAGCCGTTCGAACCGGCGCAGGCCGGCAAGGTGTCCATGTATGTCTGCGGCATGACGCCGAGCTTTCATCCGCATCTCGGTCATGCGCGCACGTTTCTCACCTTCGACGTGCTCCTGCGCCATCTGCGCGCCTCCGGCTATGACGTCACCTACGTGCGCAACGTGACGGACATCGACGACCGGATCATCGATCGCGCGGCGAAGGAAGGGGTCCCCTGGGACCAGGTCGTGACCCGTTACCTCGACGAGTTCGAGGAGTGCGCTAAGCTCCTGGGCCTGCTCGAGCCGACATTCTCCCCGCGGGCCACCCGCGAGATGCCTCAGATCGTGGAGCTCATCGAGCGCTTGCAGGCGCGCGGAGTCGCGTATGAGACGAGCGATGGCGTGTATTTCTCTGTCGAAAAGGATCCGGAGTACGGGAGCTTGAGCCGGCGCAATCTCGACGAGCTGCGCGCCGGCGAACGGATCGCCGTGCGCGAGGAGAAACGCGATCCGCTCGACTTCGCGCTGTGGAAGAAAGCGAAGCCCGGCGAACCGACCTGGCCGAGTCCGTGGGGACCCGGGCGCCCCGGCTGGCACATCGAATGCTCGGCCATGTGCCGGCGTTATCTGGGTGACCGGTTCGATCTTCACGGCGGGGCCATGGACCTTATCTTTCCCCACCACGAGAACGAAGTGGCGCAGACCGAAACAGCGACGGGCTTGCGGCCAATGGCGCGGTACTGGATGCACGCCGGATTGCTCAACGTGGACGGTCAGAAGATGAGCAAATCGCTCGGGAATTTCGTCCCCATGAAAGAGCTGCTGCAGCGCTACCCGGCGGCAGCGGTGCGCTATCAGTTTCTGCAGACCGGCTATCGCAAGCCATCGAACTACACGACGACCGCGCTCGAAGGCGCGGCCAAGGGCCTGCGCGGACTTTATGACGAGCTCGACGCGGTGCGCGCGTCTGCCGGAGATGGAGTTCCCCACTCGGAAGGGCTGGTCGCGGCGGACGCGTTTGACGCGTTCCTCGACGACGATCTCAACACTGCGGGGGCGCTCGGTTGGCTGCAGACCGCAGTGCGCGAAGCAAAGGCGGCGGCGATCTCTGACCCGGCATCCGCCCATGCGAACGTCGCCGTCATCGAACGCTGCTTGGGGATTTTGGGGCTGCCTGCCACCGCGCTCGCTGCCGGTTGGACCGCGCCACGCGGCGTCGTGCTCGATCCTGCGCATCGCGATACCCTGCGGGCGCTTGCGGGCGACGGCCAGTTAGATGGAGCGGCGCTGATCGATAAGATCATCGAGTTGCGCGAGGAGGCGCGGACGAAGAAGAACTTCGCGGCGTCTGACCGGCTGCGCGATGCATTGACCGCCGCCGGCGTCGAGGTCAAGGACAAGAAAGCCGGAGATGGCGGCCGCGGCGTCGATGGCCCCTGACGAGGAACGCGTCTACGGTTTCCACGCGGTCGAGGAAGCGCTGCGGGCGGGCGAAGCCATCGCGTGCCTGCGCATTCCCAAGCATCGAGCGCGAGATCCCAGATTGGCCCCCCTCATTGCTCTCGCCCGCGCCAAGCAGATCGAGGTCGCATTCGAGGAGCCGGCTCGCGGACGTGGCGATCGCGCCCGAGAGCGGCACCATGATGTCAGCGCAGACCTGCCCAAGTTTTCGTACACAGCTTGGCCCGACATTCGGAGAATGGTCCGCGCCGCCGATGCCGTCGTAGTGGTCGCGATCGACCACCTCGAGGACCCGCACAATCTGGGAGCTGTGCTGCGCAACGCCGAGGGTGCAGGTGTCGCCGCCGTTGTCATGCTTGAACGGCGCAATGCTGGAATCACGGCCGTCACGCGCAGGGCCTCGGCCGGAGCGACCTCTCATCTGGCGATCGCTTGTGTCCCGAATATCGTCTCAGCGCTGATGGCGCTGAAAGACGATGGATGTTGGGTCACGGGCCTCTCGCCCGCCGCTACGGCAGAACCGTACGATACTGCTGACTACACCCGCAAGTCCGTGCTCGTGGTCGGCGCTGAAGGCAAAGGCTTGTCACGCTTGGTGAGCGAGCGCTGCGATGCGCTCGTGCGAATCCCGTTGTGCGGCAAAGTGGCGTCGCTCAACGCCGCTTCGGCCTCCGCGGTCGTGCTTTTCGAGGTAGCCCGCCGCTTGAGGAGCCAAACCTCGATATGACCACTCCGGTCCTGTCAAGAGCTCCAGCCGACATTGTGCCACGGGCGAACAAGGCGAAAACACCCCACAAACCTTGACGAAATCGGGGTCCGAACATATAATCGGTTAGGACTGCCAGGGGAACCGGCAGCCAGCAAGCGAGGGGGTAAACAGATCATTTTGGGGGCACTGCACCCGGTCGAAGAGACCTACGATTACAGTGAGCGTGCCGACGAAGAGCTCGTCAATGCAGCGAAATGTGGCGACAACCTCGCCATGGAGTTCCTGCTCAACAAATATAAGAACTTCGTCCGCATCAAAGCCAAAAGCTACTTTCTCATCGGCGCCGATCGCGAGGACATCATCCAAGAGGGCATGATCGGCCTCTATAAAGCTGTCCGGGACTTCCGCGCGGACAAGCTTTCGTCGTTTCGCGCCTTTGCGGAGCTGTGCATCACGCGCCAGATCATCACGGCCATCAAGACCGCGACCCGTCAGAAGCACATCCCGCTCAACCAGTACATCTCGCTCAACAAGCCGATCTATGACGAGGACAGCGAACGGACGCTGCTCGACGTCATGGCGAGCGCCAAGATGTCCGACCCCGAGGAACTCGTCATCAACCAGGAGGTCTCGGAGGACATCAAAGAGCGTATCCAAGAGAACCTCAGCGACCTTGAGTCTCAGGTGCTGCTGAGCTATCTCGAGGGCAAGTCGTACCAAGAGATGGCGCGCGATCTCAACCGGCACGTCAAATCCATCGACAATGCGCTCCAGCGCGTGAAGCGCAAGATCGAGAAGAACCTCAGCGAGGTCGAGCTCTACTAGCGAGCGCTCGAACCGAACTCCGAAGGGCGGCCGCGCGGCCGCTCTTTCGCTTTTGGGTATTAATAAGTAGGGATCGATAGGGACAGGACGACTGGCAAGTCGCCTGGCCCTACCGATAACTGAACATATGCATTATCTACGCGTCCGCTACCGGCACGATGTCAAGTGCACCAACCCCGACTGCAGCGAGCTCATCGTTGTCGAGGGCCGGACCTCCGACGTCGTCTATCCCGACGGCATGCTCGTCAGGCTACCGGTGGAAGAACGCGATCTGCGCAGCGCCTTTTCCATCAATTGTCCGGCCGGCCATGAGAACGACCTCTATGCCCCGCGCGACCTCCACGTCATGAAGTCGGCTTCGGTCGGCGATGCCGACTACGCCCCCATCACGATCCGCACGAACCTCATGTAGCGGGCGCCTGCAAAATCACCCATGTAGCGGGCGACTGGAAAGTCGCCCCATGTAGCGGGCGACTGGAAAGTCGCCCCATGTAGCGGGCGCAAATTTATTTGCGCCCAGCGTACGTGCGCAAGATATCCGCCAGCTCCCTCGTGAAGCGCTCGCGCTGCTTCCACAACGGAAAATGGCCCGTGTGTTCCAACAGCCGCACATCCACTTTATGAGCGACGGTCATGACACGCTCGCCCTTGGAGAGCCGATCCTCATCACCTAGCACCAAAATGACCGGCACGTCTGCCGGCACCTGCGCGCCACTGGGCTTCCATTCGCGCATCATCGCGACGGTGTGGAAAAGGGTTCGCAGTCGCGTCTTCGCGACATTGTGCGCCATCCCGCCAGAGATCGCCGGCGGGAGCCTGCGCGCCAATCTCAACAGCCCGGCGATCGGCCAGCGGAAGTAGCGCATCGCGAAGGCAGCCCACCACGGGACGATGAGCGGCGAGACGGCGCACACGGCCGTCACGCTCGCCGGTCGACGTGCAGCAT